>NZ_CP149926.1:852287-1167075 GCF_037949285.1 Thioclava sp. GXIMD4216
GGATGGCATTGGCCGAGGTCTTGTGGCGGTTGTAGTCGAAGGCCAGCAGCCCGTCTTCGCGGCGGGTCAGCTGCACGCCTTGGGGCAGGGTGATGTCGGGGGCGTCGCCCATTGGGGTGATCAGCATGGTTTTGGCGTCCATCTGTGCCAGCAGGGCCTCGGTCCTGTCGCGTATGATCAGATCACCATGATTGATGATGGCGATTTCGTCGCACATCTCCTGCGCCTCCTCCAGATAATGGGTCGTCAGGATGATCGTCATGCCTTGTTCGTTCAGCTTGCGGACATTGCGCCACAGCATGCTGCGCAGTTCGATATCCACCCCCGCTGTCGGTTCGTCCAGCACCAGAATCCGCGGGCGATGGACCAATGCCTTGGCCAAGAGCAGACGGCGTTTCATCCCGCCCGAAAGGCTGCGGGCATAGGTTTCCGCTTTATCCGACAGTCCCACCAGTTCGAGGATCTCGTCGGTCCAGCGCTCGGCTTTGGGCACACCATAAAGCCCTGCCTGCAGTTCCAGCAGATCGCGCGGTTTGAAGAAGGGGTCCATGTTGATTTCCTGCGGCATCACGCCGATGGCCGCCCGCGACTGGCGGGGATTCTCATCCTGATCGAAGCCCCAGATTTTCACTTGACCTGCGCTTTTACGCACAAGCCCTGCGAGGATATTGATCGTGGTCGATTTGCCCGCGCCATTGGGCCCGAGCAGTCCGAAGATCGAGCCTTCGGGAATATCAAGGTCCAGCCCTTTCAGCGCCTCTTTCGGGGGCGCATGGCGCGTGCCTGCGTAAGTTTTCCGTAAACCTTTGATCTCGATTGCCGATCCTGCCACTTGCCGGTCCTTTTCGCATTGCTGTATCATGGGCCCGAACCCGGGCGCTTGCTGCCTGTCCCTAATATAGTGGAGCCACCGATGACCGCCACCACCCAGACTGCCGCTACCCCGACCCCTTCTGTGCCGGAAGCCCCTGAAACCGAAATCGTGACGACGTGGAAAGTGTGCTGTGATGGCGGCGTGGGGGCTTTGGGGCATCCGCGTGTCTGGCTGGCCATTCCGCCCGAAACCGGCTTTGTCGAATGCGGATATTGCGACAAGAAATATGTAATCGACCGCGCGCATGCCAAGACGGGGCACTGACCCTGCGGGTTGATTCAATTTGAACCAATGCCCGCATCGCGATTAGGCCCCTGTTAAGCTATTCTTCCTACCGTTGCGTCACGTTTCGGAGGGAAGGATCGTGCTGGACAAGGGCCTGACTGCACTTATTCGCGATAGCTACGCAAAGGCGCTTTTGCGCAGGCCCTGCCTTTTGCAGGATTTCTACCTTTATCTTCTGACCCGCCATCCGGAGATGGAGCCGCTTTTCCCCAGATCTATCGCGCGTCAGGCCGATAAGTTTGCGGGGGCGCTGCAGCTTTTGCTGTCTTATGAAAACGCGCCCGAAGACTTGTCACGGGCATTGCGCCAGTTGGGGCGTGACCATCGCGGGCACGGGGTGCGGGCCGAACATTATCCCGCCGTGATAGAGGCCCTTGTGGCGACTCTGGCGATCCAGTTGGGGCGCGACTGGACAGAGGCCTATGAAACAGCCTGGCGCCGCTTTCTGGAGTTTGTCAGTCGCGAGATGCTGGCCGGTGCATCGGATGAAGCCGCCTGAGAGTTGCAAAATCGGGATTTCAGCCCGATCGCAGCGCAGAGGCGGGCTGCCATATTTGTGCGCGACGTATTCAGCAATGTGAGTACCGGACCGGTTCCGGATCTGCACTTCGCGCCCATCAGGACATCTGCCGGCGCCCTGTCCGGCCCTATCCGTGGGGGGATGCCGGTATAGGCGCCCTGATCGGCGAACAGGATCTGTGCGGTCTGCTGGTCTCACGGGCCACATCGGCTGGCTCATGTCACTGGCGTTGCGCCCATGTGCCTGTAGAAGGTCTTGTAATGAAACAGGGTCTTGTAATGGATCCGGCCGCGCAGATCCCTATGCGCCGCGTCCTGAACCACGGTCACTTCACCAATCCCCTTTCTCTCCGATAGAGGCGCATCCCATAGGGTAACTGGTCGTGTCCTCGGAGAGTTCGCAGGGGTATCTCCCTTCGGGCAAGGTTGTCGGTAACCCGGTCAGACGTCGGGCGGCTTGCTTGTCCGAGGGGGAAAAGAAAGTCCCGGTAGAACTGGAAGAAACCGGCGGATCATGGCAGAACGTCTCGAAATACAGGTATGTAAAAGCTGACCGGAGGGAAGCATATGGCGGAAGGTTTTGGCAAAGGGTGCCACCTGCATCTGATCGACGGATCGGCTTTTATCTTCCGCGCCTATCATGCGCTGCCGCCGCTGACGCGCAAATCCGACGGGCTACCGATCGGAGCGGTGTCGGGCTTTTGCAATATGCTGTTCAAATATGTCGAAGAGGCCAAGGGCGCGGATGCGCCGACCCATGTGGCGGTGATCTTCGATAAGGGCAGCCATACCTTCCGCAATGACCTCTATGACCAGTATAAGGCCAATCGCGAGGCCATGCCCGAGGACCTGCGCCCGCAGATCCCGCTGACCCGTGCGGCCACCGAGGCCTTCAATATCGCCTGTAAGGAACTGGCGGGCTATGAGGCAGATGACATCATCGCCACCCTTGCCCGTCAGGCGCGCGAAGCAGGCGGTCGGGTGACGATCCTCAGCTCCGATAAGGACCTGATGCAGCTTGTCGGCGGCGGGGTCGAGATGCTGGATCCGATGAAGAACGTCCAGATCGGCCCCGAAGAGGTCGAGAAGAAATTCGGCGTGGCCCCCGATAAGGTGATCGACGTGCAGGCGCTTGCGGGCGATTCGGTCGATAATATTCCGGGCGCTCCGGGGATCGGCATCAAGACGGCGGCGCTTCTGATCAATGAATATGGCGATCTGGAAACGCTGCTGGAACGGGCGGGTGAAATCAAACAGCCCAAGCGCCGCCAGACCCTGATCGACAATGCCGACCAGATCCGCCTGTCGAAACAGCTTGTGACACTGGACCCCCAGACCCCCCTTGATTTCACGCTGGACGACCTTGAGGTCCGCGACCCCGAGCCGGAAACCCTGATGAAATTCCTCAACGAGATGGAATTCCGCACGCTCACCCGCCGCGTTGCCGAGAAATCCGGCACCACGCCGCCGCCCGCGCCAGAGCCCGTGGCGAAAGCCACGGGCGGGGCCGCCGAGGCGGGGGGAAGCCCCGTTGAGGCGGCCCCCTTCACCCCCGAAAACTACGTCCATATCAAGGATGCCGCGACGCTTGCCAAATGGCTTGATAAAGCCCGCGCGCGTGGCTGGCTGGCCATCGATACCGAGACGACCTCGCTTGACGAGATGCAAGCCGATCTGGTTGGCGTTTCGCTGGCGATTGAACCCAATGAGGCCGCCTATCTGCCGCTGGGCCATACCGAGGGTGGCGATGACCTCTTCGGTGGCGCGCAGCTTGTGCCCGAACAGATGGGCCTGCAAGAGGCGCTTGCGCTCTTGAAACCCGTGCTGGAAGACCCCTCGATCCTCAAGATCGGGCAGAACATGAAGTATGACTTCAAGATCCTCGCCCGCCATGGAATCCGCATGGCGCCGATCGAGGATACGATGCTTCTGTCCTATTCCCTCCACGCCGGTCTGCATGGCCACGGGATGGATACGCTGTCGGACCGCTATCTCAGCCACCAGCCGATCCCGATCAAGGATCTGATCGGCTCGGGGAAATCGCAGATCACCTTCGACAAGGTGCCGCTTGATAAGGCCGTGGCCTATGCCGCCGAAGACGCCGATATCACCCTGCGCCTGTGGCAACTGTTCAAGCCGCAGCTTCATGCCCAAAAGGCCACCACGATCTATGAAACCGAAGAACGCCCGCTTGTGCCGGTTCTGGCCGATATGGAAATGGCGGGGGTGAAGGTCGATGCCTCGGTGCTGGCGCGCATGTCCAATGTCTTTGCCCAGAAAATGGCGCAGCTGGAAGACGAGATCACCGAGATCGCAGGCCAGAAATTCAACGTGGGCTCCCCGAAACAGCTGGGCGAGATCCTCTTTGATGTGATGGGCGTCGAAGGCGGCAAGAAGGGCAAGACCGGCGCCTATTCGACGGGCGCCGATGTGCTCGAAGACGTCTCGACGATGGAAGACCGCAACCCCGCGGCCGCGAAACTCGCCTCGGCGGTGCTGGACTGGCGCGGGATTTCCAAGCTGAAATCCACCTATACCGACGCGCTGCAGACCCATGTGAACCCCGAGACGGGTCGCGTGCATACGTCCTATTCCATTGCGGGGGCGAATACGGGGCGTCTGGCCTCGACCGACCCGAACCTGCAAAACATCCCCGTGCGCTCGGATGAGGGTCGCCGCATCCGCGAGGCCTTTGTCGCCCCCGAGGGCCGCCGGATCGTCAGCCTTGACTACAGCCAGATCGAGCTGCGGATTCTGGCTCATGTGGCGCAGATCGATGCGCTGAAACAGGCCTTCCGCGAGGGCGTGGATATTCACGCAATGACCGCCTCGGAAATGTTCAACACCCCCGTCGAGGGCATGGACCCGATGATCCGCCGTCAGGCCAAGGCGATCAACTTCGGCGTCATCTATGGCATCTCGGGCTTCGGTCTTGCGCGCAACCTGCGCATTCCCCGCGCCGAGGCGCAGGGATTCATCAACCGCTATTTCGAGCGTTTCCCCGGCATCCGCCAATATATGGAGTACACCACGGCCTTCGCCAAAGAGCACGCCTATGTCGAAACGCTCTTCGGTCGCCGGATCAACACCCCCGAGATCAATGCCAAAGGGCCGGGGGCGGGCTTTGCCAAACGTGCCGCCATCAACGCGCCTATTCAGGGGGCGGCTGCCGATATTATCCGCCGCGCGATGGTGCGCATGCCCGATGCGATCAAGGGCATTGATGCGACCATGCTCCTGCAGGTCCATGACGAACTGATCTTCGAGGTGGCCGAGGCTGATGTGGACCGGCTGATCGCCACCGCCCGCGAGGTCATGGAAGGCGCCGCCGAGCCTGCGGTGAAGCTTGATGTGCCGCTGATTGTCGATGCGGGGCAGGGGCTTTCCTGGGCCGAGGCGCATTGATCACGCGACCGTGACGTAAGGGCTGGCTGTGCAGCCGCCAGCCCCGCGCTAGGGTGGTCCCAAAGGGAGGCCACCCATGCCGCATGATCACCACCATCACCACCACCATCATCTGGACCCGAACAGCGGTGACCGTGCCGTGGTCTGGGCGGTGGCGATCAATATGGCGCTGACGGTTGCACAGGTCGTGGGCGGGGCGCTGGCAGGCTCGATGGCGCTGGTGGCCGACGGGGTGCATAACTTCTCGGATGCGGCGGCGTTGATCCTTGCCTTTGGCGCGCGCAGGCTGGCGCGGCGGGGCCATGATGCGCGTATGACCTTCGGCTGGTCTCGTGCCGAGGTGCTGGCCGCTTTCACCAATTATATCGCACTGATCCTGATCTCGATCTGGCTGCTGGCCGAGGCGGTGGGGCGCATGATCGACCCGCCCGAGGTCGAGGGCTGGACCGTTCTGATTCTGGCAGGGCTGGCGCTGATCGTTGATCTGGGCACCGCTGCGCTGACCTTCAAGCTCTCGAAAGACAGCCTGAATATCCGCGCGGCCTTCCTGCATAATCTGGCGGATGCGGGGGCCTCGGTTGCGGTGATCATCGGCGGTGCGGTGATCCTGATCTGGGACTGGCGGCTGGTGGACCCGATCCTGACGGTGCTGATCTCGGTCTTCATTCTGTGGCATATTTTCGCGGATCTGAAACCCGTCACCAGCATCCTGATGCTGGGCGCGCCCGCCGCGCGTGATAGCGCCGAGATCAAGGAAGCCTTGGGCCAGATCGAGGGCGTGACGGGGGTCCATCATGTGCATCTGTGGCAGATCGATGAAAAGCGTACCTCTTGCGAGGCGCATATCGTGCTGGCCGAAGGGGTGGAATATGCGCCCGTTATCGCGCGGGCCAAGGCGATGCTGGTCGAACGGTTCGGCTTGGCCCATGTGACGCTTGAACCCGAAAGCCCGGCTTTGGGCTGTGCGGATGCCCGCCCCGATCCCCACCCTGCCTGAGTGCTATTCGCGCCACGCCTCTTTGATCCACGGCGTAGGCTTCATGAAGTGGCGCAGATAGCGGAAGGCCGAGCCCTCGTTCTCGGGGCGGTTGGGGAAATTGGCAAGATGGTCGCGCAGGGTAAACCCCTCGCGCCCCTGCCAGCCGCCCTCGATGGCGGTCTGCGGGTAGACCCCGCCCGGAAAGATCACCACGCGGGCATCGGGATGTTTGCGCGCGGGCATCACCCAGTTCAGCGGGAAGACCGGCAGGCATTGATAGCGGAAATGCTGCACCCAGTTCTTCGGGAAAAGGTCGATGCCGCCCGGCGCATTACGGGTCACAAAGCGCTGCTCATAGACATATTCCTCGGCCACGCCCAAAGGATCGGCACAGAATGTCTCTTGCAGGGGCAGGAGCTTGCCCACCGGAAAGCGGAAGCAGGAGGTCTGGCCCAGCCGCTCGAAGGGTTTGGCGGGGTTGCGCGACAGCACCACGCCATCAGGGTCGCCATAGGTAAAGAGATCGTCCAGCGATCCGGTGATCACCAGATCCAGATCCAGAAACAGCACATTGCCCGTCAGGCTGCCCAGCTTCGGCCCCCAAAGGCGCGCCTTGGGCCAGATGCCCTTGCGGGTCTTCGGGATTTCAACCGGAATCTCGGGCAGGGGCTCGGTTTTCACCTCGGGGCGGATGCCCTCGGGGTTGTCGCAAAAGCAGGTGAAGGTGAAGGGCGGCGTGATATTGCGCGCGACCATAGCGTACAGGCGATTGATGAAGGGCGGACCGTATTTGGTGCCCCAGTTGATGCAGATCACCTGCTTGATCATGGCAATTCAGCCTTTCGCCTTGCGGGGTCGCCCCCGTGTCTTCTTGGGGGCGGGCTCCTCGGAGGGAGTGTCCCCTATGATGCGCCTCAGCCATGCAAGCCCGCCTTCGGTGGTCTCGCGCGGCGTATAGTTGGCGCAGACATAGCCGGAATAACCGCCCGCGTCGAGATGGGCGCAAAGCCCCGCCAGATCAAGGGACTCGCCCGCAGGTTCGTGCCCATCGGCCCCTGCCAGCCAGAGATGGCCAAGTTGCGGCAGGTAGGGTGTGATCCATGCAATCGGGTCTTCGCCGGAAGCAAGGGGGCTGCGCAGATCAGCGGCCAGTAACAGGTTTTTGCCGCCGACTTCCGCAAGCACATGGGCACAGCTTGCCAGATCGGGCAGCAGGCTGCCCGCCCCCTCTGGGGTGATCATGAAACGCGCTTTCGGATGGGCTTTGCAGGCGGCCTTGAGATTGCCGATCAGGGTGCCGATCTGCGCCTCGGGTCCCGCCAGCAGTGTCAGGAAGCCGGATTTCAGCACGTCGGCCACCCGCAGGGCCCGCTTGAGATCGCGCAGGAAGCGGTCTTCTTGGCCCGCGACCCCCGCATAGCCCGGCAGACCGCCGGTATAGTTGGGTGGCGGAGCGTCCAGCCCGGTCCAGAACAGGTCGTTCATCACCAGCTGATAGCGCAGATCGGGGGCCGCTGCATCATAGGGGCTGCGCATTTCGACGGCATCGAAACCGGCAGATTTCGCGGCAGAGAACCGGGTCATGAGCGGACGGTCAGAGAAGAGATGATCCAGATCGGCTGCAAATTTCGGCATTCAAAGCTCCGCCATGGGGATGATGGGGAAGAATCGGCCTTCCGACCACAACCCCAGCCAGTCCTCTTCACCATGTTTCCCGCTTTGGGCGAGGTCAACCAGCCTGTAGAAGGTTTTCCTGTCGATCAGCGCCTCCAGACCGCGCCGGATATGTACATAGGGGGAGGGCTCTCCCTGCGCGTCGAGAGTGACGCGGATCGGATGGTCGGCATTGGCGGTGACCGTATCGCCGACATTGGTGGTAAAGCGGATCTGCTGCGTCTCGCCGGTGCCGGTCACGTCGGCATCGACGGCCAGAAAGGGGGTATCGACCACGCGGATGCCCACTTTCTCGACCGGAGTGACCAGAAAATACGCGTCGCCTTCGCGCTTGAGGATCGAGGCGAAAAGCCTGACCAGAGCCTCGCGCCCGATCGGGGTGCCAAGGTAGAACCATGTCCCGTCACGCCGGATTTCTATATCCAGATCGCCGCAGAAGGGCGGGTTCCAGAGATGCACGGGCGGCGGGCCTTTCTGCGTGGCCTGACGGGCCGCTGCTGCCAGCCCGTCGGCGGTGGGGGCCTTCACGGGCTTGTGTGTCTGTGTCATGCGGGCCTTTGAATTAGCTATTTGGTTTTGAGGCGTAATCTGGTTTTCTATATGTAATACTTTTCGCGGAGCATTGTCATGACCGAGCCTACCGATCTTGTCGCTGAAATTGAAACCCTTGGCGCAAAGCTGATGGCGGCAAGGGAATCGATCAATAAGCGTTTCATCGGGCAGGAGCGCGTGGTGGAACTGGTTCTGGCGGCGATGCTGTCGGGCGGGCATGCGCTTTTGTTGGGGCTGCCGGGGCTGGGCAAGACCATGCTGGTGGATACGCTGTCCACCGTGATGGGGCTCAAATCGAGCCGCATCCAGTTTACGCCTGACCTCATGCCCGCCGATATTCTGGGCTCGGAGGTGCTGGAGACCGCCCCCGACGGGGCGCGGGCGTTCCGTTTCCTCGAAGGGCCGGTGTTCTGCCAGCTTCTGATGGCCGACGAGATCAACCGCGCCAGCCCCCGCACCCAGTCGGCGCTGTTGCAGGCGATGCAGGAGCAGGAGGTCTCGATTGCCGGAGAAAGCCGTCCGCTGGGCCGCCCCTTCCATGTGCTGGCCACCCAGAACCCGATTGACCAAGAAGGCACCTATCCGCTGCCCGAGGCGCAGCTTGACCGTTTTCTGGTGCAGGTGAATGTGGTCTATCCCGACCGTGAAACCGAGCGTGCGATCCTGCTGGCCACGACGGGGGCCGAACTGGGCGAGGCGCATGAGGTGTTCACCCCCGACGAGCTGCTGCGCGCGCAAAATCTGGTGCGGCAGATGCCGGTGGGGGCTTCGGTTGTCGAGATGATCCTTGATCTGGTGCGCGCCTGCCGCCCCAATGAGCCCGATGCCTCGGCGCTGGTACAGGACAGACTGTCCTGGGGGCCTGGTCCGCGGGCCGCACAGGCCTTGATGCTGACGGTGCGGGCGCGGGCGCTGATGCAGGGACGTCTGGCCCCTTCGGTCGAGGATGTTCTGGCCTTGGCCGAGCCCATTCTTGTGCACCGCATGGCGCTGAGTTTTTCGGCGCGGGCGCGTGGTGACGACCTGACGCAGATCATTGCCGATGTGGCGCAGGAGGTGGCGTCCAGAGCCGCGAAAGAGGTTGCGGCGTGAACGCCTCCAAAGCTCCGATGACAAAAGCGCCCGTTTCGCAGGCTCCCGTGCTGGGCTTGCGGCGCGAGGCCGACCAGCAGGCGGCGACATTGCCGCCCCTGCTTCTGGCGGCAGAACAGCTTGCGCGCACGGTGCAGATGGGCTTTCACGGCAAGCGCCGTGCGGGAACGGGCGAGGAATTCTGGCAATACCGCCCTGTCCATAGCGGCGACGAGGCACGGTTTATCGACTGGCGGCGGTCGGGTCGTTCGGACAGCCAGTTCGTGCGGGAGCGCGAATGGCAACTGGCGCAGACGCTGCATCTATGGGTGGATGATGCCGCGTCGATGCAGTTTACAGGGGCCGGGACCGGCCGCAATGCCCGACCGGAAAAAGGCGCGCGGGCGCGGCTTCTGGCGCTGGCGCTGGCGGTTCTGTCGGTCCGCTCGGGCGAGCGGGTGGGGCTGACGGGGGCCTTGGTGACCCCCAAGCCGGGGCGCGGGCAGATCATGACGCTGGCGCAGATGATGTCGCAGGCCGGTGCGGTGGATGATTACGGCGTGCCCGAGACCTCTGCCGTGCGGGCGCAATCGAAGGTGGTTTTCCTGTCGGATTTTCTGGGCGATCCGCAACGTATGGCCGAAAGCCTGCGGCGCCTTTCGGAGCGCGGCGTGACGGGGGTAATGCTGCAGGTGCTGGACCCTGTCGAGGAGGATTTCCCCTTTGATGGCCGCACGATTTTTGAATCGATGGCGGGGAGCCTGCGCCACGAGACCCGTAAGGCCGGTGATCTGCGTGCGCGCTACCGCTTGCGTCTGGCCGAGCGGCGCGACAGGCTGGCCCGGATGGCACGGGCCGCGGGCTGGCAGTTTGGAACCCATCATACCGGCGAGACGGCGCAATCGGCGCTTCTTTGGCTGCATGCCGCGCTGGAAAGGGGGCGCTGATGTGGGGTCTTGGACCCGTCGGGTTTACCGCCCCCTGGCTGTTGCTGGGGCTGGTCGCCCTGCCGGTGCTGTATCTTGTGCTGCGCGCCACGCCGCCCGCGCCAGTGCGCCGCCGGTTTCCCGGTGTGGCACTGCTTCTGGGGCTGTCCGATCAGGAAGTGCAGGCTGCGCGCACGCCGTGGTGGCTGATGGCGCTCAGGATGCTGGCGGTTGCTGCCGCGATTGTCGGTTTTGCGGGGCCGGTGCTGCATCCCGTGATGTCGGTGCAGGGCGCATCGGGGCCGCTGGTCATTCTGACCGATGGCAGCTGGGCCTCGGCGCGCGACTGGAGCCGCCGTCAGGACCGGATCTCGCAGGCCCTGGCGCAGGCACAGGCCGACGGGCGGCCCGTGGCGCTGATTTCGCTGAGTGACCCGCCGCCCGAGCCGCCGCCATTCCTGAGCGCCGAGACCGTGGCGCAGGGGCTGGCGGGCGTGCAGCCTATGGCATGGGAGCCGCAGGATATCGAACCGGCGAAGATCCTGCCGAAGGGAAAATTCGAGACGCTCTGGATTTCGGACGGGCTGGACCGCGCCGGACGCGCGGCATTGGTGCAGGCCTTGCAGGCGCGCGGGCCGCTGACCGTCTGGCAGTCTCAGGTGCCGGTGATCGCGCTTGGGCCTGCGCGGATCAGGGACAGTGGCGTCGAGGTTCCGGTCAGGTCGCAAGCCCCGCTGACCGCGACCATCGAGGTCGCGGCCATCGGGCTCGACCCTAACGGGATCGAGCGGGAACTGGCCCGTGTGCCGGTCACGATGGCGGGGGCAGCAGGCGTGGCGCTCTTTGATCTGCCGCCCGAGCTGCGCAATCGTGTGAGCCGTTTTGCCGTGGTGGGCCTCCGTTCCGCAGGGGCGGTGAGCCTGACCGATGATGCGGTCAAGCGGCGCAAGGTGGCGCTGGTGTCGGGCACCAATTCGCGCGAGGGGCTGGAGCTGCTGGACCCTGCCCATTATCTGCGTGAGGCTCTCAAGCCCACCGCCGATCTGATCGAGGGCACTCTGGACGATGTGCTGGTGGCCAATCCCGATGTGATCATTCTGGCCGATATGGCCGAGATTTCCGCTCCTGACCGTCTGGCCGAATGGGTCGAGGAGGGCGGGTTGCTGGTACGCTTTGCGGGGCCGCATATGGCCGCGGCCGATCTGAGCGGCGACCCCCTTCTGCCGGTGCATCTGCGGGCGGGCGGGCGCTCGATCGGGGGGACGATGAGCTGGGGACAGCCACGCCAGCTTGCGCCGTTTCCCGCCGGTTCGCCCTTCGAGGGGCTGGCGGTGCCGTCCGATGTGACCGTGAAGGCGCAGGTGATGGCCGATCCGGCACCGGATCTGGCTTCACGCACCATTGCCGCGCTGGCTGACGGGACGCCTTTGGTGACCCGTTCCAGACTGGGGGACGGGCAGCTTGTGCTGTTCCATGTGGCGGCGGATGCCGAATGGTCTACCCTTCCGCTTTCCGGACTTTTCCCGCAAATGCTTGAACGTCTTGCTATTTCCAGCCGTCCTGCGCAGCCCGATCCGGGCGAGCTGGCGGGCACGACATGGGTGCCGCAAAAGCTGATTGACGGGTTCGGGCGGCTTTCGACCGCCGAAAACGCCGGCGGTGTCGCAGGCGAGACGCTGGCCGCAGGGCCGGCAGGGCCGGATCTGAAGCCGGGGCTTTATACCGCCGATGACCGCGCTGTGGCCCTGAATGCCGTGGCACCGGACCGGCGGCTGGCACCCGCCATATGGCCTGCGGATATCCCCGTCGAGGGGGCGCAGACACAGGTTGCGCGGCCGCTGAAGGGCGCGTTGCTCGGGCTGGCCCTGCTGGCGCTTGTGGTGGATATTCTGGCCTCGCTTCTGCTGTCGGGGCGGCTGCGCGGGCCGCGGGCCACGCATCTGGCCGGAGCGGCGGTTGTGGCGCTGGCTTGCGGGCTGGCGGGGCAGCAGGCCCGCGCGCAAGACCAGATGCCGATTGACCGTGCGATTGCTGCCGCGTCCAATGTGGTGCTGGCGCATGTGGTGACCGGCGATGCCGAGGTGGACCGCATCGCGCAGGCGGGGCTTCAGGGGCTGTCGGACACGCTTTATGCCCGCACCACCGTCGAACCCTCGACACCGATGGCGCTGAATCTGGAAACCGATGATCTGGCGCTTTTCACCTTTATCTACTGGCCCGTGACAGCAGACCAGCCCGCGCCCAGCCCCAAAGCCTATGCCAAGCTCAACCGCTTTCTGCGGGGGGGCGGCATGATACTGTTCGATACCCGCGATGCCGATACCGCCGGTATGGGCGAATCCCCCGAGGGGCAGCGGCTCAAGGCTCTGGCGGCGCCGCTCGATATTCCGCCGCTGACACAGATTCCGCCCGATCATGTGCTGACACGGACCTTCTATCTGCTGGCCAGCTTTCCCGGGCGCTATGACGGGCCGGTCTGGGTCGAGGCGGCGGATGGCAAGGCCGCACAGGCCGAGGGGATGCCGTTCCGTGATCTCAATGACGGGGTGACGCCCGTGGTAATTGGTGGCAATGACTGGGCGGGGGCCTGGGCCGTGGATGCGCGCGGCAACCCGCTGCTGCCGGTCGGGCGCGGCATGGGCGGGGACCAGCAGCGCGAGATGGCGCGCCGGTTCGGGGTCAATCTTATTATGCATGTGCTGACCGGCAATTATAAATCCGATCAGGTGCATGTGCCCGCACTTCTGGAAAGGCTTGGTCAGTAATGAACACCCTCTCGGTGATCTGGGCACCCTTGGTGCCGTGGGAGAGTCTGGTGCTGGCGGGCGTGATCTGCGGGTTGGCCGTGGGGGTCGCGCTCTGGCGGGGGCTGCGCGGCTGGGCCTTGCGGGGCATGGCGCTTGCGGTGCTGCTTCTTGCGCTGGCCCAACCGTCGATCCAGACGGAAGAGGGCAAAAGCCTTTCGGATATCGTGTTCCTGCTGGACGACCGCTCGGCCAGCCAGAACCTGTCGGATCGTAGCGCACAGACCGACAAGGCGGTGGCCAGCCTGACCCGCCAGATCGAGGCGCGGCCCAATACGGAGTTGCGCCGGATCACGGTGGGCGATGCGCCCGAGAATGCGGGCACGCTGCTGGGCTCGGCTATGTCCGAGGCGCTGGCCGCCGAGCCGCGTGCACGGGTGGCGGGCGCGCTGATGGTGACCGACGGGCAGGCGCATGACGCGGGGCTGATGCCGGATCTGCCCGCGCCGCTTCAGGTGCTGCTGACGGGCCATAAGGCGGATTGGGACCGCCGTCTGGTGATCCAGTCCGCGCCGAGCTTCGGGATTATCGGAGAACCCGTCTCGATCCGGCTGAAGGTCGAGGATATGGGGCAGGTGCCTGACAAGGCGCCCAAAACGGCCGAGCTGAAGATTGCCATCGATGGGGCCGCCGCGCAAAGCTATCAGGTGAATGTGGGCGAGGATCTGGAGCTGCCGCTGGTGCTGGACCACGGCGGGCAGAATGTGGTGCAGTTCTCGCTGACGCCGGTCGCGGGCGAGCTGACCGACCGCAATAACGATGCGGTGGTGCAGATGAACGGAGTGCGCGACAGGTTGCGCGTGCTGCTGGTGTCGGGCGAGCCGCATGCGGGCGAGCGTACATGGCGGAACCTGCTGAAATCGGACGCTGCGGTGGATCTGGTGCATTTCACCATTCTGCGCCCGCCAGAAAAGCAGGACGGGGTGCCGGTGTCGGAACTGTCGCTGATCGCCTTTCCGACCCGCGAGCTGTTCGTTGACAAGATCCATGACTTCGATCTGATCATCTTTGACCGCTATGCCGCGCGGGGTATCCTGCCGCAAAGCTATTTTGCCAATATCGCGCAATATGTGCGCGATGGCGGCGCGGTTCTGGTATCGGCGGGGCCGGAATTCGCCACTGTCGAAAGCCTCTGGCAGACGCCGCTCAAGGACATTCTGCCGGCACGGCCTACGGGGCGGGTATTCTCGCAGAGCTATCTGCCGCGCCCGACCAAGCTGGGGATGCGCCATCCGGTGACGGCGGGGCTGGCAGGGATGCCGCCGGTCGATCCCGCGAAGGATGGCGGGACCAAGCATTGGGGCCATTGGCTGCGCCAGATCGAACTGGGCGATGTGCGCGGCGAAACCGTGCTGACGGGCGCGCAGGATGCGCCGCTTCTGGTCATGAGCCGCGAAGGCAAGGGGCGGGTGGCGCTTCTGGCATCCGATCAGGCATGGCTGTGGGATCGCGGCTATGACGGGGGCGGGCCGCAGCTGGAATTGCTCAAACGTATCGCCCATTGGGAGATGAAAGAGCCCGAGCTGGAGGAAGAGGCGCTGTATGCCGAGGTCCAGCCCGGCGCGATGGGCTTTACCATTGTCCGTCGCAGCATGGCCGAGAAAACCGGCCCTGTCACCATTACCAGGCCCGATGGCACGACCGCGCAGGTGGATCTGAAAGAAACCGCACCGGGGCGGTTTACCGCGCAATGGGCCGCGTCCGAGGCGGGGCTGTACCGGCTGAAACAGGGCGATATGGACCGCGTTGTGGCGCTGGGTCCGGCCAGTCCGCGCGAATATGAGCAGACCATTGCCTCGGGCGCACCACTGGCGCAGGCGGTGGCGGGCTCTGGCGGGGCTGTGACGCGGCTGGAAGAGGGGATCCCGCAGATTCGCAGCGTGCGCGAGGGCCGGCCCTCGGCCGGGCAGGGCTGGATCGGGATCACGCCGCGCGGGGCGTCCGAAGTGGCCGATATCCGTGTGATGCCGGTTCTCCCCGCTTGGGCATGGCTGGTGCTGGCGGCACTTTTGACAGTGGGGGCATGGCTTTACGAAGGGCGGGGACGCCGTCGCCAGACAGGATAGGTCCGGCTTGCGGCAGATGCGGATTTAAAGCGAAAACATGATCTCGGTCAAAGTGCTCACCATTTGGTGATATTAAATGGTCGCAATTACTGACGATGATCCATCCCGGGATGAGCCATGTTCACACTCTCTAACCTCTTCAAAGCGGCCCTCGGTCTGGTGGGCGCTGTGCTGTTTTTTCTTGTCGGAAGCTGGGCGGCGCAGGCGCTTTATACTGTGGGCGGCAATGATGCACAGACAGCGGGCATGACCGATGCGCCCGGTGGTCTGATTGGCGGCGACAGTGCGGCGGCACCGGCCGAGGATGTGGTCGAGGTCGTCATGGGCGAGGGGGATGCCGCCGCCGGTGCCAAGGTTTTCAATAAATGCAAGGCCTGCCACAAGGTTGACGGCACGAATGCTGTGGGGCCGCATCTGGATGGCGTGGTCGGGCGCCAGATCGCCAGTGTCGATGGCTTCGCCTATTCCGAGGCGCTGCAGGGGCATGGCGGCACATGGGATTACGAGGCGCTGGATGCATGGCTGACCAATCCCAAAGATTTCGCTCCGGGCAACAAGATGACCTTTGCCGGTCTGAAAAAGGCCAAAGACCGCGCCAATGTGGTCGCCTATATCGAAAGCCTGCAATAACCGCGGCCTTCACGCCAAGCAGAGACCGTTCCAAGAGCCGCCCTCGGGGGTGGCTCTTTTTGCATCACCGCTTCACAATCCTGCGCATCCTCATGAAAAATCGTGCCTTCACAGGTGTTTCACACAGAAGCAACTTGATAGGCGGCCTTTCGCAGTTTTACCTATACGGGGTCCAGCCTGTGTGAAAGGAACGGTAATGCATGACATGACAAAGGCGCCTGTAGAGGCGGTTCCGCAAGAGCGCGGAGCGCGGCGATATATGATGCCTTTTGCTATGATTGCCGTTTTGGGATGCACAAGCCCCCTGCTTGCCGGACCGGCGGCGGCGCAAGAGGTTGCGGGCGAGGTGGGGGCCGCGCAGGTCGGTGGTCAGACCGTGGTGAAAGCCTATGGGATCTCGACCCTGAATGATCTGAAATATCCCGCAGATTTCCAGCATCTCGACTATGTGAACCCCGAGGCTCCGAAAGGGGGGGAGATGTCGGAATGGACGGTCGGGGCCTTCGATAATTTCAACCCCTACTCGGTGCAGGGCCGCGCTGCGGCCTTGGCTTCGGTGCCGCAGGAAAGCATTCTGACCGGCACCTCCGATACGGTGGGGCAGAGCTATTGCCTGATGTGCACGACACTTGAATATCCTGTGTCCAAGGACTGGGTGATCTTCCATCTGCGCGAGGGCATCACTTTCTCGGACGGGACGCCGATGACGGCGCAGGATGTGCTGTTTTCCTTCGAGCAGCTGCGCGATTATGGTCTGTCGAGCTTCCGTCAGCTTGTGGCGCAGCAGGTGGCCTCTGCCGAGGTGCTGGATGACCATACGATCAAATACACCTTCACCAAGGATGCGCCGCGCCGCGATGTGATCCAGATGGTGGGGGGGCTGCCCGTCTTTGAGCAAAAGCAGTTCGAGCGCCTCAATCTGACGCTGGACAAGACCTTCCCCGAGGCGCTGGTCGGCACCGGCCCCTATATGTATGACAGCGATAAGAACAACCGCTCGATCACATGGAAGCGCAATCCCGATTACTGGGGCAAGGACCTGCCGATCAATCGCGGGCGGAACAATTTCGACAAGCTGCGCATCGAGTATTTCGGTGATTACAACGCCGCTTTCGAGGCGTTCAAAGTGGGGATCTATAGGTTCCGCAACGAGGCGTCGTCCAATAGCTGGGCGACAGGCTATACCTTTCCTGCTGTGAAAAGCGGGGCGGTGGTCAAGGCCGAACTGCCCGACGGGAATGTGGCCTCGGGGCAGGCTTTCGTGTTGAACATGCGCCGCCCCATGTTTCAGGACCCGAAGGTGCGTGAGGCCGTTGGGCTGGCGTTCAACTTCGAATGGTCCAATAAGACGCTGTTTCACGGGCTTTACGAGCGGGTGAATTCGATCTGGGAGAATTCGCCGCTGGAGGCCACTGGCAAGCCCAGCCCCGAAGAGTTGAAAATCCTCGAGCCGCTGAAGGCCGATCTGCCCGAAGGGGTGCTGACGGAGGATGCGGTGATGGCCCCCGTATCGGGTGAACGTGCGCTGGATCGCAAGAACCTGCGTCAGGCGGCGAAGCTTCTGGAAGAGGCGGGCTGGACCGTGGGCAGCGACGGTTTGCGCCGCAAGGATGGCAAGGTGCTGCATATCGACATTCTCAATGACAGCCAGTCGATGGACCGTGTCATCAACCCCTATGTCGAGAACCTCAAACAGCTTGGTATCGAGGCGGTCAACGAGCGTGTCGATGACGCGCAATATCAAAGCCGCGAACGCAGCCATGATTTCGATATGGTGATCAGCCATTTCGGGCAGGATCTGCTACCGGGGTCGGATCTGCAGCAATATTTCGGGTCGCAATCCGTGGGAGATGTCTTCAACGCGATGGGTCTGGCCAATCCGGCGGTCGACAAGCTGATCACGCTGGTCGAGCAGGCCACGACGGAAGACGAGCTGACGACCCGTGTCCATGCGCTGGACCGTGTGCTGCGGGCGATCCGCTTCTGGGTGCCGCAATGGTACAAGAACACCTATACGGTTGCGTATTATGACATCTTCGATCACCCCCAGACCCTTCCGCCCTATTCGCTGGGCGAGATGGATTTCTGGTGGTATGACGCCGCAAAAGCAGAAAAACTGAAGGCCTCCGGCGCGCTGTAAGCGCGCAGGGGCTCGGGCAGAAAAGGGGCGAGGCCACTTATGGGCGCCTATATCCTGAAGCGGTTGCTTCTTGTGATACCGACACTTCTCGGCATCATGATCGTCAACTTCACCCTCACGCAATTTGTCCCTGGCGGTCCGATCGAGCAGATCCTTGCGCGGGTCGAGGGGGGCGGCGATTCCATGCGCAACCTGACCGGCGGCGGCGGCGATTCCGGACAGGCGCAGGGCGGCGATGACCAGGGCTATCAGGGCGCGCGGGGGATCTCGCCGCAGCAGCTCGCCCAGCTGGAAGTGCAGATGGGCTTTTCGCGGATCGTTTGCGAAGAGGGCTATCAGGGGGTGCCTTCTGTCACCGCTCCCGAATGCCGCACCGAAAAAATCGGTGCGGTCGAGCGCTTTTTCATCATGATGGGGCATTATCTGACCTTCGATTTCGGCAAGAGCTACTTCCACAACGAGACGGTCATGCAGCTGATTTCGGAGAAGATGCCGGTGTCGATCACGCTGGGGCTCTGGTCGACGCTGCTGGCCTATCTGATTTCGATCCCGCTGGGCATCCGCAAGGCGGTGCGCGATGGCACCTCCTTCGACACCTGGACCTCGGCGGTGATCGTGGTGGCCTATGCCATTCCGGGGTTCCTGTTTGCGGTGCTTCTGCTGGTGCTGTTTGTGTCGGGCAACTGCTTCCACATCCCCTTTATCCCCGAGAGCTGGAACCCGACCTGTTACAGGCTCTTCCCGCTGCGGGGCCTGACGTCGGATAATTTCGACACGCTGAGCACGCTCGGCAAGGCCAAGGATTACCTCTGGCATATCGTGCTGCCGATCACGGCGATCACGATCTCCAGTTTCGCCACGCTGACCCTGCTGACGAAAAACTCCTTCCTTGACGAGATCAACAAGCAATATGTCGTCACCGCCCGCGCCAAGGGGCTGACCGAACATCGCGTCCTTTACGGCCATGTGTTCCGCAATGCGATGCTGATCGTGATCGCGGGCTTCCCCTCGACCTTTCTGGGCGTGTTCTTCGGGTCGTCGATCATCGTGGAAACCATCTTCTCGCTCGACGGCCTCGGTCTTCTGGGCTTTCAGGCGGCGGTCGAGCGGAACTATCCTGTGATCTTCGGCACGCTTTACGTCTTCGGCCTGATCTCGCTGGTGGTCGGCATCCTGTCGGATATGATGTATGTCTTTGTCGATCCACGGATCGATTTCGAGAAGAGGGGCGGCTGATATGGCACTTTCCCCGCTCAACCGGCGCCGCTGGCAGAATTTCAAAGCCAATCGCCGCGCCTTCTGGTCGCTGGTTATCTTTAGCGTGCTGTTTGTCGCCTCGCTGTTTGCCGAGGTGCTGGCCAATGACAAGCCCATCGTGGTGAACTATCGCGGGCATTTCTATTTTCCGGCCTACCGGTTCTACCCCGAGACCACATTCGGTGGGGATTTCCGCACCGAAGCCGTCTATCGCGAGCCGGAGGTGCAATGCCTGATTGTCACCGGCGGTAACGAGGCCTGCTGGGACGACCCCGAGGCCTATATGAAAGAGGCGCGGGAGAAAGGCACGGTCGAGGGCGAAAAGGTCGAGACCGGCTGGATGATCTGGCCGTTGATCCATTATAATTACCGCACCATCAGCGATGTCGCGCCAGCCTTCTCGCCGCCCGACAGCACCCATTGGCTGGGCACCGACAACACTGCCCATGATGTGCTGGCGCGGGTGATCTACGGCTTCCGCACCTCGATCCTGTTCACCTTGATCGTCACCGGCGTCGGCTCGCTGATCGGGGTCGCGGCGGGCGCGGTGCAGGGCTATTTCGGCGGCAAGGTCGATATCGTCTTCCAGCGGCTTCTGGAGATCTGGGCCTCGACGCCCTCGCTCTATGTGATCATCATCCTTTTCGCCATTCTGGGGCGCAGTTTCTGGCTCTTGGTCTTTGTGTCGATCCTGTTTGGCTGGCCTGCCTTGGTGGGGGTCGTGCGCGCCGAATTCCTGCGCGCGCGCAATTTCGAATATGTCCGCGCCGCGCGGGCCTTGGGGGTGAGTGACGGCACGATCATGCGCCGCCATATCCTGCCCAATGCGATGGTGGCGACGCTGACCATGCTGCCCTTCGTGGTGACCGCCACGATCTCGATGCTGGCCTCGCTGGATTACCTTGGCTACGGGCTGCCGTCCTCGGCGCCCTCGCTGGGGGAGTTGGCGCAGCAGGGCAAGGAAAACCTGCAGGCTCCGTGGCTCGGGCTCTCGGCCTTCTTCACATTCGCGGCGATGCTGTCGCTGTTGATCTTCATCTTCGAGGGCGTGCGCGATGCCTTCGACCCGCGCAAGGTGTTCCAATGACCACGATCCTCGATGTCAAAGACCTGAAGATCAGTTTCGGGCGCGGGCCGGAGGTGGTGAAGGGCGTCAGCTTTACCGTGGGGCAGGGCGAGACCGTGGCGCTGGTGGGGGAATCCGGCTCGGGTAAGTCGATCACGGCGCTGTCTTCGGTGCAGCTTCTGGGGCCGAATGCGCATCTGTCGGGGTCTGTGCGCTATAAGGGCCAGGAGATGGTGGGCGCCCCCGAGCGCCTTCTGCGCAAGGTGCGCGGCAATGATATCAGCTTCATCTTCCAGGAGCCGATGACCTCGCTCAATCCCCTCCATACGCTGGAAAAGCAGCTGGGCGAAAGCTTGGCGCTGCATCAGGGTGTACGGGGCGCGCAGGCCAAGGCACGGATTGTCGAGCTGCTGGATAAGGTCGGCATCCCCGACCCCGAAAGCCGTTTGGCCGATTATCCGCATCAGCTCTCGGGCGGGCAGCGCCAGCGGGTGATGATCGCGATGGCACTGGCCAATGGGCCGGATCTGCTGATTGCCGACGAGCCGACCACCGCGCTGGATGTGACGATCGAGGCGCAGATCCTTGACCTGCTGGCCGATCTGAAGCGCGACATGGGCATGAGCCTGCTGTTCATCAGCCACGACCTTGGCGTGGTGCGCCGTATCGCGGACCGTGTCTGTGTCATGCAGAATGGAGAGATCGTGGAGCAGGGGCTGGCCGAGGAAATCTTTGCCAATCCGCAGCACCCCTATACCCGCAAGCTGCTGGCCGCCGAACCTAAAGGTCTTGCCGATCCGGTGCCCGAGGATGCGCCGGAACTGGTGCGTACCGAGGATCTCAAGATCTGGTTTCCCGTGAAACGCGGGCTTTTGCGCAAGGTGACGGGCCATGTAAAGGCCGTCAATGGCGCGTCTTTGTCGGTGCGGGCGGGGGAGACGCTGGGCATTGTGGGCGAAAGCGGGTCCGGCAAGACCACGCTGGCGCTGGCCATCATGCGGCTGATCGAAAGCGACGGGCCGATCATCTATGCGGGCGAGAATATCGCCCAGTGGGAGGGCAAGCGCCTGCGCGCGCTGCGCCGCGATATGCAGATTGTGTTCCAGGACCCGTTCGGCTCGCTCAGCCCGCGGATGACGGTCGAACAGATCATCGCCGAAGGGCTGACCGTGCATGGGCTCGAGCCCGGGCGCAACCGCACCGAAATGGTGGCGGAGATCATGGCAGAGGTCGGCCTACCGCCCGAGGCGATGCATCGCTACCCGCATGAATTCTCGGGCGGGCAGCGGCAGCGCATCGCCATTGCCCGCGCCATGATCCTGCGCCCCAAAGTGGTGGTTCTGGACGAGCCGACCTCGGCGCTGGATATGACGGTGCAGGTGCAGATCGTCGATCTTCTGCGCAATCTGCAACGCAAACACGGGCTGGCCTATCTGTTTATCAGCCATGACCTGCGGGTGGTGCGGGCGCTGAGCCATAAGGTTCTGGTGATGAAGCGCGGCGAGGTGGTCGAGCAGGGCGCGGCGGGCGATGTCTTTGCCAACCCCAAAACCGCTTATACCCGCAACCTGATGGCGGCAGCTTTGGGGGAGGCGGTGTGAAGGTCCTCTTCGCGCACCAGAACTTTCCCGGCCAGTTTCCGCATCTGGCTCCGGCGCTTCAGGCGCGCGGCCATGATGTTCTGGCCCTGACGGCCGAGAAAAACACCCGCCCTTCACCGGTCAGGGTGGTGAAATACCGCCAGCCCGACGAGGTAACCCTGTCGTCGAACCTTACGCGGATGTATGCGCAGGTTTCCGAGCGCGGGATGAAGGCGGCCCGTGCCGCGCGGCAATTACGCAGCGAGCATGGCTATGTGCCGGATGTGATTTTCGGCCATCCCGGTTGGGGCGAGACCCTGTATCTGCGCGAGGTCTGGCCGGAAGCGCGACTGCTGATCTATGGCGAACTGATGTACCGGACATCGGGGCTTGATACCGATTTCGATCCCGAATTCGCCCGTGACATGTTCGAGAGCCGTATCTCGACCGTGGCGCGCTCGGCACATCTGATCCAGACCATGGTGCAGGCCGATGCGGCCCTGTGCCCCACACGGTTTCAGGCCGAGACCTTCCAGCCCGAATTCCGGCACAAGATCACCATCTGTCATGACGGGGTCGATACCGACAGGCTGTGCCCCAACCCCGATGCGGTCTTCGAGATTGCGCAAAAGGGGCTGCGTTTCCGTCCCGGAGACGAGGTGCTGACCTTCGTCAACCGCTCCTTGGAGCCCTATCGCGGCTATCACAGCTTCATGCGGGCGCTGCCCGACGTGCTGGCGGCGCGTCCGGAGGCCCATGTGTTGATCGTGGGCGAGGAGGGGCAGAGTTACGGCGGCCCCCCGAAAGACGGGATCAGCTGGAAAGAGCGTTATCTCAACGAGGTCCGCGACAGGCTGGATCTCTCGCGGGTGCATTTTCTGGGGCGTATCCCCTATGACCGCTATATCGCGATGCTGCAGGTCAGCCGTGCCCATGCCTATCTGACCTATCCCTTTGTGCTGAGCTGGTCGCTGATGGAAAGCATGAGTGCGGGGTGCCATGTCGTGGCCTCCGATACCGCCCCCGTGCGCGAGATGATCGCGGATGGGGAGACCGGAGAGCTGGTCGGCTTTTTCGATATTCAGGGGTGGTCGGACCGGCTGATCGCGGCTCTGGCCGCCCCCGAGCGTTTTATCCCGATGCGGCTTGCCGCGCGTGCCCATATGGTCGCGCAATATGATCTGCGCCGCCAGTGTCTGCCCAGACTTGTCGAGTTTGTCGAAACCGCAGGGCGTGCCTGAGGCGGTTCCAGCGTGTTGCCGCCTTGTGGGGGAGCGGGGGCAGGCGCGCCCTTGTCCTGCGGGGGGAGCGAAACGGAGCAGGGCATCGAGCCCCGCTCCGTTTCGGTCGGGGGCACTGCCCCCTCCGGCTTTGCCCCCTAACGCTGGTTTCAGATGGCCGAGCTGTGGCCCGCCTTCGAGAGATCGTAGGCATCGAAATACCGCGCGATCAAACGGGTCAGGGGGCGGCCTTTCTCGGGGATCACAAGGCCGAAGCTTGTCATCTCGACGCAGTCCTCGAATTCGGCCGCACAATGGCTGAACATCTGTGTCAGATGGGCGAGCGTCACATCATGATGGCGGAGAAGGTCATCCGTGCGGACCTCGAAATCGCACATCAGGGCTTCGATGATACGTGCGCGCAGGTGATCCTCGCGGCTGAGGATATGGCCGCGCGCCGTCGAGAAGCTGCCATCGCGGATCGCGCCCACATGCTTGCCCGTGGCCGAGGCGTTTTGCGCATAGCCCTGCGGGAAGCGGGAGATCGCGCTGGCCCCGAGGCCGACCAGAACATTGGCCTGATCGTCGGTATAGCCCTGGAAATTGCGCCGTAGCTGGCCTGCCTTCTGCGCCACGGCCAGACCGTCATCGGGCAGCGCGAAATGGTCGATGCCGATTGTGTCATAGCCATCCGCGCGGAACAGCATCGCCGCGCGGTCGAACAGGTCGAGCCGCTCTTCCGGTGTGGGCAATTCGTCGGAGGGCAGCATGTTCTGGCGACGGGCCATCCACGGCACATGGGCGTAGCCGTAAAGTGCGACACGATCGGGGGCCAGCGACAGCAGTTTCTGCACCGAAGACGAAATCCGCTGCGGCGTCTGCCGTGGCAGGCCGAACAGGATGTCGGCATTGAGGCTGGAGATGCCTCGTGCCCGGATCATCTCGACCGCGCGGGCCGTCACCTCGAAACTCTGGTCGCGCCCGATGATCTTCTGGATCTCGGGATCGAAATCCTGCACCCCGATCGAGGCACGGTTCATGCCCGACTGCGCCAGCGCATCCAGACGTGCGGCATCGATCTCGTTCGGGTCGATCTCGACCGAGAATTCGGCCCCTTCGGCCAGAGGCACCGCGTTGAAGGTGGCCTCGGCCAGACGGCGCATCATATCGGCGGGCATCAGCGTCGGCGTGCCGCCCCCCCAATGCAGACGCGACAAAGTGACGCCGGGGGCGAGCCGCTGTTTGAGCATTTTCAACTCGCGCAGCAGCACTTCGGAATAGGCCTGCACTGGCTCGGCGCTTTGCGTGCCCTGCGTTCTGCAGGCGCAGAACCAGCAGAGCCGCCGACAGAAAGGCACATGCATATAAAGCGAGATAGAGCTTCCCGCAGGGATGGCTTCGATCCAGGAGGAGAAGGCCTCCGGTCCCACATCCGCACTGAAATGCGGGGCCGTCGGATAGCTGGTATAGCGGGGGACGCGTGCGTCAAACAATCCCAGACGGGCGAGTTGCGATTTGTGTTCCATGCAGATATGTTTAGAAGATCAACGCGCAGCAGAAATTGACTCATATCAAATGTCCATTACGAAAGATGATGTGCCTTCGCTCACGCTTCAGTGTGGGGACTGCACCATCCGCCACAGGGCGGTCTGTGCTCGCTGTAGCGCGGAGGAAATCGACGAGCTTGAGGCGATCAAGTTCTACCGCACCTACGAGGCGGGCCAGACGATTGTCTGGGCCGGTGATGAAATGGAATTCGTGGCTTCTGTGGTGACGGGAATCGCCACGATCACGCAGGCGATGGAAGACGGGCGCACGCAGATGGTGGGGCTTTTGCTGCCCTCGGATTTTGTCGGGCGTCCGGGGCGGTCCAACGCCGCTTACAACGTGACGGCCACCACCGATGTGCTGATGTGCTGCTTCCGGCGCAAGCCTTTCGAGGCGATGATCGAGCGCACCCCGCATCTGGCGCAGCGCCTGTTGCAGATGACGCTGGACGAGCTGGATGCCGCGCGTGAATGGATGCTGCTTCTGGGGCGCAAGACCGCCCGCGAGAAGATCGCCTCGCTGCTGTCGATCATCGCGCGGCGCAATGCGTCCTTGCAGATGAAAAACCCCTCGGAAAGCATGACATTCGATCTGCCGCTGACCCGCGAGGCGATGGCCGATTATCTGGGCCTGACGCTTGAAACGGTGTCGCGCCAGATTTCGGCGCTCAAGCGGGACGGGATCATTTCGCTGGAAGGCAAGCGCCATGTGACCGTGCCCGATATGGATGCGTTGCAGCTTGAGGCGGGAGATGATGCGGATGGCGGGATCTTCAACTAGGGCGTTTGTCACGCTTGATGTCTTTACAACGACGCCCTTCGCGGGAAATCCGCTTGCCCTTCTGCCCGATGCGACGGGGTTGAGCGATGCGCAGATGCAGACAATCGCGCGCGAGTTCAACCTCTCCGAGACGATCTTCGTCTTTCCGCCCGCCGATCCGGCCCACCGTGCCCGCGTCCGGATCTTCTATCCGCAGGGCGAAATGTCCTTTGCCGGTCATCCCACCATTGGCTGCGCGATCTTTCTGGCGCTTGAGGATCTTGCTCCGGATACGGACGGGGCCGATTTCGACCGTGTGCTGGTGCTGGAAGAGGAAGCGGGGCTTGTGCCGGTGCGTGTCTGGCGTGAGGCCGGAGAGATCCGTGCCGAATTTCAGGCACCTGTCCTGCCCGAATGCCTGTCCGACGACCTGCCGCAGAGCGCAGCGCCGGATCGTTGTGCCGCCGCGCTTGGGCTAGGCCCTGCGGATCTGGATGACGCGCCTCTGGCGGTGATTGCCGGCGGGCCGCGTTTTGCATTTATCGGTCTGCGCGATACAGAGGCGCTGGCGCGGGCGTGGCCGGTGCAGCCCGCCTTCGACCTTTTGCAGACAGAGCTGGCGGCGGCGGGGGTGTATCTTTATGCGCCCACAGGGGCGTATCGCTGGCAGGGGCGGATGTTTGACCCGATGGGCGGTATTCCCGAAGACCCCGCGACAGGGTCTGCCACCGCACTTTTTGCCGCGCAGCTTCTGGCACGAGGGGCTCTGCGGAATGGCGAGACCTGCTTTGCCTTGCAGCAGGGTGTCGAGATGGGGCGCATCTCGGATCTTGGACTGCGCGTGATCTGTCGGGGCGGGCGCTTGGCCTCGGTCCATGTGTCCGGCGCGGCGGTCGAGATCAGCCGCGGCAGGCTCAGGCCCCCCCGGTCCTGATCCCCGATCAGATCGGGCAGCGCGTATAGCGTAGCGGGGCAGGGGCCGCGCCATCGCCGGTTTCGGTGCGGATCACGGTCTGGCCCTTGTCCTTCAATTCCAGCATTTCGTGATAGGACCATGACTGGCCCTCGCCGGTAAAGTCGAACAGGCCCGCAAGCTTGGTTGCGGATTGTTCCTGCGGTTCGGTCAGAACACCGCGCGATTCGTAAAAGGTCAGGGTATCGGCGCTGACCGTCATCAGCCCTTTGGCATCGCCCTTCGTCGAGGTGCAGTCGTTCAGGCTCATGCCCCAGCGGCCCTGAAACCCTGCGGGGATCGGTCCGGCTGCGGCCACGTTCCCCGCATCCGGCTTGGCGCTGCCCGGCGGCATGCAGGCCGCAAGCGCGAGGGTTCCTATCAGGGGCAGGGCGAGCAGTCGCATCAGTCTCTCCAGTCTCCAATGGCCGGTTTTTCGGGTGACAGCCGCAGGATTGGGGTGTGGCGGCACGACTGTCCAGCACAGTGTGGAACGGGCGGCATAAAGCCGCCCGTTCGTGAGTGCCATCAGAGATTTCTTGCCGGTTTAATGCGACATCAGCACCGGAACGGCAGCCATTTCCAGCATGTGACGGGTTGCCCCGCCAAGAATCGCCTCGCGGAAGCGCGAATGGCCATAGGCCCCCATCACGATCATATCGGCGCTCGTGTCGCTGACATGGCGATTGATCACATCGGAGATGCGCGGCATGGTTTTGGGCAGCACCGTCACTTCGGCGGCCACACCGTGGCGCACAAGCATCTGGCAAAGCGCACTGCCGGGATCGGCGCGTTCGGGCCCATGTGCGGGCGGCGCGACAAGGGTGATATCCACCTTCTCCGCAGCTTTCAGCAGCGGCAGGGCGTCGCGCACCGCATTGAGCGATTCGTCGGACTGATTCCACGCAACCACCACATGGCGGCCACTCAGGCGACCGTTGAAATCGTCGGGGACGATCAGCACCGGCACATTTCCCTCGAACAGGGCGGCCTCGATGGTGGCCTCGATTTCCTGTCCACGATCTTCGCCATAGGGGCGTCCCATCACGACCAGATCGGCAAACCGCGCACGGATCGCCACAGCCGGAGAGATCGAACCAAGCTGCACGACCATGGTTTCGGTGGCCCAGCGGATGTCTTCGGCTTTCAGCCGCGCCAGCACGCCTTCCTCGATCTTGCGGGCTTCGTCTTGCGCCTGTTCGATGATTTCCTTCTGAACATAGGCAGTTGCGCCTGCATAATAGTAGCCCGTCTGCGAAACATCGACGCCGAGGCAGAGCACATCAAGATGCGCCTGCTCCTGACGGGCCATCACAACGGCCGCGTCCAACTGGGCTTTCGCCGCGCCCAGATCGGTAACAATAGTCAGAATAGATTTATAGGACATGGCTTTGCCTCGTCATTTCAGTTCGGAAAATATCATATGCCTGCTTCTAATTCACCACTTTGACAAGGATCAATTCATGGATTGAAGACCTACTTTTTGCCCTCTCGAAGAGTTGATGCAGATCAATGCATAGTGAAGGCGTCCCCCGCAAAAGGGACTGAAGTCGTGCCCCTTTCATTTGAGCAGGGGAGAATAAGACGAAGGGACGCAATATGTGGGATTATCTCAAGCTAGCTATGCTGGGGCTCGTCGCGGTGCTTGCCGCGATTGCTGCCAGCTATGGCCGCGATCTCGCCTATACCGTGAATGCGATCGAAGTATTTGTGGCGGCTGTGATTGCACTGATCTGGGTGATGCGGGGAATGGAAAAATCCAAACCCGTCTCGCAAACGGAATATTTTGACAGTGTCATTCGCTATGGCGTGGTGGCAACGGTTCTATGGGGTATCGTCGGCTTTCTGGTCGCCGTGTTCATCGCTTTCCAGCTGGCCTTTCCGGTGCTGAATTTCGAATGGGCGCAGGGCTATCTGAATTTCGGCAAGCTTCGTCCCCTACACACCTCTGCGGTGATCTTCGCCTTTGGCGGGAACGCGCTGATCGCGTCGTCCTTCTATGTGGTGCAGCGCACCTCGGCGGCGCGGCTGTTTGGCGGCAGCCTCGGCTGGTTCGTGTTCTGGGGCTATAACCTGTTCATCGTTCTGGCGGCGTCTGGCTATATCCTCGGGGCCACCCAGTCGAAAGAATATGCCGAGCCGGAATGGTATGTCGATCTGTGGCTGACCGTCGTGTGGGTGGCCTATCTCATCACCTTCCTCGGCACGATCCTCAAACGCCGCGAGCCGCATATCTATGTGGCCAACTGGTTCTACCTTTCGTTCATCGTGACTGTGGCGATGCTGCATATCGTCAACAACCTCGCTCTGCCGGTCTCGATCTTCGGGTCGAAATCCGTGCAGCTCTTCTCGGGCGTGCAGGATGCGATGACGCAGTGGTGGTATGGCCATAACGCGGTGGGCTTTTTCCTGACGGCAGGCTTCCTCGGGATGATGTACTATTTCGTGCCCAAACAGGCCGAGCGTCCCGTCTATTCCTACAAGCTGTCGATCATCCACTTCTGGGCGCTGATCTTCCTCTATATCTGGGCTGGTCCCCACCACCTGCATTACACCGCGCTGCCCGACTGGGCCTCGACGCTGGGGATGGTGTTCTCGATCATGCTGTGGATGCCCAGCTGGGGCGGGATGATCAACGGTCTGATGACGCTCTCGGGCGCGTGGGACAAACTGCGCACCGATCCGGTGATCCGTATGATGGTGGTGTCCATCGGCTTCTACGGCATGTCCACCTTTGAAGGTCCGATGATGTCGATCAAGGCCGTCAACTCGCTGTCGCACTATACGGACTGGACCATCGGTCACGTGCATTCCGGCGCGCTTGGCTGGAACGGGATGATCACCTTCGGGATGCTCTACTTCCTTGTTCCGAAACTGTGGAAACGCGAGCGTCTCTATTCGCTCAAGGCCGTCAGCTGGCATTTCTGGCTCGCGACGATCGGGATCGTGCTCTACGCCGCCTCCATGTGGGTGACCGGTATCATGGAAGGTCTGATGTGGCGTCAGGTGGATGCGCAGGGCTTCCTGGTGAACTCGTTCGCTGACACCGTTTCCGCCAAATTCCCGATGTATGTCGTGCGGGCTCTTGGGGGTGTGATGTATCTGACCGGTTCGCTGATCATGGCCTGGAACCTTTGGGCGACGGTTGCCAAGCAGCCCAAGGCCGTGGCCGCGGCACCTGTTGCGGCAGAGTAAGGAGAGAGACCTATGTCCATTCTGGATAAACACGGGATCATCGAGAAGAACGCGACGCTGCTTCTGATCGGCTCCTTCCTTGTGGTGACCATCGGCGGGATCGTCGAAATCGCGCCTCTGTTCTATCTCGAGAACACGATCGAGAAGGTGGAAGGGGTTCGCCCCTACACCCCCCTCGAACTGACCGGCCGCGATATCTATGTCCGCGAGGGCTGCTATGTCTGCCATAGCCAGATGATCCGCCCGATGCGGGACGAGTATGAACGCTACGGTCATTACTCGCTGGCGGCGGAATCGATGTATGACCACCCGTTCCAATGGGGGTCCAAACGCACGGGGCCGGATCTGGCGCGTGTGGGCGGGCGTTACTCGGATGCGTGGCATGTCGATCACCTGACCAATCCGCAATCGGTCGTGCCGGAATCGGTGATGCCGAAATACGGCTTCCTGAAGAACCGTCTGATCGATACGGCCCATCTGGAAGAACGTCTGACAACCGATGCGGCGGTCGGGGTGCCCTATAGCTCCGATATGATCGAGGCGGCCAAGGCCGATTTCGCGGCCCAGCTGGATCCTTATGCCGATACCGATGGCCTGTTCGAGCGCTATGACGACCGTGTCAATGTGCGCAATTTTGATGGTCAGCCCGCCGTGACCGAGATGGATGCGCTGGTTGCCTATCTGCAGGTTCTGGGCACGATGGTCGATTTCTCGACCTTCGAACGCGATGCAAGCCGGTAAGGAGGGCATGATGGACTATCATATCTTCCGTGAATTTGCCGATAGCTGGATGCTGCTGTTCATGGTGGTGATGTTTGTGGGCGCGATCTTATGGGCCTTCCGGCCCGGTGCCCGCAAAGCACAGCGCGACAGCGCCTCCATCCCGTTCCGTCACGAGGACCGTCCCGCAACCGCAGCCGACAAGGAGGTGGGCAAATGAGCAAGACACCCAAGAAACTGCCGAATGATCCTTCGACCACGGGCCATAGCTGGGATGGTATCGAAGAGTTCAACAACCCCCTGCCGCGCTGGTGGCTGTGGACGTTCTATGCCTGCATCATCTTCGCTCTGGGCTATTCGGTTGCGATGCCCGCATGGCCGCTGTTGAACGGGGCAACGCCGGGGCTGTTGCACAAGTCGACCCGCGCCGATCTTGAAGCCGATCTGGAGCGCTTCGATGCGATGAATGCGCCCGTCGAGGAAAAACTGGTGAATACCGACCTCGCGGCCATCGCTCAGGACCCCGAACTGGTGAACTATACCCAGAATGCGGGGGCTGCGGTGTTCCAGACATGGTGTGCGCAATGTCACGGGGCAGGGGCCGGTGGCCAGCAGGGTCTGGGCTATCCCAGCCTTCTGGATAGCGATTGGCTCTGGGGTGGTACGATCGACGATATTTACTTCACCGTCACCCACGGTATCCGTAACGAAACCGATCCCGATGGCGAGGCGCGCTATAGCCAGATGCCTGCCTTCGGCACCGACGGTATTCTGGATGAAGAGCAGATAGCACAGGTCGTGCAGCATGTGCGCCAGATCTCCGGTCAGGACTTCGATGCGGATCTGGCCAAAGAAGGGGCGGCGGTCTTCGAAGAGAACTGCACGAGCTGCCACATGGAAGATGGCACCGGTGACAAGTCCCAAGGCGCGCCGAACCTGACCGATGCGATCTGGCTTTACGGCGGCGATGTCGCCACCCTCACCAAGACCGTGCATGATGCCCGTTTCGGTGTGATGCCCAACTGGAACACCCGCCTGAGCGAAGCCGAGATCCGCGCTGTGGCCTCTTATGTCCACGGTCTGGGCGGCGGCCAGTAAACGAGATCTCCGCGCCATGCCCTAAAGCTTGGCGCGGAGTGCACCGGCACCTTGTCCTGTTCGCGCGTTTCCATGGGGGTGCCGGTGCTTTTTTATAAATCCACCATGACTGCCGGTCCAAGCCTTTGCTTGGGCCGCTTTTTTATGGCGTCTGCGGGGGTAACACCTTTGGTCAATTGTATTCGAAAAAATGCATGCCAAAGTGGAATTTTGACGCAAGTCAAGGAAAGGTGAGGTTGGAAAGCGCATTCAGAACTCCGACCTGACGACGATCCCAAGGAGATTGCACCGTGAGCGCCCCAGATCCTGTCGCCCCGCCGCCGCTCTATGCCAGCCGCGAGCCGATTTTTCCGCGCCATGTCCGTGGTAAGTTCCGCAGCCTGAAATGGTGGTTGATGGGGATGATGCTGGGCATCTACTACATCCTGCCTTGGGTGCGTTGGGACCGTGGTCCGGCATTGCCCGATCAGGCGGTGCTGGTCGATCTGGCCAATCGTCGGTTTTTCTTCTTCATGATCGAGATCTGGCCGCATGAATTCTATTTCGTGGCGGGCCTGCTGATCATGGCGGGGCTCGGGCTGTTTCTGTTTACCGCTGCGATGGGGCGGGTGTGGTGTGGCTATGCCTGTCCGCAAACGGTCTGGACCGATCTTTTCATGCATGTCGAACGTTGGATCGAGGGGGACCGGAACGCGCAGATCCGCCTTCTGCGTTCGCGCTGGACGGGAGAAAAGATCCGTAAGCGCGCGTTGAAATGGGCCTTGTGGCTGGTGATCGCCGTCGGCACGGGCGGGGCGTGGGTGTTCTATTTTGCCGATGCACCGACCTTGTTGCGCCAGCTGGTGACCGGACAGGCGGCGATGGTGGCCTATCTTACGCTGCTGGTGCTGACCGCGACGACCTTCTTCTTCGGCGGTTTCGCCCGCGAGCAGATCTGTATCTATGCCTGCCCGTGGCCGCGCATTCAGGCCGCGATGATGGACGAGGATACCCTGACCATCGGGTATCGCAACTGGCGCGGCGAACCGCGCGGCAAGCTGAAAAAGGGCGTGAAAGCCGATGCGGCGCAGGGGGATTGTATCGACTGCAATGCCTGTGTGAATGTGTGCCCTATGGGGATCGACATCCGCGACGGCCAGCAGATGGAATGCATCACCTGCGGCCTGTGTATCGATGCCTGCAACGAGATCATGGACAAAACCAACCAGCCGCACGGGCTGATCGGCTATATGGCGCTGCGCGACGAGGAGCGCGAGAAGAAAGGCGAGGCCCGTGTCAGCCCTTGGCGGCATATCTTCCGGCTGCGCACGATCATCTACTTCGTGCTCTGGGGAGGGATCGGTGTCGGGTTGATCGTGGCATTGCTGGTGCGCTCGCCGATCGAGTTCAACGTTACGCCGAACCGTTCGCCGCTTTATGTCACGCAGCCCGACGGGACGATCCGCAATATCTATGCGCTTCGTCTGCGCAACAAGGAGCATGACCCGACCGCCTATGTCATTTCGGTGACCGGTATGGATGGCCAGCCTGTGGATGGTCTGAGGGTCAAGGTCGAGGGACGGGATGGGGCGTTGGTGATCGTGCCTGCCGATACGACCTTGTCGGCACGGCTTTATCTGGAAGCGGTGCGCGGTTCGGCGCTGGCCGATGCGACACGCAGCGATCTGGTTCTACGGGTCAGTCAGAAGGATGGCGACCGGTCTGTAACCGAAAAAACGGTCTTTAACGGCAAGGGGCGGAACTGAGATGATGACGCGTGAGCTGACCGGTAAACATGTTCTGGTGACCGTGGTCGGGGCCTTTTCGGTGATTATCGGGGTCAATATCTTTATGGCCTATAATGCGATCTCCAGCTTTCCGGGGCTGGAGGTGACCAATTCCTATGTGGCAAGCCAGCAATTCGACACATTGCGGGCGGCGCAACAGGCGCTTGGCTGGACGGTCGAGCCGCTTTACGAGAATGGCCAGCTCAGCTTCCGGCTGACGGATAAGGAGGGCCTGCCCGCGCCGGTCTCGCGGTTTTCCGCGCTTGTCGGGCGCACAACCATGTCGCGCGAGGATGTCACCCCGCAATTCCGTCGGGTGAACGGGGCCTATCTGGCCGATCTCACTCTGGCACCGGGGGCGTGGCTTGTGCATCTTGATGCGGTGGCGGCGGATGGCACGGCCTTCCGGCAGCGGATCGATCTGTTTGTCAGGAACTGAGCGGTGAGCGCTGCGCCAGATATCGAAACCGCTGTTTCGGCCTGTCCGGCCTGTATCGCAGCCCCTGCGGCGCAGGATCTGGCGCGGCGTGCCATCGCGGCCCCCAGCCTGTCGTTGTCTTTGCCCTCGATCCATTGCGCGGCCTGTATCACCGATGTCGAGGCCTGTCTGGGCGCGATCGACGGGGTGCGCGATGCACGGGTCAACCTGACGCTGAAGCGTGTTGCGGTGCAGGCGGGGCCGGAGATCACCGCCGCGCAGCTGATCGGCGCGCTGGAGGGCATCGGCTATGAGGCGCATGAGCTGGACCCTGATGTGCTGCGCGCCACCGAGACAGACAGGCAGGGCCGCGATTATCTGATGCGGATCGGGGTCGCGGGCTTTGCCATGATGAATATCATGCTGCTTTCGGTCGCGGTCTGGTCGGGGGCGGGCGATGCCACGCGCGATATGTTCCACTGGATTTCGGCAGCGATCGCCTTTCCGACGGTGATCTTTGCGGGCCAGCCCTTTTTCGCTTCGGCCTATCGGGCGCTGCGGGCGCGCAGATTGGGAATGGATGTACCGATTTCGCTGGCGATCCTGCTCTCGACGGGGATGTCGCTGTTTGAAACCATCCATTCAGGGCGGCATGCCTATTATGACGCAGCCGTAATGCTGATCTTTTTCCTGCTGGTCGGGCGCTATCTGGATTACCGCTCGCGCTCGGCGGCGCGTTCTGCCGCAGAGGAGCTGGCCGCGCTGGAGGTGCCGCGTGCATGGCGTGTGACCGATGCGGGCGAAACCGAAGTGCCGGTGGCGGATTTGCGCGTGGGCGATCACCTGCGCCTGCGTCCGGGCGGGCGGCTGGCCGCGGATGGGGTGGTGCTCGAGGGACGCTCGGAAACGGACCGGTCCTTGCTGACCGGTGAGAGCCTGCCTGTCAGCGTCGGGCCGGGGGCTGTGCTTTCGGCGGGGGAGGTCAATCTGACAGGGCCGCTGCTGGTGCGTCTGACCGCTGTCGGTCGCGACAGTTCGCTCCACCGGATGGCCCAGCTGGTGGCCGCTGCCGAGACCGCGCGGACCCGATACACCACGCTGGCCGAGCGGGCGACCCGTGCCTATACGCCCTTGGTGCATCTGATGGCCTTTTCAGCCTTTGCGGTATGGATGTGGCTTTCGGGCGATCTGCGTCTGGCGCTGAATATCGCCGCAGCCGTGCTGATCATTACCTGTCCCTGCGCCTTGGGGCTGGCGGTGCCTGCCGTTGTGACGGCCGCCTCGGGACGGCTGTTCCGGCAGGGGCTTCTGGTGAAGGATGGCAGCGCGCTCGAGCGGCTGGCCGAAGTGGATTGCGTGGTGTTCGACAAAACCGGCACGCTGACGATGGGCCTGCCCGAACCGGCGGATCTGGCAGGGATGGAGGCACAGGCGCGCCGCATTGCCCTTGCTCTTGCGGCGGCCTCGTCGCATCCGCTTTCCGTGTCGCTGGCTGAAATGCTACGCGCCGAAGGCGTCGAGCCGCAGGTGGTGGAGGGCCTTTGCGAAGTTCCGGGATGTGGGGTCGAGGCCCGCGATCAGGGGCGGAGGATCCGTTTGGGACGGGCCGACTGGGTGGGCGCACAGGGCGAGGGCACATGGCTTGATGCGGGGCAGGGGAACCTGACGCGCCTGCGCTTTCAGGACCGTTTGCGCCCCGGAGCGGCTGAAGCCGTGCGTGCCTGTGTGGCGCGCGGGCTTTCGGTTCGGCTGGTGTCGGGCGATACCACAGCTGCGGTCTCGGCACTGGCCGCGCGTCTGGGGATTGCCGACTGGCAGGCCGAGGCACGCCCCGAAGACAAGGCCGCGACGCTGGCCGCTTTGTCCGGGGCAGGCCATCATGTGCTGATGGTGGGGGACGGGTTGAATGACACGATTGCACTGGCGCAGGCCCATGTGTCGATCTCTCCGGCCTCGGCGCTTGATGCCGCGCGCACGGCCTCCGATATCGTGCTCTTGGGCCAGAATCTGGAGCCGATTGCCGAGGCCCTGCAGATTGCCCGCAAAGCCCGTGCGCGGATCAAGCAGAATTTCGCGATTTCCATCGGCTATAACATGATTGCCGTGCCGATCGCGCTTCTGGGGTTGGCCACGCCGCTGGCTGCAGCCCTTGCGATGTCGGCCAGTTCCATTACCGTGTCCCTCAACTCCTTGCGGCTCAAGTAATCTCGAAAGGCGGGTTTAATGTCGATCCTCGGATTTCTGATTCCGATTTCCCTTTTCCTCGGCGGCGTGGGCCTGCTGGCCTTTTTCTGGGCGCTGAAAAGCCGCCAGTTCGAAGACCCGAAAGGCGATGCCGAACGTATCCTGTCGACCGCGTGGGATGATCATCCCAAGGGCTAGTCTCGGGACTTGCGCGGGCCGTCAGCCAAGGGCAAGGGTGCCTGCCGCGATAAAGCCGCCGTCCTGTCGGCGGTTTTTGCATATGCGTGCTGCGGATCAATGGCGCGCCGCAATGTGCCCGCCCCACCGTCCTCACAAGGTCCACCGGCACAGAGCCCCCTTTGCGCCGTGAAAGGGCACGCGCCGTCAGGGGACCAAAGAAAAACGGACCGCATCAGGGATGCAGTCCGTGAGATTAGGCAGATAGAAGAGTGGCTTCAGGGGCCGACGACGCCGCATTCCATGCTGCGTGCGGCCAGACGGGCGCAGGCAAGGCTGGCCTGTTGCTGGCTCATGCCGACAAAGGTGGCCTCGTAACCGAGCTTGCGCTTGACCACTTTGCGTAGGGCATCGCCCAAGGTGTCGCTTTCCATCAGCGCCACTTTCAGCATGTCCTGCTGGGCGTGGAATTCGGAATTCTTCAATCCCAGTGTCACGCCCCAGTTCCGCCCGCCCGAGCTGGACGCACGCGCCACGACACGCGGCGTCTCCGAGGCGCTTGCCTGCGGCGGGTTCAGAGCGGCCAGAATCACCGTATCGGATTTCTTGCCCTTGCCCATCATCGCCAGAGTTTCCGGCTGCGGTTTGCTGGTCTGCTGGAAGATAGGACCACCCGGATCGGTGTCGCCCTGTGCGATCTCGCCTGCAAACTGCGCCTCGTCCTCTTCGTCGGCGCTGTCCTGAACGCTGGCCATCTGGACTTCCTCGCCTGCCAGATCCTCGCTCTCGTCGACGGGTTTGGCAGTGGCGAAGCTGCGATTGGGGGCCGAGACCGGACGTGGGCTGGCTTCCAGACCATCGGTCGAAGCCATTGCCACGGCGTCTTCCACGGCCTCCGTGTCCACCGCAGGGGCGGCATTGGCCACGGCCACGGCGGCTGCGATAGCATCCGCATCATGGGTTGCCACACCGGGACGCGATTGCGGGCGCGGGCTGCTTTGCATGGGCGCGCTGGCCACCAGCATACCGGCACTGGGTTGGTTCAGCTCGATCATATCGGGCGCGTTGGGCTTGTTGACGGGGCTGTGGTCCTGAACCCGTTTGAAGCCCAGATCCAGCAGTTCCGCCATTTTCGCATTCCGCTGTGCGGTCGAGGTGCCGCCGAAGATGGTTGCGATGATCCGCTCGTCGCCGCGCTGCGCCGAAGCACAGAGGTTGAAACCCGCAGCCACGGTGTAACCGGTCTTGATGCCGTCCGCGCCTTTATAGGCGTCAAGGAAGCGGCGGTTGGTCGAATAGACGGTCTTCATGCCGGCATCGGCAGAACGGCGCGAGAAGATGTTGTAATATTGCGGGAAATCATAAAACAAATGACGCCCGAGAATGGTCATGTCATGGGCGGTCGACATATGCCCCTTGCGGGTCAGGCCGTTGGCATTGAGAAAGGTCGAATTTTTCATGCCAAGCGATTTGGCGGTGGCGGTCATCCGTGCGGCCCAGTTGGCCTCGTTGCCGCCAAGCGCGTCCCCGATGGCCGAGGCCGCGTCATTCGCCGATTTGATCGCCGCTGCACGGATCAGATAGCGCAGCTTGATTTTCTGACCGGCGCGCAGCCCCAGCCGTGACGGGGGCTGGGAGGCCGCATTTTGCGACACGGTGATTTCGGAATCCAGACTGACCTCACCGGCTTCGATAGCCTGAAAGGCGATGTAGAGCGTCATCATTTTGGTCAATGACGCAGGGTAGAGTCGCGTGTCGGCGTTTTTCTCGTAGAGGACCTCACCAGAGCGCATGTCCATCACATAGGCTGCATAGGGCGCGGCATACACAGCCAACGGCAAAAGCAACAATGTGAAGAACGCGCAAACTCCTGCTCGGATCCAGCGCAAAAGCGTGGTCACGGTTCTTATCCTTATATCTGCCTCGGTGCCCCGGTTTGATTTTAAAGTGGGGCTTATGGAAAGAACGATAACACGCGGAATCGTTTGTGAAAATTGGGAAGTTTCAGTCACCTTTACTGCGGTTTTCTTGCATCACCACATCATGTAGGTGGCATGGCGACAATATGCGCATTATATTGTGCCATTAACCCTTCCTTAACACTCCATTCCCTTACGGCAGTTAATCATTTTTCACGCGCCTGTGAGAGGTTTTTACTCACATTCATTCACGGGCGCGTGATAATGCGGATCGACTCCACCAGATTCGCCATAGAGCCAAGCGTGGTGAGTCGAGGATGGGACTCGGGCGGTTCGGCATGATCCAGCGCCCAGGGCTGTGCACCATCGGGAATGTGGACCGCATGGCCGCCTGCCTGAAGCATCGGCAGGATGTCTGATTTCATTGAATTTCCAACCATCACGCCGTTGGTTGCCCCGCGCCCGTGACGGTTGAAGAGGCGGGTATAGGTTGCGGCGGTTTTCTCCGAAACCACCTCGACCGCCTGAAAATAGGGGCCCAGCCCCGATTGCGCCAATTTGCGTTCCTGATCGAGAAGATCGCCTTTGGTGATCAGGACAAGTTTGTGATCCTGGCTGAGCGTGGCAATCGTGTCTTCGACATGGGGCAGCAATTCGATGGGATGGGCCAGCATCTCGCGCCCTGCCTGCAACAATTCGGCGATCACTGTGGCATCGACGCGGGCCTCGGAAACCTCGATGGCGGTTTCGATCATCGACAATGTAAACCCTTTGACGCCAAAGCCATAGCGCCCGATGTTGCGGCGCTCTGCCGCCAGAAGCCGCGCGTCCAGATGGGGCTTCTCGACAAATTCGCCCATCAATTCGGCAAATCGCTCCTGTGTGAGCCGGAAGAACCTCGCATTTTGCCAAAGCGTGTCATCGGCGTCGAAACCCAGCATTGTCAGCGGCACTATTTACTCCCTATTGTAAGGTCAGAGTTTAACGTTCGAATTGCGAGCAGAGGCAGAAGGGGTTTCCTTCCGCCCCCGTCTTCCTATATTCGCCACGAGACCTGAGATGTTCGGAACCCGGGAAAGCGATGATGACAGGCGACTTCAAGCCCTTCAGCATGATGGCCGATGATGAAAATGGCAATGACGGCGATGCCGGCCTTGCTACGAAAACGCGGCCGAAAACCCGTAAGCCTCCGATGTATAAGGTGATGCTGCTGAATGATGATTACACTCCGATGGAGTTCGTGGTGCATATCCTCGAGCGGTTCTTCGGCCTCAATCATGCGCAGGCCTTCGAGATTATGTTGACCGTGCATAAAAAGGGTCTGGCGGTTGTTGGCGTGTTCTCCTTCGAGATCGCCGAGACCAAGGTTGCGCAGGTCATGGATTTTGCGCGCCGCCATCAGCACCCGCTGCAATGCACGATGGAAAAGGAATGAGCGCGGATCTCCGCGACGCGACCCCATGACACATCCCAGACTTTCGCTGGCGCTGGAACAGGCGCCCCTGCCGGAGGACGGCACGATCCTTGTGATCGGCGCTCTGGCCGAAACCGATCTCTCCGATCTGCCGAAGGACCGGCTGGAGCTGGTACAGGGCTTTGCGCCCGATCACGCGGGGCTATCCGCGCGTGGCTTTGCCGTTAGCCCCGCGCCGCAGTCATCTGACTATGCGGCGGCGGTGATCTTTCTGCCCCGCGCCAAGCAGGAGGCCCGCAACGCTTTGGCACGCCTATGCGATCTGGTGATCGGCGGCGGGATGATCGTGGTGGATGGCGCCAAGAATGACGGTGTGGATTCGGTTCTGAAATCGCTCAAGCCTCTGGTGGCGCCCTCGGCGGCGATTGCCAAGGCGCATGGGAAGGTGTTCCGCTTTGCCGCGCGCCGTGGGGCTCTGGCTGATTGGGTCGTGCAGGCGCAAACCCCTACCGAGGGCTTTGTTACCACCCCCGGCGTGTTCTCGGCGGATAAGGTTGATGCGGGTTCGGCCCTTCTGGCGCAGGCGCTGCCGGGCCGCCTTCCGGCGCGTCTGGCCGATCTGGGCGCGGGCTGGGGCTGGCTGTCGGCGCAGATCCTTGCGCGTGAGGGCGTTGAGACGCTGGATCTGGTCGAGGCCGATTACGCCGCCCTCGACTGCGCCAAGCGCAATATCACCGACCCGCGTGCCAGCTTCCATTGGGAGGATGTCACGGGCTACGAGCCTGCCGCCCGCTATTCCGGTATCATTATGAACCCGCCCTTCCATGTGGGCCATGCGGGGGATCCGAACCTCGGGCAGGCCTTTATCCGCAAAGCGGCCTCTATGTTGTCGCTTTCGGGCAAGCTCTGGATGGTGGCCAACCGCCATCTTCCCTATGAAGACACGCTGCGGCAGGTCTTCCACCATGTCGAGGAAATCGGCGGCAATGCGCAGTTCAAACTGTTCTTCGCGGAAAAGCCCCTGACGAAATCGCAGGTGAGCAAATCGCAGGCCGCAAAGGCCGATACTCAGACCAAACGCGGCCGCTAACCGGCCGCGTCTTTGCTTCAACCACTCCGCAGGAGACTGCATGTCGCTTTCCATTTCCGGCAAGACCGCCATTGTGACGGGCGCGGCCCACGGGATCGGGCTTGCCATTGCGCGCCATTTCGTGGATCGCGGGGCCAATGTGATGTTTGCCGATATCGACGAAAGCCGTCTGAAGGACGAGTTCGCCGATACCGACACATCCGAGGGGCCGGTGCGGACTTTTGCCGGTGATCTGTGCCAGAAGCTGAATGTGGCGAATCTTCTGTCGGCGACCATCGATGCCTTTGATCGGGTGGATATTCTGGTCAATACCAACCGCTGCTTCACGCCCTGCGACCCGCTGGACCCTGACCAGAGCGTGCTGGATGACATGCTGCAGCAGAATATGAAATCCTCGCTGCGGATTTCCCAGCTGACCGCCAAGCGTATGATTGCGCAGGCCGAGAAAGACGGGCGCACCGAGGGCGAGATCGGGTCGATCATCAATATCTCGACGCTGGCCTCGACGCGCTCGCAGCCCGAAACTCTGGCCTATTCCATCGCCTGTGCGGCGCAGGAACAGGCGGTGCGCGGGCTGGCCGTGGCTTTGGCGCCGCATCGCATTCGGGTAAACGGGGTCAGCTTTGCCTCTGTCATGAGCCGCTCTTTGCAGGACGCTCTGAAGGAAAACGCCGAATGGCGCGAAGAGATCATCGAGGGCACGCCCTTGGGCCGGATCGCCGCGCCGAATGAACTGGCCGAGACGGTGCAGTTTCTGGCATCCTCGGGCGCCAGCTTTACCACCGGCCAGATCATCCGCATCGACGGCGGGCGCGGGTTGCTGGATGCGGTGCAGGTTCCGGTTTTCTGATCACTCTTCGGGGTAGGTTGCCTTGCAGGCGGCGATATTCGCGCGCGCCTGCGGCTCGAGCGATTGGATCTTGGCCACCAGCCCGTCACGTTTGCGCGTCTCGGAGGCCGGATCGATCGGCACGCGGCGTTGCAATGTCTCGGTGACCTCTTTCCAGCAATGGACAGGACGGCGGATCTTCTTGCCGTCTTTTGTTTCATGCGTTTCATAGCCGCATATCCCGAAATGCTGGCGCTCGACCTCATAGCTTTCCCACGCATAGCCGCGTGCCAGATTGCCGTTCACCTCTTCCAGAAGCCCGTTCAGCACGCGGATTTCCTTGGTGGAGCGGTTGATGCAGCGCTCCTGCGGGGTGCCGCAGGCGGCCAGCAGGCCAAGGGCGCTCAGGCCAAGCAGGGCGGGGGTGAAAATGCGGGTCATGGGATCCTCCTCCGGCCATCAGCTTAGCTTCTGCCTCTGCGGTCGGCTAGGGGGCTTTGCACCAAACTGCTATTTGCTCCTGCCGCTGCGGCCCGCTAAGACTGCGGGCAGGAAAAGGAGACCCCATGACCGACCAGCCCCTGTTCGAAGACGAAAAAGCCCGCGCCAGCCAGTGGTTTTCCGATTTGCGCGACAAGATCGTGGCCGCGTTCGAAGGGCTGGAGGACAGTCAGGTCACGGGCCCCCATGCCGAAGCGCCCGCAGGCCGTTTCGAGGTCACGCCCACCGTCCGCACAGGCCCCGATGGCGAGGACCACGGCGGCGGCAAGATGAGCGTCATGCGCGGGGGCCGTGTCTTCGAGAAGGTGGGCGTCAATATCTCGACCGTCTGGGGCACATTGGGCGAGCGCGCGCAAAAGGCGATGGCCGCGCGTGGCGTGCCGGGCATGGCGGATGACCCGCGCTTCTGGGCCTCGGGGATCAGCCTTGTGGCGCATATGCAGAACCCGCAAACCCCTGCGGTGCATATGAATACGCGAATGTTCTGGACGCCGGGGGCATGGTGGTTTGGGGGTGGGGCGGATCTGAACCCCTGTATCGAATATGACGAGGACACCGCCGAATTCCACGCGGCACTCAAGGCGGCCTGCGACGGGCATGACGCAAGCTACTACCCGCGGTTCAAGGACTGGGCGGATGAGTATTTCTATATTCCGCACCGCAATCGCGCCCGTGGTGTGGGCGGCATCTTCTATGACGATCTGAACACCGGCGATTGGGCCAAGGATTTCGCCTTTACGCAGGATGTGGGCCGCGCTTTCCTCAAGGCCTTCCTGCCGGTGACCGAAAAACGCCGCAACCAGCCCTGGACCGATGCCGACCGCGAGGCGCAATTTATCCATCGCGGGCTTTATGCCGAATATAATCTGGTCTACGATCGGGGAACGAAGTTCGGTCTGGAAACCGGTCACAATGCCGATGCGGTCTTGATGAGCCTTCCGCCGATAGCCAAATGGGTGTGAGCGCGTAACCAAAGGCGCAGATTCCCCCTATACAGAAGGCCGCAAAGGGCGTATGAGCCGCTCCTTGCGCCGCAGTTGAGTGCGCCCGTTCCATTCCAGACCCGAAAGTCCCCGCCATGAGCATTGATATCGCCATTCACCCCGCGCTTGCCTCCGCGCTGGAGAAGAAAGGCTACGAAACCCTCACCCCCGTGCAAACCGCTGTGGGTGACCCTGCTCTGGCGGAGAAAGACCTTCTGGTATCGGCGCAGACCGGCTCGGGGAAAACCGTGGCCTTCGGTCTGGCGATGTCGGCGCAGCTTCTGGCCGAGGGTGTGCCTACCCGCGCCGATGTGCCGCGTGCCATCGTGATCGCGCCGACGCGCGAGCTGGCGCTGCAGGTGAAACGCGAATTCGAATGGCTCTATGGCGCCGCTGGCATGATCATCGCAGGCGCGGTTGGCGGTATGGACCCGCGCAACGAACGCCGTGCGCTGGAACGCGGGGCGCATATCGTCGTGGGGACGCCGGGCCGTATTTGCGACCACATCCGCCGTGGTGCGCTGGACCTGTCGGAGCTGCAGGTTGCGGTTCTGGACGAGGCCGACGAGATGCTGGATCTGGGCTTCCGCGAGGATCTGGAATTCATTCTGAACGAAGCCCCCGAAGAGCGTCGCACGCTGATGTTCTCGGCCACGGTTTCGCCCGAGATCGAGCGTCTGGCTGGCACCTTCCAGAAGGATGCGCAGCGGATCTCGACCATCGATCGCAAGGCACAGCACAGCGATATCGAGTATCGCGCGCTGGTCGTGGACCGTTCGGATCGCGAGAACGCCATCATCAACCTGCTGCGCTTCTACGAGGCCCGCAACGCGATTGTCTTCTGTGGCACCCGCGCGATGGTGACCCATCTGACGACCAAGCTGCTGAACCGTGGCTTTGCCGTGGTGGCTCTGTCGGGCGAGCTCAGCCAGGAAGAACGTTCGCGCGCGCTGCAGATGATGCGCGATGGCCGTGCCCGCGTCTGTATCGCCACCGATGTGGCCGCACGCGGGATCGACCTTCCGGGTCTGGAACTGGTGATCCATGCCGATCTGCCGCAGAACAAAGAGGCGCTTCTGCACCGGTCTGGCCGGACGGGGCGTGCGGGCTCCAAGGGTGTGTCCGCTCTGGTCGTGCCGATCAACATCAAGGCCAAGGCCGAGCGCCTGTTGAAATTCGCCAACCTCACCGCAGACTGGGCACCCGCGCCCTCGGCCGAGGAAGTGCTGGAGCGGGATCGTGTGCGGATGCTGGAACAGCCGTCGCTGGTCGAGCCCATTCAGGACGACGAGAAAGAGGCGGTTCAGGCGCTGCTCAAACGGTTCGACGCAACCGAACTGGCCGCAGCCGTGGCGCGTGCCTTCATTGCGGGGCGTTCCGCGCCGGAAGATATCACCCCGATCAGCGTGGACGGGCCGAAACCGCGTGCGAAGGTCGAGTTCGAGCGCTCGACCTGGATGCGCCTGTCGATGGGCCGTGACAGCGGCACCGATCCGAAATGGCTCTTGCCGATGCTTTGCCGCGCGGGCGATCTGACCCGCCGTGACATCGGTGCGATCCGTATCATGAACGACCATACCTTCGTGCAGATCCATGCTGATGCGGCCGACCGCTTCCTGCAATCTGTCGGCCCCGAGCGGTCGCTGGAGGATAAATGCGGTGTGGATGTGCTGGACAAAGCCCCCGAGGGTCTTGACCGCCCGAACCCGCGCCCCGCGAAATGGGACCGCAAGCCGGGCGGCCCGCGCCGTGATTTTGGGGACCGTGGTGATCGTGGCGACCGCGAGTTCAAGAAGCCGCATCGCAAGGGTGGTTCTGACGATGGCGCGCCGCGCAAGTCGTGGAAAAGCCGCGACGAAGCGGGCGAAGGGAAAGCGGGCAAGTTCAGCAAGCCCGCCGGCAAGTCCTTCAAAGACAAGCCGAACCCCAAGGATAAGGGCAAGCCGAAAGCCAAATACGGCAAGCCTGGCAAGAAGTAATAAAAGGGCGGCCTCTCGGGGCCGCCTTTTCAGTTTCGGGGTTTGGCACGCAGCGTCGGGTCGGCCTCGCGCGGGTTTTCGGGCCAAGGGTGTTTGGGGTAGCGCCCGCGCATATCCTTGCGCACATCCGCATAGGACCCGTCCCAGAAGCCCGGAATATCCAGCGTCACCTGTATCGGCTTATGGCCGGGCGATAGAAGCGTCACCCGCAGCGGCAGGCGTTTGGGGCCGATGCTGGGATGGGCCGTCACGCCGAACATCTCCTGCAGGCGGATCTCGATGCCGGGATGTTCGCCGCCATAGTCGATGGGCACGCGCCGCCCAAGAGGCGTCTCGAAATGCGCGGGCGCAAGGCGGTCGACCAGTTGTAGCTGTTCCCAATCAAGACGGCCGCGCAGGGCGTCGGTGATATCCATCTTGCGCAGGTCGGTTTCGGTCCGCTTGCCACCCAGATAGGGCAGAAGCCAGTCCTCGGCGCGTTCCATCAGGGAAGCGTCGTCAAAGGCGGGAAGCTCTGCGCCCTCTTGGTGCAGCAGTTGCACACGCGCCTGAAAGCGCCGCGCGGCATCGGTGAAGGGCAGGCCGATCTGGCGGATACCGTCCAGCGCCCCACGGGCAATCGCCTCGCGCGGGGCGTCTTTCCAGATCCGGTCATCCAGCACCAAAGCGCCGAAACGCTCCTGCTTGCGGGCGACCACACGGCCCTCGCGGCGCGACCATTCGCAAAGATCAACCCATTGGATCTTCTCGCTAAACAGCCCGCGGATCTGTGCCTCGGAAATCTGGGTGCCTTGGCGCAGCATGGCCTCGCGCGGGTCGCCATTGGTATCGGTGGCAACGATCAGGCGGGCCGAGCCAAGCGGGTCGCCATCGGCCACCTGCACCCCTTTGCCCCCCGACAGCACATAGCGCGGCTGATCGCCAGAACGGCGTAGCCCCACGCGGTCGGGATAGGCAAGCGCTGCCATCTCGGCGGGCTCTAGTGCTGTGCTATGATCGACCATCTTCGCCAGACGGCGGGCCTCTTGGCGGATACGTTCCACCGTGCCGCGATGGGGCTGCCAAGGATGATCGGCGGCAAAGCCCTTCGGGTCGCGCACCGCCTTCAGGCGCAGGGTCAGATCGGCAGGCGCCCCGCGCAGAGGGTCACGTTCGGCCAGAAGCGCGGCCAGATCGGCGGCACCTTGGCCCGCCTTCAGCAGCATATGGCCAAGGCGCGGATGTAGCGGCAGGCGGGCTAAAGCCTGCCCGTGGGGCGTCAGGCTGATGCCCTCCAGCGCGCCCAGACCTTCCAGCAGGCTCCGCGCCTCGGCCAGCGCAGGCGCGGGAGGCGGCGTCAGAAAGGCCAGATCGCTGCCGTCAGACCCCCATTGCGCCAGCTCCAGCGCAAGGCCCGACAGATCGGCCACCTCGATTTCGGCAGGGGGGAAGGCGGGCAGCGCCCCTTCGGCACCTTTGGTCCAGAGGCGGTAGCAGATGCCCTCGGCCACGCGGCCCGCACGGCCCCGACGCTGTTCGGCCTCGGCGCGGCTGACGGGTTCGGTCACCAGACGCGCCATGCCCGAACCCGCGTCAAAGCGCATCCGGCGGGCGCGGCCCCCGTCGATCACCACGCGCACGTCCTGAATGGTCAGCGAGGTCTCGGCAATCGAGGTCGCCAGCACCAGTTTACGCCCCGTCTTGGCAGGTTCGATCGCGGCACGTTGCGCGGCAAATTCCATTGCGCCAAAGAGCGGGCGGATGGTCACATCGGAGGGGAGACGGCCTGCCAGCAGACCCTCGACACGGCGGATTTCGCCTTCTCCCGGAAGGAAGGCAAGGATACTGCCTGTGGTCTCGGCGGCGGCCTGTTCAATCAGCCCCGCAAGCGCAGGTTCAAAGCGCATCGTCCGGTCTACGGGGCGGTCCAGCCAGCGGGTTTCTACCGGAAAGGCGCGGCCTTCCGACACCACCACCGGCGCATCCTCCAGCATGGCTGCCACCGGACCCGCGTCCAGCGTGGCCGACATCACCACCACCGCCAGATCGTCGCGCAGCGCGCCGCGCACCTCCCAAACCAGGGCCAGCCCCAGATCGGCATTCAGTGAGCGTTCATGGAATTCGTCAAAGATCACACAGCCCACGCCCGAAAGCTCGGGGTCGGATTGGATCATGCGGGTCAGGATGCCCTCGGTGACCACCTCGATACGGGTGGTCTTCGACACCTTCGCCTCGCCACGGATGCGGTAGCCCACGGTCTGGCCTACCGTTTCGCCCAAAGTGTCGGCCATGCGCTCGGCGGCGGCGCGGGCGGCCAGACGGCGGGGTTCAAGCATCAGGATGCGGCCCTCGACCTGATCCATCAGCGCCAGAGGAACCCGCGTGGTTTTGCCCGCCCCGGGCGGCGCCATCAGGACGGCGCGACCCTCGCGGGCGATGGCCTGTTGCAGCTCGGGCAGGACGGTGTCTATCGGCAGGCGGGTCACGGGATCAGCGCCGTTTCAGACGGCCTTCGCCATAGATCGTGTCGGTGGTGATCTCGGTCACTTCCAGCCGCCCGTTGCCCGTCGGGCTATAGGTCAGCGTGAAGGGGAAGACGGATTTCTTGGCCATGTCCGATTTCGAGAACCCCGCAAGGCGGCGGTATTCGCCGGTGCAGACCACGGTATTGCCCTGCTTTTGCGGCGCATTCAGCGTGACCTGACTGCGGCGGGTGCCATCAAAGATCTGCTCGGAGCGGTTGCAGGCCTCATCGGGGGTCACCGAGCGCAGCACCGAATAAAGCGCGGTCAGCGGATCAACCGTGCCATGCTGCCGGGTCGGGTCCAGATCGGTGCTGCGGGGCTTGCGCGGCGGCTCCTGACTGACCGAAATCGGCGTGCCGCGGTTATAGACCATCGTGGAGACGCGGTCGCGGTCGGGGGTGTCGGCTTTTTCGACATAGCGGGTCGGGGTGAAGCGGCTGCCGGTGATATGTCCGCTGGTGGTGGCATCATAGCGCAGCTTGCGCAGGAACCCCAGCAGGCCCGAGGTCTGCAATGTGCCATTGGCCCCGTAGCCGTTATTCTCGACCTTGCCATTGATCAGCAATTCGCCCGCTTTCAGCCCCTTGAGCTGCACATCGAACACGATCTGGTCGCTCTGGTCGGCCCGTGCCATCTGCCCGAAGGCCAGCAGGGCCAGTGTTGTGGCGAGGCCGATTTTGCGCGCAATCCGTGATCTCATGATGGTCCTTTCGTCGTGACGAAATCTGCAGCCCTTTCGGCTATGGGCTGGACATATACCTTTTGCGCGATGCAAGAAACAGAGAGCGTTTCACACATGCTCACATCTTTACGCTTGGTAGCGACGATTGGCCGATGGGAGGAAAGCTATGCGCAATACCGCCGAGGATCTGGCTCAGGGAATTCTTGCGGGTGACAGGCGCGCTTTGGCGCGTGGCATTACCTTGATCGAATCGAACCGTGCCGACCATCGGGCCGAGGCCTTGCGGCTGCTGGATATGCTGGCCGGTCAGGGCGCCGCGCTGCGGGTCGGGCTTTCGGGCACGCCCGGTGTGGGCAAATCGACCTTTATCGAGAGCTTCGGTCTGATGCTGACAGGGCAGGGCAAGAAGGTGGCCGTGCTGGCGGTGGACCCGTCTTCGGCGCGTTCGGGCGGGTCGATCCTTGGCGACAAGACGCGGATGGAGCAGCTCTCGCGCGACCCCAACGCCTTTATCCGCCCCTCGCCGTCGCAGGCGCATCTGGGGGGCGTGGCGCGGCGCACCCGCGAGGCGATCCTGCTGTGCGAGGCGGCGGGCTTCGACCTGATCCTGATCGAGACGGTCGGGGTGGGGCAGTCCGAGACGCTGGTGGCCGATATGGTCGATCTTTTCGTGCTGCTGATGGCCCCTGCGGGGGGCGATGAATTGCAGGGCGTCAAACGCGGCATCATGGAGATGGCCGACATCCTCTTGGTGAATAAGGCGGATGGGGACCTGAAGATGACGGCAATGCGCACGGTGGCCGATTATGCCGGTGCGCTGCGGCTTTTGCGCAAGCGCCCGCAAGATCCCGAAGGCTTTCCCAAGGCGATGGCGGTTTCCGCGCTGGAAGAGGCGGGGCTGGAAAAAGCATGGGACGAGATCTGCGCCTTGGCGCAGTGGCGCAAGGAGGAGGGGTTCTTTGCCAGCCGCCGCGCCGAGCAGGCCCGCCACTGGTTCGAGGCCGAGGTGCGTGAGGGGTTGCTTGCCCGCCTTCGCACCGACCCCGAGATCCGTGCGAAGATGGCCGGATTGGGGGATCAGGTCGCGCAGGGCCGGACCGCGCCTGCGGTGGCGGCCGCCAGTATGCTGGACCTGCTGGGCTGAGATGCGCCCCGGAAGGGCGCATCTTTGCGGTGGGTCAGTTGCCCTGAGACATATGGTTCATGCCGCTATGCGACATTCCCAGCATAGCGTTCTGGCCCTGCATGGCGCTCTGACCATGCATCGCGCTATGATCCATACCGGCTTCGCCCATCGTGACTTGCATATCGACCGTGACGGGATCGGCGTTTTTGAAATCGAGCACGACCTGCACATGATCGCCCTCTTTCAGCGGGGCTTTCAATCCCATGAACATGATATGGTCGCCCCCGCGGGCCAGCGCATGCGTGCCCTGCGCCGGAATGGCGAATCCTTCCGGCACGGCCAGCATCTGCATCATGCCGTCGGCGGCTTCCTTATGGGTATGTAGCTCGGTCCGGTCGGCAATGTCGGAATGCGCCGCAACAAGCTGGTCGGCGGTGTCGGACTGGTTCTCGATGGTCATGAAGGCCGCGCCGGATTTGGCGACGGGGGAAGAGACGCGCATATAGGCGTCATGGATAAGGATGCCATCAGCAAAAGCGGGCAGGCCAAAGGCAAGGGTGGCCGTGGCGGCCAGAAGCATAGAGCGGATCATGGAACTCTCCTGAAAGATCGCGTCGGGTGTCGGTAACAGAAACGGATGTCAGACGACCGAGGCAGGAGGATCGCGCGCTTTGGGAGGAACGGAATGCGTGCCGCGCAGGCGCGCCGTGATCGGGGCAGGGGCGAAACGGTGCATACCCTCGGGGCGGATAAGCGCCGGCGCTGTCGGTACAAGCGATGCCAGAAGCGCCAACGCCATATCCGGACAGATCTTCACATGGCGAATCGGCGTGCCATTGGCGTCGACCGTAACAGTGACCAGCCCCTGACCGCTACAGAGCACGATCTGGCCTGCCGCACGGGTCTGGCCACGTGCTGACGCGAATTCAACGCTGGTCAGCGCGAAGACAGCTGCCAGAAAAAGGATCAGAAAGGGCAGTTGCCGCAGCATTCTCATGGAACGGGTTATAGGATGTGCCAGCCTGCCGGCCAAATGATTTCAATCAACTTGGCCGTGTCGTCGTAATGAAAAACCCCGCGCCTGAGGCACGGGGTTCGGTAATCCGTCAGGATCGCAGGGATCAGGCTGCTGCCTGTGCCTTGACGATGGCCTTTTTGATTTTCAGAGCGTTGACCGACAGGTCTGCGTCTTTTGCTTTGGCAAGGAACGCATCCAGACCGCCACGGTGGTCGACCGAGCGCAGGCCATGAGCCGAGACGCGCAGCTTGAACGACTGACCGAGGGTCTCGGAGATCAGGCTTACATCATTGAGGTTCGGCAGGAAGCGGCGACGCGACTTGTTGTTCGCGTGGCTTACAGTGTTGCCCGTCATCGGGCCTTTGCCGGTTAGTTCGCAAACGCGCGACATGGCATCATCCTTTGTTTCCATATGGGCGAAGATCGCCCGTTTTCGCAACATATGAAGGCGCCGCAAGAGCAGCGCCCAGAATTCTGTCCGCGGGAAATACGAGTAAATGCGGCTCAGGTCAAGCGATTCATCGCTGAATACGCCGCCTCCCCTGCAGGTTTTTGCGCAGTTTGCCTATGCCAGCAGCTTGTCCACCCAGTCTGGCACAAGTTCTGTGGCAGGACCATGACGGGATTCGTCAAAACGTGACGTCCCCGAAGAGGGGTCAAGGTTCAGTTCCAGCGTGGCCACTCCGGCCCGCGAAGCATCCTGTACGAACCCCGCCGCCGGATAGACATTGCCCGAGGTCCCGATCGAGACGAACAGGTCCGCGGCGCGCAGGGCCGTCCAGATTTCGTCCATGCGGTAGGGCATCTCGCCGAACCAGACGATATCGGGGCGGGTCGCGCGCTGGCCGCATTCGGGGCAGGGGGTGCTGGCCTGCATCACCTCGGGCGCGGGCCAGCGTGCGCCGCAGGCATGGCACAGCGCGCCATACAGGCTGCCATGCATATGGATGACATTTTGCGAACCGCCTCTTTCATGCAGGTCATCCACATTCTGCGTGACAATCAGCACCTCATAGCGCGGGTCGGCCGCAAGTCTGGCCAGCGCGATATGGGCGGCATTGGGCTGGGCGGCACTGGAGGCCGCGCGGCGCATGTTATAGAATTCATGCACCAGCTCCGGGTCGGCCTCGAACCCTTCCGGCGTGGCCACATCCTCGATCCGGTGATCTTCCCATAGCCCGTCCGACGCGCGGAAGGTGCGGATGCCGCTTTCGGCGGAAATACCGGCACCGGTGAGAATCACGATCTTCTGTACGGGCTTGGCCATAGTATTCTCCTGCTTTAGGGTCCTCCTATGCGTATCCTGTTTCTCTGCTTAGGCAATATCTGCCGCTCCCCTGCCGCCGAAGGCGTGTTTCGCGATATGGCGCGGGAGGCGGGTCTGGCGGTGGTCACCGATTCGGCGGGCACCGGTGGCTGGCATGTGGGCGAACCGCCCTATGGCCCGATGCAAGCTGCGGCACGGGCGTGTGGCTATGATCTGTCGGATTTGCGCGCCCGCCAGTTGCAGGCTGCGGATTTTACCCGATTCGATCTGATTCTGGCGATGGACCGGCAAAATCTGGCGGATGCCCGCGCTTTGGCACCGCGCTCTGGCGGGGCGGAGCTGCGGCTGTTCCTGCCGGAGGATCTGGCCGCGGGCGAGGTGCCGGACCCCTATTATACCCGTGATTTCGACGGGGTCCTGCACCTGATCGAGGCGGGGTCCCGGCATGTGATAGAGCGTCTTCAGGCGCGGGGCTGAGACGAAAACGGGCCGGAAAACCGGCCCGATCCATATGCAGAGCGATGCAGCTTAGCCGCAATAGCCCTCTGCCGCAGAAACGAAATTCTTGTAGCGCGCCCAGAAGTCCGTATCGGAGGGGCGGCTGGAGGTGCGGACCTCCTGGGCTTTGTCGGGGTCGGTGAAAAACTTGGCGGCGCGGCGTTGGTCGCTATTGCTGAGCGTGATGTCCGCGACATTCTGGATGCAGCTGCACAGCTCGGAATTCGAGGTGCGTCCGCCTTGCTGGCAGGCGCGGTCCAGCGGGCCGGCCTTGGCGATGGAGCCCATGCACAGGCTAAGGGTGAACGCAGTGGCTGCGATCCGGATGACGTTTTTCATGCTCTGCCTCGATGTTTTTGGGTCGATTTTATGGGCGCTGCTCGCACATCTTTAATTTGCCAAGATAGTTAACAAAATATGAATGACATCTCAAAGCTCGCATGTGCCGCTCGCCGGAACGTGAAGTCTTATTCGATGATTTCTGCCGGATAGCCCGCGCCTTTCAGGGCTGCCAGAACGGTCTCGGGGGGCAGGCCGGTGACTTCGACCTCTTTGTCTTCCAGAAAGACGTCCGCCTTGCCGCCAACCTCTTCGATGGCGCTTTCGACAGCCGCTTTGCAATGGTTGCAGGTCATAGTGGGCACGGACAGGATCATGGCGGTCTCCTTGGGATGATACCTGCCTTAACTTGCGCGGCCTTCGCGAAAGGTCAATGGATTCGCATGAATTGGCCCCGTGACATGCGCGGAAGGCTTGCCAAACCCTTTTCCACAGGCCATAGCGGGTCATTCTCGGGTAGCTTAGGGCCTGCCCTGTGAATTTCTCTTCCCGCAACGTCGAAACCTATATATATCGCGCGCCATGACCGATCTCGACCGTATTCGCAATTTCTCCATCGTGGCGCATATCGACCACGGTAAATCCACTCTCGCCGACCGGCTCATCCAGATGACCGGGACGGTGGCCGAACGTGACATGAAGGCGCAGCTTCTTGATGCGATGGATATCGAGCGCGAGCGCGGTATTACGATCAAGGCGAACTCTGTCCGGATCGAATATCCGGCGAAGGATGGCAAAACCTACATCCTGAACCTGATCGACACCCCCGGCCACGTCGACTTCGCCTATGAGGTCTCGCGCTCCATGCAGGCCGTTGAGGGCTCGCTTCTGGTGGTCGATGCCTCGCAGGGCGTCGAGGCGCAGACGCTGGCCAACGTCTATCAGGCCATTGATGCCGACCATGAAATTGTGCCGGTCCTCAACAAGATCGACCTTCCCGCCGCCGATCCGGAACGGGTGAAGGAAAACATCGAAGACGTGATCGGCATCGATGCGTCGGATGCCGTGGAAATCTCGGCCAAGACCGGCCTTGGTATCCCCGATGTGCTGGAAGCCATTGTCCACCGTCTGCCCGCGCCCAAGGGCGAGCGGGACGCACCGCTGAAGGCCATGCTGGTCGATAGCTGGTATGACAGCTATCTGGGCGTTGTCGTTCTGATCCGCGTCATGGATGGCGTGATCAAGAAGGGCGACCAGATCAAGATGATGAAGACGGGCGCCACCTATAAGCTGGACCGCCTGTCCGTGCTCAAACCGCAGATGGTCGATATTGCCGAGCTGGGTCCGGGCGAGATCGGGGTGTTTACCGCCTCGATCAAGCAGGTGCGCGACACCAAGGTGGGCGATACGATCACCCATGACAAAAAGCCCTGTGCGCAACCGCTTCCGGGCTTCAAACCGTCGATTCCGGTGGTGTTCTGTGGTCTGTTCCCCGTTGATGCTGCCGATTTCGAGGCCTTGCGTGACGCGATCGAAAAGCTTCAGCTGAACGACGCGTCCTTCAGTGCCGAGATGGAGACCTCGGCGGCGCTTGGGTTCGGCTTCCGGTGTGGCTTCCTTGGTCTTTTGCACCTCGAGGTGATCCGCGACCGTCTGGAACGCGAATATGATCTGGACCTGATCACAACGGCGCCCTCGGTGGTGTTCAAGCTGCATATGAAGGATGGCGAGGTCATCGACCTGCATAACCCCGCGGATATGCCGGATCTGACCTATGTCGACCATATCGAAGAGCCGCGTATCAAGGCCACGATCATGGTGCCCGACGAATATCTGGGCGATGTGCTCAAGCTGTGTCAGGACCGTCGCGGGATCCAAATGGACCTGACCTATGCGGGCTCGCGCGCGATGGCGGTTTATGACCTGCCGCTGTCCGAGGTGGTCTTCGACTTTTATGACCGTCTGAAATCGGTGACCAAAGGCTATGCGTCCTTCGATTATCAGCTGATCGGCTATCGTGAGGATTTCCTTGTGAAAATGTCGATCCTCGTGAATGACGAGCCGGTGGATGCGCTGGCGATCATGGTCCATCGCGACCGCGCCGAGGCCCGTGGCCGTGCCATGTGCGAAAAGCTGAAGGACCTGATCCCGCGGCATATGTTCAAGATTCCGATTCAGGCCGCGATCGGTGCCCGCGTGATCGCGCGCGAGACCCTTTCGGCCATGCGCAAGGACGTGACCGCCAAATGTTATGGCGGGGACGCGACGCGGAAGAAGAAGCTGCTTGAAAAGCAGAAAGCCGGTAAGAAGAAGATGCGGCAGTTCGGCAAGGTCGAAATCCCGCAATCGGCCTTTATCGCCGCGCTCAAAATGGATGATTGACATCGCCGCCCCCTCGGGGGCGGTTTTGTTTTACAGGCCCAGATAATCGGCAAGCATTCGGCCCTCATGCGCGGTGAGACAGGGGCGGGCAAGCGCGGGCGGCGAGGCGGCAAGCTCTGGGAAAAGCTGCAGGAAAGCGCGACGCTGTGGCTGTTGCAGACTGGCCAGTCCGGCTTGACCGGGGTGGAAGCTTTCGGACGGAATGCCATTGGCCGAGATGATTTCGTGGGTGTCGAAGAGCAGATGGAAATAATCGACCATCCCGCCTTGCCGGATATAGATCGTGCGGTCGTTCTGGAGATCGCTTGCGCAGACAAGCACCTCGTCCTCGTCAAACAGACATTCGGCCTGCCAGCCGCGCATCAGCATCCGGTGCTGTTGCGACACCTCAAGCGGCTGCGTGTTGCCAAGTGTCCCTGCGGCAAAACGGATGGGCGCAAAACGGTCTTTCGCCTCGACACGGCGATGCCCGATCCAGAGGATCGGTTGCGGCCCGTGATCGGCGGTCTGCACGAAATCCCCCTTTTGGAGCGTTTCAACAGGGCGCGGCCCGTAGAGTGTGTCGATCAGTGTGCCCGCCCCGAAACATAGGGGAAACCGCAATGCATTCTGGTTGCTGAGGGTAAATTGCAACCGCGCGTTTGCCAGGATCAGGCGTCGGAGTGCCGCAATACCGAGGCCGCATAGACCCGCATCGGTACAAGCGGCTTCGAGGAGCGCGGCAAGCAGCGTTTCGGGACCAGCGTCCGGATAGCAGACATAGCTGGTGCCCGCCACGTCCCATGCGCTGACATCGACAGGCGTTCCGGTCGTCAGGCGGTAGCCTTGCAATGTGATGAGGGCCGTGGCCGTGCCGCTACCGACATAGCGGGGCGTATTCCCGCACCATTGCCGATGGGCATGATCGTCTTGATCCGTGCCGATGGCCCCCATCCCGAACGGGAGGCCGCCTGTGCTTTCGGTCCGGAAACTGCGTGCTCTTGGGGCGGCCTCGGGGGCAAGCAAACCGCCCGTATAGGATTGGACCAGTCCGAAATCTTGCCGGTGCAATGTCATAGGGAAACTCCGAAGACGTGTCTGATCAACAGGGCACTGGCTATCGGGCAATGAGGTAGAACAACGGGACAAAAGCGATACGGAAACTGCCACCGAGCGACAAAAGCCGCAAGGTTGACCATAAGGGCGGTGGCGGAAGGTGAGTCTTTTGTTGAAATCCTACCTTATCAAAAAATCTATGAATTGAAACGTTTGACAACCCACGCTTCGCGAAATGGCGTCATTTTATGCGCTGACCTGATGATGTATCGGTAAACCTGTTCATTCCGATAAAGAGGGTCGGATGAATTGGGGGCGGATGCCGTTTTTTGCAGCACGGCTGGGCTATGGGCTAGCGCAGCAGGTAAAGGAGCGCCGAAAGCGTGAAGAAGGACAGCGCGGTTGCGGTAATCAGCGCCGTGGCCGCAACATCCTCGCGGTGGAAGCGGATACCGAAAAGCATATAGACCGACATCATGGGCAGGGCGGCATTGACGATGGCTGCGGCTTGCAATGTGCCCAGATCGCTATGGGTGCCTAAAAACAGCAGGCTGGTTGCGCCGACCAGCAGCGGATGGCCCAGCAGTTTGCAAAGGGTGATCCGGATCACGCCCCAACGGAACGTCTTGAGCGATAGCTCTGCCACCGCGCCGCCAACTGCCAGCAAGGCAATCGGCGCGGCCACGGGGGTCATCAGCCGGATCGCCTCCAGAAGCACCGTGGGCAGCCCGAGCCCCGTTGCTTTCCAGACCAGTCCCGACAGGGCACCGATCAACAGCGGGTTGGTCAGGATTCCGGCAAACAGGCGCCGCAGCTTGGCCCATGTCAGGCCGCTTTCCACCTCGATCACGCTGACCGCCAATGGCGTGATAATGAGGTTTTCGATCAGAAGTGCCATCGCGAAAATGTCGAAAGCGATCTGCTGGCCGAAAACGAAGGTCGAGATCGGCAGGCCGAAAAAGGCCGAATTCGAGCACGAACACCCCATTGCCTCGAAGGCGCGCACGCCGTGGGGCTTGCCTGCAAGCAAGGCTGTGCCATAGCCCAGCCCGTAGCTTAGCAGTGACCCGATCGTGTAGGAAATGAAAATAGCCGGATGCAGCGCCGTGTCATGATCTCCGGCCGCAACGGCTGCAAAAACCACAAGCGGCAGGAAAAACCGGATCACCAGCCGCCCTGCGCCGCGCAGATCTGCCGCCGCGATATAGCGGATGCGGATCAGGACGAAGCCCACCACAATCAGGATGTAAATCGGTAAGATCAGGCGAATAATGTCAGACATCGGGGGCACCGTTTCTCTCGCCTTGCCTTGATAGCATGCAAGAAACGGGGTGCAACGTGAATGAAATCCCTCTTTTGGCGCTAAAATGTCGGTTTCGGTCTTGACCGGTTTTCCCTAGCTGCGAATTAGGCAGGGAACGCGCGGCAGGGATGTCTGATGAAGGTTTTATTTGAGTGCGGCCCGCTGGGGAAAGAGACGTGTTTTGACGCGCCAGCCGAGATTTTACGGGCCGACAGTCCAGAAGAGGTTCCCGCAGTTCTGGCGCGGATCGAGCGGTTGCGGGCTGAAGGGTTCTGGCTGGCGGGGCTGTTTTCCTACGAGTTGGGCTATTGCTTCTCCGAGAAACTCGCCGCGCTTCTGCCCGAGGAACGGCGTGATCCGCTGATTGCGATGGCGGCCTATCCCGCGCCGCGGGTTGCCGCGCCGCAGACCGGCGAGGCGCATGTGCACGATCTGGTGCCGCTCTGGTCGGCGGCCGATCACGCACGGGCATTCGACCGTTTGGCCGAACATATCCGCGCGGGAGATTGCTATCAGGTCAATCTGACCTTTCCCATTCGGGGCCGTCTTTCGGGGCAGGCCGAGGCGCTTTACGCCCGTATGTCGCAGCACGCCCCCATGCCGCATGGGGCCTTTCTGGATTTGGGCGATGTGCAATATGTATCCCGCTCGCCGGAACTGTTTTTCGAGGTCGAGCCGGAGGGAAAGATCCGGACGCGCCCGATGAAAGGAACCCGTCCGCGAGAGGCCGATCCGCTCTCCGATCAGGCGCAGATCGAGGACTTGTACTCCTCCGAGAAGGATCGCGCCGAGAATCTGATGATCGTTGATCTGCTGCGCAATGACCTGTCGCGTGTGTCGCGGCTGGGCAGCGTCAAGGTGCCCGAACTGTTCAGGATAGAAACCTATCCCACTGTCCATCAGATGGTTTCAACGGTCGAGGCGCGGTTATGGCCCGAGAGTGGCGCGGCAGAGATTATCAAGGCGCTCTTTCCCTGTGGCTCCATCACGGGCGCGCCGAAAATCCGTGCCATGCAAATTATCCGCGATCTCGAACCCTGGGCGCGCGGGGCCTATTGCGGGGCTATCGGCTGGATGGCACCGGATGGTGGGATGCGCTTCAATGTGGCGATCCGCACATTGCGCTGCGAAGCGGAAGAGGTCACGCTAAATGTCGGGGGCGGGATCGTCTATGACAGCCGCGCCGAGGCCGAATATGAGGAAGCGCTATGGAAAAGTCGCTATGCCGGACCTGTCCGCCCGATCTGAACGTTATCGAAACCTTCCGTGTGGATGCGGGGCATATCGCCTTCTGGCCGCTCCATCTGGCCAGATTGCAGCGAACCTGCCTGAAACTCGAGATACCCTTTGATGCCAAGGCTGTGCAGGCGGCCTTGGCCGCATTGCCGAAAGAGGGGGTATTGAGGGGGCGGCTGACCGTGGATCTGGCCGGCAGGCCGACATTGGGCTTCGCGGATTTGCCTGCCACGAAAACGGTCTGGAACGTCGCGATTGCCCCGCAGATGCTGCGTTCGGATGATCCTTGGCTATCTGTCAAGACAACCCAGCGGGGGCTCTATGACACGTTCCGCGCCAACTTGCCGCAGGGGATCGACGAGTGGATCTTCCTGAATGAGCAGGGGCGGCTTTGCGAGGGCACGATCACCAATATATTTGTTGGCGAGCTGCAAAACCTGCGGACGCCACCTTGCGCGGCGGGACTTCTGCCGGGGGTTCTACGGCAAAGTCTTTTGGAAGCGGGCCACGCTTATGAAGATGATCTTGCCCCGAGCGACCTGCGTGACGGCTTCTGGATTGGCAATGCGCTGCGCGGCTTGATCCCCGCGCAGCTTGTTGCAGTGGAAAGGGCATAGGCGCCTATCTGTTTGAGACAGGCGCCTATTGTGGTCAGTTCAGGCTCTCAAGAAGCTGGCTGAGCGCGTCTCGTTCTTCCGCACTCTGGTTAAGAAGGCGCTGCGCATTTGACAGTTCTCCATCAGCGGGGGCCTCGGGCGAGGGATTGGCCAGATCAAAGGCCTGAACAAAGGCTTTTTCCGAGTCAGATCCGGATTGCGCCAGCGCCGTCCAGTCCCGACGACGCAAGGCGCTATCCGGACTTTCATCCGAAAGCTGCGGGGCGGCGCCGCCTTGGTTCAGGGCATCTCCGCCGGCAAAGTAGTTTTGCGCCTGCACGCGGATCGCCTGTGCCTCGTCACTTTCCAGCCCGCTGACATAGGTCATTGCCGCCGGGCCGTCATGCTCCAGCAGTGCTGCCTTCGCCATCAGAAGGCGCGATGCAGGAGAGAGAGGCTGATCCGATTGCAGCAGGCTTTGCACATTGCTTGGCAGCCCCAGATCAATCAGGCGCTTGGCAATAAGCTGGTAATCTGCCGTGTCCAGCCCTGCTTGGGCGATGACGTCCTTATGCTGGAAATAGAAGACCAGAAGATCCTGATCCGCGAGATCGCGGATCGCGCGTTGTAGGATCATTTTGCGGCTCGAGTCATGCAGAGGCGCATCCAGTGTTTTCGGCCAGTTCGCCAAAGTGGTCATGGCACCGTTCCAGTCCGAGCGGCTGGCGCGCCCCAAGGCCTCTGCGCGCAGCAGCTTGGCGGCGTCGGGTGACGGCTGCAATTCGATTGCCAGCGCGGCCGCATTTTCCAGAACCAGCTCATCCATCGGATGATGATCGCGGAACGCGGTTTCGGCGATCATGAGTGTCGCGACGACCGCATCTTCGTTATCGCGTTCGACAACCGGTTTCAGGCTCTGTTCGATTGCCGCCGCATCCGCATGTCCGTGGTCGATTGTCGCGTCGAGCATAACGGCTTGCAGGCTTTTCTCATTTTCGCCGCGTTCCAGAGAAAACCGAACAGTTTCAGCCTCTTCCGGATATCCCAGCGTTGTCAGCTTGTTGACCAGAGGAACGCCCAAAGTGCGACGCAGCGAGATCGGAAGATCCGAATATGTCCGCTGGACTGCCTTGAGATTGACGCTGAGAGGGTCGCTTTTCTCCTGTCCCATCATTGCCCAGAAGGCAACGGCACCGTCACACGCGCTCATCGCCAACAAGGGGTTGGCCGAAGAGACCGGCTCGCCATCTATGACATTCGCCATCAGCTTCACAGCATCCTGCGCTTCCGGATCTATCGGGAAGTTTTGCAGAATCGATTGCGCTTCGGCACCGAAACCAAAGGCCAGGTAGGTCTGTGCCAAACGCAATGCCCCTTGTTCGTTCGGCTTGTCGAACTCTCCGATCAGCGAACGCCGAAGGCTGGAAATAAGGGCGAAAGGATCCCCTTCTTCGGACCATTCGCGCAATGCAAAATCGGCATTCGGTGCGCAGCGGCTGTCATTCAGCATGTCGCCGAACTGCATCTGTAACGAGCCTGCATCCCGATCAACCACTGTTTCCGAGTGGATCGCGATATGCTCGGTCTTGCGGGTCGGTTCCGGCGGGGGCGGAGTGACTGCGGCGGGGGCGGGTTCCGGGTCGGGGATCGTCGGCAATTCGAGCTCGATCAGCCCTTGCGAGGCTGCGCGGCTTAATTGATGCAACAGCTGCGTTTCTGCTTCAGAGACGCGCTTGTCTTTTTCTTCCATCAACTGATCAAGCGCCAAAGCGCCCTGCACCGGCGGAACCTCTTTCGTGCGGGCGGGGGCGGGCTCGACGCTGGGCCGGACGTTCACGGGTGCCGGTGTTACCGATGTTTGTGCCGCCGGAGTTTCGGACAAACGCCAGTAGATATCGGGATCAGGCAGGGCGATTCGTGTCGCGGGAATGCTTGGGTTTTGGATCGGGGTGGTGATTTCGATTTGTGGCGCAGCGGGGGACTGCGGTCGGGCGGGGGCTTCCTGCGGGGCCAGACGCGCATCAACGACCACGGCCCCAGAGGCCAGCTCAAAGGCGGTAAGCGCGATCCCTTCCGGTGTCGCAATATCCAGCGCAGACGATCCATTGACAGGATACAGCTCACTGATCCGCGTGCGGGGAATAAAATAGAAAACCTTGGAAAGATCGTATTTTACATCTGGTTTGTTGACCGAAAACGCGTAGCCGTTTTCATTTTGTTCCAGTGACCAGTCAACTTTTCCGCGAAACAGGAAGACCAACCGCGTAAAATCGGGATGTTCTCCCGATTGTACAGTGACGGTCTGCGCTGCGGCAACAGACGCAATGGTTGTCAGCAGTGTGCCGAGAAACAGATGCCTCATGCTGCCTCCGATTTTACGGATTTAAGCGCCTCTTCCAGAGCAGAAAAGCTCGGGCGGATATGGTGGGGCGTATTCTGGCGGCCAACTTCGATACAGATATTCGTTGCGTGGTTGTGCAGGTTTGCCACAAGCACTTCACGGATCAATTTATAGAAATGCGAGTCTTCATCCACCACCGCTTTGATGCGCGAGGCAAAGGGGCCGATGAAGCCATAGGCCAGAAACACACCGAGAAACGTCCCGACAAGCGCGCCGCCAATCATTTTACCCAGAACTTCTGGCGGTTGGTCGATGGACCCCATGGTCTTGATCACCCCGAGCACGGCTGCCACGATCCCAAGTGCCGGCATCGCGTCCGCAACGTTCTGGATGGCGTGGCTTGAATGCATGGCATGATGGTAATTCGCCTCAAGCTGCTTTTCGAGAACCTCTTCCACCTGATGGGGGTCATCATAGTTCATCGAGGCCGAGCGCAATGTGTCGCAAATCATTTCGACTGCTTCATGATCATGAAGGATCTTCGGATATTTACCGAAGATCGAGGAGTTTTCCGGATCTTCGATATGCTCTTCAATGGCCACAGGATTTTGCCGCTGTAGCCGGATTAGCTCAAACAGCAGACACAGGAGATCCCGATAGTCATCCGGCTTCCATTTCGGGCCTTTGAAGACTTTCCCGATGTCCTTGAGCGCATGTTTGATTGAGGCCATATCGTTTGACAGAACGAAGGCCCCGACCGCGGCTCCACCGATCATGATCATCTCAAATGGCAACGATTTCAAGATGATGCCCATCTTGCCACCGGCAGCAACATAGCCGCCAAATACCATAGCGAAGATGATCACGATTCCAACTATGCCAATCATCGTCCGTCTCCATTGTTACGATGTGAGCATCGCAAAGGACGTTTAAAAAACTACTGACGCGCTTTACCTTTTTGGCGCGTTGGCGTTCCGGCCAGCCATAAGAACGCTGATCGTATAGGCTGTGTCGGGGGAAAGCCCCGCCATGATAGAGGCGGCGGCGGCAGGCTGCATGCGCCCCAAAAATCCTGCAGCAAATTCGGGGGCCATTGTCTCGAAAAGTGGAACCGCTTGTTTTGGCTTCATGTTTTCATACAAAGTCACAAGGCGCGTTACATCGTCTTCTGCACCGCGATCTGCAATCTGGACTGTCTTGGCCAGCTCTTCTTCAGCGGTTTTCATTTCTTGAATGCGTTGCTTGAGCCTGTCTTCCGCGACGCTGATCGCAGTGGCGCGGTCTGCAAGCAATGCTTCGCGTTCATCCAGCTTGCCCGAGCGGGCATTGACCTCCGATAGAAGTGCCATCACGCCTTCTTCGGTTGTGCAGTTCTGGGCCGCGACCGTGTTGGTAAGGTCGGCGGCCTTTGCCAAAGCCGTATCTGCCCCGGCAGCGATACGGACCGCCGCAGATCCTGCCAGGAGCGTTGCGATAATCAGAAGGGTATGTGCGGGTTTACGTTGGACCTTCCGGCCTTTGGCGGCTTTCGGGGGGGTGGGTTTGGCGGAAGGAGCCGCTTTCGGATCTGTCTTGCTCATTCGGCGGCCTCAATATTGCTTTCGCGTTGGCGGCGGCGCACGACCCGCGCACGTTTGGGCGATTCGGCTTCATCTGCTGCTGTGGGGATCTCTTCCTCGACCTCAAGGGGCGGGGTGCTGGCCGCAGGGCGGGGCGCAGCTTGGGGCGGCGCGGGAAGATCGTGTAGCGAAGCCAGCATGATCTCAAGCTTTTCTGCCCCGATCTCCGCGCGCTTTGTCAGGTTGCGCAATTGTTCTGCGGAGGTATTTGCCGTGGTCTGGGCTTTTTCCAGTGCCTTGGTCATTTCATCGACCTGAGCGGACAGCACGGCAATCGCGCCGCCCATACCACTTTCAAGCTGATTGAATTTCTTGAGACGGCGCGACAGGACGATACAGTAGACCGCAGCCCCCAACGCGCCGGCGATGAGCAAGATATTCGAGATAAGTTCCATAATCACAATCCTCAGTTCAGCACGAATTCGATGATGAGCAGATCGTTGACGCGGCCTTCGCCGGTGACGATCTGGATGCGGCGCAGCATCTGGGCGCGCAGCTTGATAAGGGCTGTGCGGTCTTCAAGCTGGCTCAGCTCGACCGCGCGCAAATACCCGTTCAGAACATCCATCACCCGCGGACGCAGCTTTTCGACATCGGCCTGATAGGCCGTCGGGACTTCCAGCTCTGCACTGAAGCGCAGGTGGCGGGAACTCGAACCGCTAAGCGAGATGACCATAGGATCAAGCTTGATAAAGGAAATATCCGGCAGCTCTGCCGGTGGAGGGGGTTCATCGGCATGGGCGTCTTCGGCTTCGGGAGCGCCAAGAATCATGCCTGAATAGACTGCGAAGAAACTGCCGCCACCAAAAAGGAGCATCAGCACAAGGCCGATAATAAGCGGAAGTTTCGACTTTTTCTTCGGCTCTTCTGAGCCTTCTACCTGATCTGCTGTTGCATCTGCCATGGGATCATTCCGATTACTTCGTTGAAACCGTAATAAACCCAGACCCACTAACCGATTGTTAAGGGCGATCGGTGAAACATGAGGCGACGACTGGACAGAAGGTCCGCTCATGGAGGTGCGTCTTGGAACAGGTAACGGCCGTTTGGCAGGGAATGGATACGCGGCGGCGTTTCATCGTGCTCGCAGCAACCGGAATCGTTTTTGCTGCGATCTTGCTTCTTTCTGGTATGGCGTCGAAGCCATCCTATTCGCTGCTTTATGCAGGGCTGGAAGGAAAAAGTTCGGGAGAAGTCGTGACGGCTTTGGAGCAGCGCGGCGTTGCCTACGAAATTCGGGGCGATTCGATCTATGTCGACGCGACCCGACGCGATGAGCTGCGGATGACCCTTGCTGCCGAAGGGCTTCCGGCAATGGGGGGCGCGGGTTACGAGCTGCTTGATTCGATGTCGGGTTTCGGGACGACGTCGCAGATGTTCGATGCGGCCTATTGGCGCGCCAAAGAAGGTGAGCTGGCGCGGACGATCGTTGCAAATCCCGGCATCCGCTCGGCGCGTGTGCATATTGCGCATGGCACCGACAATGCCTTCCGCCGCAGTATCGAACCTACCGCTTCCGTGTTTATTACGGCGACTTCCGGCTCGATCAGCCAGCAGCAGGCGCGGGCTCTGAAATATCTGGTGGCCTCTGCTGTGACCGGGATGAAGCCGGAAGATGTGTCTGTTATCGATGCCAACGGGGGCCTGATCTCGACGGGGGATGACGAGAATCTCAGCCAGAATACGGAAGATCGCGCGGCGGAACTGAAGAAAAATGTCGAGCGTCTGCTGGAGGCCCGTGTCGGTCAGGGCAATGCGGTGGTCGAGGTGTCTCTGCGCACCGCCCTCGAAAGCGAATCGATTACCGAGCGCACGATTGATCCTGCAAGCCGCATCGCCATTTCGACCGATACGCAGGAACAAAGCGATAGCTCGCAGTCGACCGATCCTGCCAATGTCACTGTGGCCTCGAACCTCCCGACCGGAAATGCCAATGCAGGTGGTCAGTCGCAGAGTAACAGCTCGCAAACCCGAGAGCGGACGAATTTCGATGTGTCTGAAACCCGCCGTGAAGTCTTGCGCAAACCCGGGACGGTGACACGTCTGACCGTCGCGGTGCTGGTGAATGGTCTGCCGACCACGGGTGCGGATGGCACGGTCACCTGGACGCCGCGACCGCAGGCAGAACTTGATCAATTGCAGGCGCTGGTGGCCTCTGCTGTCGGGTTCGATGAAAGCCGCGGCGATGTGATCACGCTGCAAAGCATGCAGTTCGAGCCGCTGACGGTTCAGGGCACCGAGGCGACATCTGTCGGCTTTATGGGCGGGCAGAATCTAGATGTGATGCAACTGATCCAGCTGGGCGTTCTTGCGGTTGTCGCATTGATCCTTGGTCTCTTCGTGATGAAGCCGATCCTGACCCAGCGCCGTCAGGTCGAACAGTTGCCGTCTTCCGTCGGGGATCCGAATGCCCTGACTGGCGAGATCGCGGATGGGGATGATGTTCCCGATGATATGCCGCTGGTGTCCGGCTTGGGCGGCGGAGACGACCTTGGCTTCGATCTGCCTTTCGCGATGGGGAATGCTTTCGATGATGCCGAAAATAATGCGGATCCAGTGGATCGCCTGAAGCGCCTGATCGAGGAACGCCGCGACGAGACTGTAGAGATCCTGCGCAGCTGGATGGATGAGAAGGAGGAACGCGCGTGATGCAACGCTTCGAACTGGAATCGTTTGAGACCACATCCCGTGTCCCGCAATCTGTCACGATCGATCATGGCGAGCTGGAGGAAATCAAGCTCGCGGCCTTCGAGAAAGGCTATTCCGCCGGTTGGGAAGATGCGGTGGCCGCCCAGAATGCCGAACAGGCGCGTTTGCGGGCCGATCTGGGGCAAAACCTTCAGGCACTGTCTTTCACCTTTCACGAGGCGCGGCAGCATGTTCTGGACGCGATGAGGCCGCTGCTTGTCGATATGACGGCAAAGGTGCTTCCGGTTGTCGCGCGTCAGACGCTGGCGCAGACCATTGCAGAACAGGTCATGCCTTTGGCCGACGGGCTGGCAGATACGCCTTTGACGGTCGTGGTTAATCCAAACAGCATCGAACAGGTGCAAGAGCTTCTCTCGCAAGAGAAAAGCCTACCCCTGACATTTGTTGCAGAAGAAACGCTAGGCGAGGGGCAGGTGTATCTGCGCTTCGGTGGCAAAGAAACGCATATCGATCTCGACGGTGTCATCGCACTGATCGGAGATGCGATCGCCAGCTATTTTGGCGCGGTCCAGAAGGAGCAAAAGAATGACTGAGGCAGCAACCCATTCCTCGAACCCGTTTACCCAAGTTCCGATTGAAATCACGATTTCGGTCGGGAAGGCACGCCCGATGGTGCGTGACCTGCTGCGGATGAAGCGCGATTCCGTTATGCCGCTGGATAGCCGCGTGGATGATCCTGTGGAGTTGTATGTGGGAGATAAGCTGATTGCGCGCGGGGAACTCACCGAGATGCAGGGGGAGCATGCCGGCCAGCTCGGGGTCCGCTTGACGGAAGTGATCGATCTGCAAAACGGGCTGTGACATGCAGATGTCACGGCTCGCCCTCTACGGGGCATTAACGTTAATACTTTCTGCGCTGCCGACGATGGCGCAGGAAGTCACGCTTGATTTCGGTGGCGAGAATAGCCTGACCGGAAGCTCGGTCCTGCTGATTTCAGCCGTTACCCTGCTCAGTCTGGCTCCGGGCATCATGATCATGGTGACCTGCTTTCCCTTTATCGTGACGGTGCTTTCCATCCTGCGTCAGGCCATTGGTCTACAGCAGGCACCGCCGAACATGCTGATCATTTCGCTGGCCCTGTTTTTGACGTGGTTCATCATGGAACCGACATTTATGGAGTCCTATACCAACGGGATTTCGCCGCTGATGAATGGCGAGCTGGATATGATGCCCGCATTGGAAAAAGCCATCGCGCCGTTCCGCGTTTTCATGGCAGGGCGAACCAATCCTGAAACCTTCGCGTCGCTGGCCCAGCTGCGTTCGCCGGAGGCCACGCTGGTTCTGTCGCCGGATGTCCCGCTGTCGACGCTGGTGCCTTCCTTCATGCTGTCGGAGATCGCGCGCGCCTTCCAGATCGGGTTTCTGGTGTATATCCCGTTTCTGGTGATCGACCTTGTGGTATCGGCGGTGCTGATGTCGATGGGGATGATGATGGTCCCGCCTGCGGTCGTATCCTTACCCTTCAAGCTGGCCTTCTTTGTGGTGGCCAATGGATGGGTGCTGATCTCGGATGCGTTGGTCCGCAGCTATTTCTAACAGAAAAGGCGCCTGAAAGGGCGCCTTTTTCGACTATGACACCAAGGGGTTATTTAACCTTGGCGGAGGCTTCTTCCATGCGTACGGCATGTTCTTTGCGCAGATCGCGGCGCAGTTCTGCGGCATCCCAGCGATGCTGCTCTTCTTCCGTCTGCGGGGTCAGTTTCGGCACCTCGACGGGCTTGCCGATTTCGTCCACGGCGACCATCGTGAAATAGCAGCTATTGGTGTGACGGCGGCGGCCTGCGGTGATGTTCTCAGCCTCGACGCGGATCCCGATTTCCATCGAGGAGCGGCCCGTATGGTTTACGGCCGCCTGAAAACGCACCAGCTCGCCGACGAGGATGGGTTGTTTGAAGGTCACCTGATCCACCGACAGCGTCACCGCATAGGACCCCGAATAGCGGGAGGCCAGCGTAAACGCGACACGGTCCAGCTCTGCCAGCAATGCGCCCCCATGCACCTTGCCCGAGAAATTGGCCATATCCGGCGTCATCAAGACGTTCATCTCGAGCGTTTTACGCTCGTCTTCGGTCAATCTACTGTTCATACTCGTCATGTCCCGTTTTGTTGCGGGCCTTAAGACATGTTGCGATAGAAATGGGAACCCCTCAGGAATGCAAATGCGCTTTGCATCAGCGGGATAGGTCGCAGCGATCTGTGGCTTGGGCGGCATTTCCGGCGCGCGCCTGCGCGGCTATTGCGCCAGATGCCGCAGCCCTTGGGTGACATCGGTGCGCACTGCCAGCCGGAGACCGGGTTCGTCGCCCGCCCGTAGCGCGGCCAGAATAAGCCGGTGATGGCGCGGAGGTTCGTTGCGCTGCATCTGGTTATACACCGCCCGCATGGTCGGCCCGAGCTGTAGCCAGACCGTTTCGATCACCGCCAGAATGGCCGGAGCCTGTGCGCGCAGATACAGGGTACGGTGGAATTCCAGATTGGTCCGGATATAGCCGATCGCATCCATTTTCACGACAGCCTCCGCATTGGCGTGATTGATCGTCGTCAGCCGGTCGATCAGCGCCATATGCGCACGGGGCAGGGCGCGCGAGGCCAGCTCAGGCTCGATCAGCGCGCGCAAGGCGGCCAGCTCCTCGATCCGGTCATTCGACAGCAAGGGGGTAATCACGCGCCCCGACGCCGAAAGGAACAGCGCGCCCTCGGCCACCAGCCGCCGCAGGGCCTCGCGCACGGGGGTCATCGACACGCCGTTCTCCTTGGCCAGGCCACGCAATGTCAGCGGTGTCCCGGGGGGGATTTCCCCATGCATGATCTGCATCCGCAACCGACGATACAGTTTATCGTGGACGGCGGTGTCGATCTGGCGTGTGGAGATGGTTGTCATGGTCTCTATGTGATCACGAATGCGGGCAAGGTCAATCGCGGAAATGGGTCGCATGCAGGCGCCCACCCTCATCGCGGAGCCAGCGCCGTTCCGCCCGCCAGTCAGGGCGCAGCTTTTCGACGATGGCCCAGAATGCCGGTGAATGGTTCATTTCGACCAGATGGGCCACTTCATGCGCGGCGACATAGTCCAGCACCTCGGGAGGCGCCATGATCAAGCGCCAGCTATAGCTGAGTGCGCCTTTGGAACTGCACGAACCCCAGCGCGAGCGGGTATCGCGCAGGGTGATGGCGCTGAAGCTCTGCCCGATCTGTGCGGCATATTGCTCGGTGGCCACCTGTAGCCTGCGCCGCGCATGGTGCTTGAGGAAGCTCTCAAGTTTGCGGGCCATGCGATCTTCGGGGCCGGGAACAAACAGCATCTGGCCCTCTTGGACGGGCAGGCGGCCCTGACCGGGGACAAGCTGCACCTCTGTGCCTTCATAAAGGATCGAGGCACCGTAGCGGATGCGGGTCACGGGCGGCAGACGGGCCACGGCTTCGCGCAGCCAGTCCTGATGGGCGAGCGCGAATTCCAGCGCGTCTTTCTCGGTGCCACGCGCGGGAATGGTCAGGGTCACGGCACCACCGCTGCGCGACACGCGCAGCCCGTAACGCCGTGCGCGGGCATTGTTGTGAAGCTTGATCTGCACATCAGGCAGGTCGCGCAGCGTGACGAAGCGCTGTTCGGCCTTGGCAGGTGCTTTCCCTGCAAAGCGCATTTTCGACGATAAGGCCATGATTGTGATGCAACCTCTTCATCTCATTCGGCGAAAAACTCGAAAAAGCTTTGACACGCCCCGGTCATTGTGGCAGTTGGCGTCGACTCTTTCTCTCAGAGCGTAGCCAGGAGAATTCCATGCCCAAAGAGGAATGGGGCGTCAAGCGCCTCTGTCCGCATTGTCAGAGCCGGTTTTACGATCTGAACCGCGACCCGATGATCTGCCCGGTCTGCTCGAACAGTTTCACGCTGGAAAGCGTTTCGAGCGGGCGAGGTCACGTTCTGGTGGCGGACAAAACCGGTAACAAACAAGCCGATCTGGATGTCGATGATCTCGGCGATGATGATCTGGATGATGATGCAGGTGATGTCGATCTGGATGATGATCTGCTCGACGAGGATGATGACGATAATGTCTCGCTCGACGATATTGCGGATGTCAGCTCGGATGACGACGACAACTAAGTCTGTAACCAGACTGTTCTGATAAAAGGGCGCGGCTATTGGCTGCGCCCTTTTTATTGTGTCTGCGGCCTGTGTTCCGGCGCGGTTCACATGCCCGTCCGGCATGAAAAAGGGCAGCCCGAAAGCTGCCCTTCCTGTTGCGCTCGAAGCCCGATCAGGCGTGGATTGCGCCGTCACCACAGGCCAGAGCCGCCTCACGGACCGCTTCCGAGAAGGTCGGGTGCGCGTGGCAGGTCAGGGCCAGATCTTCGGCAGAGGCGCCGAATTCCATCGCCACACAGACTTCGTGGATCAGGTCGCCTGCGCCCGGGCCGATGATATGCGCCCCGAGAATGCGGTCGTTCTCATCCACGATCAGCTTGGCGAAACCATCCGCCTGGAAGACGGCCTTGGCGCGCGCATTGCCCATGAAGGGGAATTTGCCAACCTTGTATTTCACGCCCTCTTTCTTCAGCTCTTCCTCGGTTTTGCCGACCGATGCCACCTCGGGGGTGGTGTAGATCACACCGGGGATGACGCCATAATTGACATGGCCATGCTTGCCCGCGATGACCTCGGCAACGGCCATGCCCTCGTCTTCGGCCTTGTGGGCCAGCATCGGGCCGATGATCGCATCGCCGATCGCATAGACGCCTTTGACAGTGGTCTGCCAATGGGCATCGGTCTTGATCTGGCCGCGCTGTTCCATCTCGACGCCGATTTCCGCCAGACCCAGACCATCGGTATAGGGCTTGCGGCCGGTGGCCACGAGAACGGTATCCGCGTCGATGGTGACCTCGCTGTCATCCTTGCGCAGCTTGTAGGTGACCTTGGCCTTGCCGCCCTTGGTCTCGACCGATTGCACAGCCGCGCCGAGGACGAACTCCATGCCCTGCTTGGCAAGGATCTTCTGGAACTGCTTGGACACCTCGCCATCCATCGTGGGGGTGATCACGTCGAGGAATTCGACCACGGTCACCTTGGCGCCCAGACGCGCATAGACCGAGCCCATTTCCAGACCGATAACGCCTGCGCCGATCACAACGAGCGATTTCGGGATTTTTTTCAGCGACAGCGCGCCGGTGGAGGACACAACGGTCTCTTCGTCGATCTCGATCCCCGGCAGCGAGGACGGCACCGACCCCGAAGCGATCACGATGTTTTTGGCGGTGTGAACCTCATCACCGACCTTGACCTGACCGGCGGCAGGGATCGAGCCCCAGCCTTTGAGCCAAGTGACCTTGTTCTTCTTGAACAGGAACTCGATGCCCTTGGTATTGCCGTCGACGACCTCTTGCTTATAGGCCTTCATCTGGTCCCAATCGACCGAAGGCGTTTTGCCCTTCAGGCCCATCTTGGCGAAGTTATGTTCGGCTTCATGCAGCTCGTGGGTCGCATGCAAGAGCGCCTTGGAGGGGATGCAGCCCACATTGAGGCAGGTGCCGCCCAGCGTCTCGCGGCCTTCGACACAGGCGGTTTTCAGCCCCAGTTGGGCACAGCGGATAGCGCAGACATAGCCACCCGGGCCGCCGCCAATCACGATCACATCAAATTCAGCCATTTTTTGCTCCTATCTGTCAGGTGCGGATTATATCAGTCGGGCAGGGATAGCCCCGCCCTCGTTTCAGATCAGGCCGATCAAAAGCACGGCCAGAGTTGCAAGAAGCCCGATCCCCCAGAACAGCGAACGCCACGGCGTCCAGCCCAGTGCATAGGCGGGGATAAAGGCGAACCTTGCGACAAGAAAGATGCCGCAAAGCGTGGTTGTCAGGGGGCCCGTCTGCCGTGTCAGTACCACCAGAAGCACCGCAGGCGTGAACAGGATGAGGCTTTCAAAGGAGTTGTTCATCGCGCGCTGGAGGCGGGCGGTCACCACCGACAGCGGCTTGGCCGGAGGGGTGTCGCGCGGGCTGAGCGCATAGCCGCGCGGCAGTTCCAGATTGGCGCGCACCGCAAACAGCACCATCAGGGCGATATGCAGCAGCACGGCCAGACCGAGCGCGCTAAGTTCGGGGGTGGTGAATTCGATCATGGGAGCCTCAGAGGATTGCCGACAGGATCATAACAAGCGTGGCCGCAAGACCCGCCAAGAAAATCACAGAGCGCCACGGCACCCAGCCGAAAGCATAGGCCGGAAGATAGAGCGCCCGCGCAGCCACATAGACCCAGGCGCAAAGCGCGCTCAGCCAGCCATTCGTGCCGGTGAACTGCACCATGACCACCGCAATGACAAACGGCCCGATATTCTCGGTATGGTTCGACAATGCACGGCGCAGGCGCAGGGTTTTTTCCGACAGCCGCGCCTCGAGATTTTCACGGGTGCCCAGATTCCCCTCTTTGCCGATATCGGCCTCGAGGGATCTTTGTGACCACAGCACGGCCGCCAGATGTATCAGCACGGTTGCGGCAAGGGCGTAGAGTTCGGGGGTCATGCCAGAACCCTTTCCGGTTTACGCAGCGCAAGCGAAAATCCTGCGATTGCGGCCAGAATGCCGTCCAGCAGCGGCCAGAAATTTCCAAGGCTCAGCCCGCCCGAAATGGCATGCAGGTAATGCAGCGCGCAGAGGGCAAGGGCAAACAGCCAGACCGGACGTTGCGGCGCGCGCAAAGAAAACTGGAGACAGAGCAGCAGAGCAAGGTCGACAACCAGAATGATCATATCGGTTGCCTCGGCCCGCCCCATCGCAAGGAACGCGGTGAGAGCCGGGAAATAGAACGCCCGAAGCGCAATCTCCGCCCAGATCATCCATCGTGCCAGTTGCATCAGTCTTGCCTCGAAACGCACCTGTAGGGGGTGCAGGGGTGTGGCGCCCCGTGACAGGGCGCCACATATCGGATTACAGATCCATCAGCAGGCGGCGCGGATCTTCCAGCGCTTCTTTCACGCGCACGAGGAAGGTCACAGCCCCTTTGCCGTCAACGATACGGTGGTCATAGGACAGCGCGAGATACATCATCGGACGGATCTCGATCTTGCCATTGATGACCATCGGACGGTCCTGGATCTTGTGCATCCCGAGGATACCCGATTGCGGCGGGTTCAGGATCGGCGAGGACATCAGCGAGCCATAGACACCACCGTTCGAGATGGTGAAGGTACCGCCCTGCATCTCTGCCATCGACAGCTTGCCGTCACGCGCGCGCTTGCCTTTTTCCGAGATCGCTTTCTCGATATCGGCAAAGGACATGCTGTCGGCGTCGCGGATCACCGGAACGACCAGACCCTGCGGGGTGCCAGCGGCCACGCCCATATGGACGTAGTTCTTGTAGACGATCTCGTTGCCGTCGATCTCTGCGTTCACTTCCGGCACTTCTTTCAGAGCGTGGCAGCACGCTTTGGTAAAGAAGGACATGAAGCCCAGACGTACGCCATGTTTCTTCTCGAACATGTCTTTGTACTGGTTACGCAGCGCCATCACTTCCGTCATGTCCACCTCGTTATAGGTGGTCAGCATGGCGGCGGTGTTCTGGCTGTCTTTCAGGCGCTTGGCGATGGTGGCCCGCAGACGGGTCATTTTCACGCGCTCTTCGCGGGCTGCGTCATCGGCATTTGCGGTGCCGCGCGGCATCTGCACGGGGGCTGCCGCCACTGCCGGAGCAGGGGCCGAACCCGCTTTGGCCACATCTTCTTTCATGATGCGACCATCGCGGCCGGTGCCGGTGACCGAAGCGGGGTTGATGCCCTTTTCCGCCATCGCTTTTTCCGCCGAAGGCGCGTTTTTCACGCCTGCGCCCGAGGCCGCTTCTGCCGGTGCGGCTGCGGGGGCCGGAGCCGCTGCAACGGAGCCTGCCGATGCGCCTGCCATGATCACGGCCAGCTTGGCCGATGCGTCCACCGTGGTGCCTTCTGCGGCCACGATTTCCGACAGAACACCCGCAGCGGGGGCCGGAACCTCGACCGAAACCTTATCGGTTTCCAGCTCGCACAGCATTTCGTCCTGTGCGACCACATCGCCGGGTTTCTTGAACCAGGTCGAAACAGTGGCTTCGGATACCGACTCGCCCAGCGACGGAACCATCACATCCACGGCTTTGCCTTCGGAGCCACCCGCTGCCGGAGCCGCTGCCGCAGGGGCCTCGGCTTTGGGAGCGGTGGCTGCGGCTGCGCCGCCCTCGGTGATCATGGCCAGAAGCGCATCCACACCCACGGTGGTGCCTTCTGCGGCCACGATCTCGCCCAGCGTGCCTGCCGCGGGGGCCGGAACTTCGACGGTCACTTTGTCGGTTTCCAGCTCACACAGCATTTCGTCTTGGGCAACCGCGTCACCCGGCTTCTTGAACCAAGTGGCGACAGTGGCCTCGGTCACAGATTCGCCCAGCGTGGGGACGCGAACTTCGGTACTCATGGATTATCCCTCCAGTGCATCATTGACGAGCGCGTCCTGCTCGGCCTTGTGCGATTTCGCCAGACCCGTTGCGGGCGAAGCGGAAGCGGCACGGCCTGCATAGCGGGCGCGGGAATGTTTGGCGTCGAGTTTCGACAGGACCCATTCCAGGTTCGGTTCGATGAAGGACCAGGCGCCCTGGTTCTTCGGTTCTTCCTGACACCAGACCATCTCTGCGCCTTTGAAGCGGCTCAGCTCGTTCGTCAGCGAATTCGCGGGGAACGGGTAGAACTGCTCGACACGCAGCAGATAGACATCATCAAGACCGCGCGCATCGCGTTCGGCCAGCAGGTCGTAATAGACCTTGCCCGAACACATCACGACGCGTTTGATATCGGCATCGGGTTTGAGCTTCATATCGGAATTGCCTTTTTCCGCATCGTCCCACAGGACGCGGTGGAAGAAGGAACCGGTGATGAAATCTTCCTTGGTCGAGATCGCTTTCGGATGGCGAAGCAGCGATTTCGGCGTCATCAGAACCAGCGGTTTACGGAAATTCCGGTGGATCTGGCGGCGCAGGATGTGGAAGTAGTTTGCGGGCGTGGAGCAGTTCGCGACGATCCAGTTGTCTTCCGCGCACATCTGCAGGAAGCGTTCCAGACGCGCCGAGGAGTGCTCGGGGCCCTGGCCTTCGAAACCATGCGGCAAGAGCATCACCAGACCGGACATCCGCAGCCATTTGCGTTCGCCCGAGGAGATGAACTGGTCGAACATGATCTGCGCGCCGTTGGCGAAGTCACCGAATTGGGCTTCCCAAAGGGTCAGCGCATTCGGCTCTGCCAGCGAGTAGCCATATTCAAAGCCCAGAACCGCATATTCGGACAGCGCCGAGTCGATCACCTCGTAGCGGGACTGGCCTGCCTTGATGTGATTGAGCGGGTAGTAACGCTCTTCGGTTTTCTGGTCGATGAAGGCCGAGTGACGTTGGCTGAAGGTGCCGCGGGTCGAATCCTGACCGGCCAGACGCACCGGATAGCCTTCCGACAGCAGCGAGCCGAACGCCAGTGCCTCGCCGGTTGCCCAGTCAAAGCCCTTGCCGGTCTCGAACATCTGGGTCTTGTTGTCCAGCAGACGCGCCACGGTCTTGTGCATGTTGAAATCGTCGGGCGCGCTTACCAGCGCCTTGCCGACTTCGTTATAGGTCTCTTCCGAGATCGCGGTGGAACCCGCGTCATAGACCTGACCCTCGCGCTCCATGTTCTTCCAGCGGCCATCAAGCCAGTCAGCCTTGTTCGGCTTGAAGGTCTTGCCCGATTCGAACTCTTCGTTCAGATGCGCCTGGAAGGCGGCTTTCATATCCTCGATCTCGCCCTCGGGGATCAGGCCGTCTTTCACTAGACGCTCGGTATACAGCTGCAGCGTCGTCTTGTGACCCTTGATGTTGGTATACATCGCGGGGTTGGTGAACATCGGCTCGTCGCCTTCGTTGTGACCGAAGCGGCGGTAGCAGAAGATGTCCAGAACGACGTCCTTGAGGAACTTCTGGCGGAACTCGGTCGCCACTTTCGCGGCATGCACAACGGCTTCCGGATCATCGCCATTGACGTGGAAGATCGGCGCTTCCACCATCAGGGCGATATCGGTCGGGTAGGGCGAGGTGCGCGAGAAATGCGGCGCGGTGGTGAAGCCGATCTGGTTGTTCACCACGATATGGATCGTGCCGCCGGTGCGGTGACCACGGATGCCCGACAGCTGCAGACATTCCGCCACAACGCCTTGGCCCGCAAAGGCCGCATCGCCGTGCAGCAGGATCGACAGAACCTCGCGGCGCTCGCTATCGTTGAGCTGGTCCTGCTTCGCACGGACCTTGCCCAGAACAACGGGGTTCACCGCCTCAAGGTGCGAGGGGTTCGCGGTCAGCGAAAGGTGGACCTTGTTGCCATCGAACTCGCGGTCCGAAGATGCGCCAAGGTGATATTTCACATCGCCCGAGCCATCGACGTCTTCCGGCTTGAACGAGCCGCCCTGGAATTCGTTGAAGATCGCGCGATAGGGTTTCATCATCACGTTCGACAGCACCGACAGACGGCCGCGGTGCGGCATGCCGATGACGATCTCTTTCAGACCGAGATTGCCGCCGCGCTTGATGATCTGCTCCATCGCGGGGATCAGAGCCTCGCCACCGTCCAGACCGAAGCGCTTGGTCCCCATGTATTTCACATGCAGGAACTTCTCGAAGCCCTCGGCCTCGACCAGCTTGTTCAGGATCGCGCGGCGGCCTTCACGGGTGAAGGTGATCTCTTTGTCATAGCCTTCGATACGCTCTTTCAGCCATGCCGATTGCTCGGGGTCCGAGATATGCATGTATTGCAGCGCGAAGGTGCCGCAATAGGTGCGCTTCACGATCTCCATGATCTGGCGCATCGAGGCGATTTCCAGCCCCAGCACCTTATCAAGGAAGATCGGGCGGTCCATATCGGCATCGGTGAAGCCGTAGGATTTGGGGTCGAGTTCCGGATGCGGAACATCGTCATGCATTTTCAGCGGGTCGAGATCTGCGGCAAGGTGGCCACGGATCCGGTAGGCGCGGATCAGCATCAGCGCGCGCACGGAATCCAGAACGGCGCGCTGGATCGCGCCCTCGTCCAGCTTGACACCTTTTTCTTCGGCTTTCTTGCCGATTTTCTTGCCTGCATCCTTGGCTTCGGCCACGGGCCATTCGCCGGTCAGGGCCCCCATGATCTCGCTCGGCGCCGAAGCCGGCCAGTCACGGCGTTCCCAGCTGGGACCGGAGGCCGATTTCTTGACGCTGGTTTCATCGTCATGCAGGGTGCGGAAGAACTCTGCCCATGCCGCGTCGACCGAGGTCGGATCATTGGCAAAACGGGCATAGAGCTGCTCGACATATTCGGCGTTGCCCCCCTGAAGGAAGCTGGATGCCTGGAATTGGCTGTTTGGAGATTCGTCGTTCATATGGTCACCTGTTCAGGTGGATGGGTTTGGAGCGGCCCGCGCGTGTCGCGGACCGTGATACGAAGTTGGGCCTTACTTGCTGTAAGGCGAGATGTAGGGCTGGCTCGCCGCAGACAAGCCCGCGGCATGTGCACAGCCGTCAGAGTATTTGGACCAGTCATTGGCGCTCGTGCACCGAGCTGCCTGTCCGTTGACGATTGTCCCGTTGGTGCGGGCGCTGTTGGCCACCGCATAGCCTGTGTCACCGGTCGGGGTGGTGCCCGCCGGAACCTTGCTGCGACCGACAATAGGCCCTGTGGTGATTGGGCCGGGGGCGGCTTTCACCATCTGATCTTGAATTTCCGAACCGGCGGTGTCGGCCTGCTCGTGAATTTTTCCGCTCCCCCAATAGTTACCCGGACCACAGGCCGTCAGCCCGACCGCGCAAGCCCCCAGCAAAGCGGCTTTGCCCAGACGGAAGAAACTGGTTGTCTTCGTGGTGTTCATGTTGAAAGCCCTTCTTCGCGGCATGTTTGCGCGTGCCATGCGGACGCCATTTGCAGAGTAAGTCGGAGAGAAAGTTTCCGCATTATCAAGAGCTGTCGCTCCGCGCGCGGAAAACTGCATAGAGTTAAGAGAAAAACTCCCTGATACCGAAGCATGCGGAATGATCGCGTGGCCCAAAGCAGAAAGGCCACCCTGACCAGGCGCGGTCCGGGTGTTTTTAAGCAAGTCTGCAATCCGTCTTTTCATCATTCCGTCCTCTACCCGACCTTTTATCGGGCTGACGTTTTCGAAAGCGACCTCGGAAGGGCAAAACAGAGAAGCCATCTCTGCTCAGCTCTGCCGAGCGGCACCCAATCGGCGCCGAGGGCCCGCGCAAATCACCTGCGCGGGCACCGGTAGTCAAGTCCTTAGCCTTTGATGGCTTTCATCACGGCTTCGCCCAGCGTTGCGGGGCTGTCTGCCACGACGATCCCTGCCGATTTCATGGCTTCGATCTTCGATTCCGCATCGCCTTTGCCGCCAGCGACGATTGCGCCTGCGTGGCCCATGCGGCGGCCCGGAGGGGCCGTGCGCCCTGCGATGAAGCCCGCAACCGGTTTCCAACGGCCTTTTTTCTTCTGCTCGGCGAGGAATTCTGCGGCTTCTTCTTCCGCCGAACCACCGATTTCCCCGATCATGATGATCGACTGGGTTTCCGGATCGTCAAGGAACATGTCGAGCACATCGATATGCTCGGTGCCTTTGATCGGGTCGCCGCCGATGCCCACAGCCGAGGACTGGCCCAGACCCATATCGGTCGTCTGTTTGACGGCCTCGTAGGTCAGGGTGCCCGAACGCGACACAACGCCGACCGAGCCACGCTTGTGGATATGGCCGGGCATGATGCCGATTTTGCAAGCGTCGGGGGTGATGACGCCCGGGCAGTTCGGCCCGATCAGGCGCGATTTGCTGTCGATCAGCGCGCGCTTGACTTTCATCATGTCGAGCACCGGAATGCCCTCGGTGATGCAAACAATCAGTTCCATTTCCGCGTCGATCGCTTCAAGGATCGAGTCGGCCGCGAAGGGCGGGGGAACATAGATCACGGTCGCATTCGCTTCGGTGACATGCTTGGCTTCATGGACCGAGTTGAACACCGGCAGGTCCAGATGTTTCTGGCCGCCTTTGCCGGGGGTCACGCCGCCAACCATCTTGGTGCCGTAAGCGATGGCCTGTTCCGAGTGGAAGGTCCCCTGCGAGCCGGTGAAGCCCTGACAGATGACTTTGGTGTTTTCGTTGACGAGAACTGCCATGATCTTAGCCTTTCACCGCTTTCACGATTTTCTCTGCGCCGTCCGACAGGTTGTCTGCGGCAATCACGTTCAGGCCGGAAGTCGCAATGATTTCCTTGCCTTTTTCGACATTGGTGCCTTCAAGGCGGACAACCAGCGGAACCTGCAGGCCGACTTCTTTCACGGCGGCCAGAACGCCTTCCGCGATGATGTCGCAGCGCATGATGCCGCCGAAGATGTTGACCAGAATGCCTTTGACGTTCTTGTCGGAGGTGATGATCTTGAAGGCCTCGGTGACCTTTTCCTTGGTCGCGCCGCCGCCCACATCAAGGAAGTTCGCAGGCTCTGCGCCATAGAGCTTGATGATGTCCATCGTGGCCATCGCCAGACCCGCGCCGTTCACCATGCAGCCGATTTCGCCGTCGAGCGCGATGTAGTTCAGGTCGTATTTCGACGCTTCGAGTTCCTTGGAATCTTCCTCGGTCTCGTCGCGCAGGGCCTGGATGTCGTGGTGACGGTAAAGCGCGTTGCCGTCAAAGCCGACTTTGGCGTCCAGCACCTTGAGGTTGCCATCGGGCATGACGATCAGCGGGTTGATCTCGAGCTGCTCCATGTCCTTCTCGATGAAGGCTTGGTAGAGCTTGGCCAGAAGGCCGACCATCTGTTTGACCTGACCCCCTTCGAGACCCAGCGCGAAGGCCACACGGCGCCCGTGATAGGCTTGGTAGCCCGCCGCCGGATCGATCGAGAACGACAGGATTTTTTCGGGGGTCGCTGCGGCGACTTCCTCGATATCCATACCGCCTTCGGTCGAGCATACGATCGACACGCGGCTCGACTGGCGGTCTACCAGAAGCGCCAGATACAGTTCGCGGTCAATGTCCGAACCGTCTTCGATATAGATGCGGTTGACCTGCTTGCCTGCGGGGCCGGTCTGGTGTGTCACCAGCGTCTTGCCCAGCATCTGCTTGGCCATCGCTTCGGCTTCTTCCACCGATTTGGCCAGGCGCACGCCGCCCTTTTCGCCGGCTTCCGGCTCTTTGAAATGGCCTTTACCACGGCCACCGGCGTGGATTTGTGCCTTCACAACCCAAAGCGGTCCGTCGAGTTCGCTTGCTGCGGTCTTGGCCTCCTCTGCCTTCAGAACCGCGCGACCCTCCGAAACCGGGCAGCCGTAGCTCTTGAGGAGCTGCTTCGCCTGATATTCATGAATGTTCATGATCTCCGTCCCATGCTGGTGCGATTTGCGGCAGACTGGTACAGATTGTCGCAGGCTGACAAGCTCAAATTGCCCTGCGCGCTCAGATGTGAGCGGAAATCCGTCTTTTGTGATCACAGCCTTATCGGGTGTGATCACAAGCAAGATTCTGTTAGCGATTCAACTTTCGCTTGGGCAAAATGGGTCGAATCTTCGAAGCCTGATCGTGACAGGGGAAAGTGATGTGCCAATGACAATGTCGAACCGCGCGCCGGATCATCCGCAATGGGCTGTGGTCGGCTTGATGGACGAGCCCGCCCCCCTGATGGCGGCTTGGGTCGCCCATCACGTGGCCATCGGGGCAGGGGAGGTGCATGTGGTCTTCGATCGTCCCGACCCGCCGACCGAGGCGCTTTTGCGCGGCGTCTCGGGGTGTTTCGTCCATCGTTCAGGCGAGGACGGCTGGGCGCTGCACTGGAAGGCGCGGCGCCCGAACCGCCATCAGGCACGGCAGAAATATCATGCGACACGGATCGCGAATGAAACCGCGATGGACTGGATAATCCATTGTGATGCCGATGAATTCGTCCATCTTGAACGCCCCTTGTCATGGGAACTGGAAAAGACCCGCGAGAAGGCGTGGCTACGGCTGGAAGTGCTGGAGCGGACCTTTGTTCCGGGCGTCACAGGGGACGATATCTTTCAGGGGGTCTTCCGCAAGCGCTGGGATGCGTTTGCCGAAGAGGGGGCGGCGTTCTACGGTCCGCGCGCGCGGTTTCTCAACCGTGGCGTCTCGGGGCATATCGCGGGTAAGGCCTGTATGCGCACGGGGCAGGGCTATGTGCTGGGGGTGCACCATCCGACCGAGCATTGGGACGCACCGGGCGGGACGGTCACCCTGCCTTACCGGCCCTCCTATAACGCGCGCCTGATGCATTTCGACGGGCTTACCCCTTTGCATTATATCCTTAAAATGATGCGCCGCGCGCTGACGCAGGTTTCTGGCGCGCCGGTGCCCTATGCGGCGCCGAGGGTGGCGCAATTCGAGGAGGCGGCGCGTCTGGCGCGGGATCCGCAGGCATTGTGGGATCACTGGTTTGCGGTGCAAGGGGTGACTGAGGCGGAAGAGGTGGCTCTGGCGCAGCGCGATCTGGCCGAGCGCATTGCCTGCCCCGTCCTGTCGCATGCGCAGGCCCTGTTTCCCGAGCTTGATTTCTCGCCTGCGGGCTTTGACCGTTTGCTGCTGGAGCATGAAGAGGCATTGGTGGCCAAGGCAAAAGAGAGGCTGGGCTTTGATGCGCAGGCTTTTCTGGCCGAAGCCTTTACCGGTTAGCGCAAAGGTCGGGGCGAAGGCAGAATGCAAAAGGCGCAGCCGAAGCCGCGCCTTTCACGTGAAACATCGCTATGGCTCAGGCCAGCGAGCTGTCGATACCTTTGCAGGCTTCGACCAGACCGTTCACCGCGTCGACCGATTTGTCGAACATGGCTTGCTCGTCTTTGTTCATCTTGATGTCGACAACACGCTCGATGCCGCCAGCACCGATCACGGTCGGCACGCCGACATACATGCCGTCAAGGCCAAGCGCGCCTTTGACATAGGCGGCACAGGGCAGAACGCGCTTCTGGTCCTTGAGATAGGCTTCCGCCATCTCGATCGCCGAAGTCGCCGGAGCATAGAAGGCCGAACCGGTTTTCAGCAGGCCAACGATCTCGGCGCCACCGTCACGGGTGCGCTGGATGATCGCGTCAAGCTTCTCTTGCGTGGTCCAGCCCATCTCGACGAGGTCGGGCAGCGGGATGCCTGCAACGGTCGAGTAACGTGCCAGCGGAACCATGGTGTCGCCGTGGCCGCCCAGAACGAAAGCGGTGACGTCTTTCATGGAGACGTTGAACTCGGTCGCGAGGAAGTGGCGGAAGCGGGCCGAATCCAGCACGCCTGCCATGCCGCAGACTTTCTCGGCGGGCAGGCCGGAGAATTTCTGAAGCGCCCAGACCATCGCGTCGAGCGGGTTGGTGATGCAGATCACGAATGCGTTCGGGGCATATTGCTTGATGCCTTCGCCGACCGATTTCATGACTTTGAGGTTGATGCCCAGAAGGTCATCGCGGCTCATGCCGGGTTTGCGCGGCACGCCGGCCGTCACGATGCAGACATCTGCACCTGCGATATCGGCATAGTCCGTGGTGCCTTTCAGCGTGGCGTCAAAGCCTTCGGACGGGCCGGATTCGGCGATGTCCAAGGCTTTCCCCTGCGGGGTGCCTTCGGAAATGTCGAACAGGACGACGTCGCCAAGTTCTTTGAGGGCTGCAAGATGGGCGAGAGTACCACCGATCTGACCTGCGCCGATAAGCGCAATCTTGGGTCGGGCCATGAATTCCTCCGTCGTGGGATGGATATAAGTGACGGGTGATGGGTAGGGGGTTTTTAAGCTTTAGGCAAGAGCAGCGCACGGTTTCCTGCAGCTTAAGCGTGTTATGTATGCCGTGGTGTACGGCCTCGCCAGCAGGGAACCTGAGTGACTACAATCACTTATCCGTGACAGCCGCCGTAGCCCTTGGCGCAAAAAACCCGTTTTTCTGGGCCACTAGATCTCTTTTTTGGGTCTGTATGTGTCGGAGGTTTCAACCTTTTGGGGCGCGGACTTATAGTTCAGCCCCGAAGCGATCAGGCAACTTGTTCCATTGGGGGTGGTCGCAAGCAGCGTCCATGATCCGCTCTCTGCCGCGAAGAGTTCCATCAATGTATTATTGGCGGCAATGCCGGTACTGCGGCGTGTTTCCTGATAGCGGTTGGCAAGTTCGACAACAATATCGGCCCGTTTGCCACAGGCATTTGTCTCGGCCCGCAGGTTTTGTGCGGCAAGGATAAGCGCGAGGAAGCCCAGAGAGAGGGCAAAAAGCTTCTTTTGCATGAATCGCCCATTGGTTGTGATATGTCCTGCGCACTAAACTGCGCCCAACTCGCGAAAAGAAGGTTAACGGCGCAGAAAGAAACCGGGCTGCCGCGCATAAAAGGAATATTCTGCGTCGCGGCAGAAATTATGTTGCAATTTGTTTTCTTTTTGTGATCTTTTATTCCACATCGAAGGATGGGAGGAGAATCATGTCGGCACAGCCTTATCGCTCGGTGCTTTATATTCCGGGGTCGAAAGAGCGGGCGCTTGAAAAAGCGACGGGTCTTGAATGTGACGCGATCATCTTCGATCTCGAGGATGCCGTGGCGATTGATGAAAAGGTCAATGCGCGGGATATTCTGGTTTCGGCTTTGAAAACAGCCGATTATGGCAATCGTGCGCGGATCGTCCGGGTGAACGGGCTGGACACTGATTGGGGCCGTGAAGACGTGCTGAGCATGGCGCGGGCCCTGCGCGAGGGCGCGAAGATCGATGCGATCCTGATCCCCAAAGTGAATACACCTGCCGATCTGGACGCAGTTGCCGATCTGGTGGCGGAAGTGCCGCTTTGGGCGATGATGGAAACCTCGCTTGGGATGCTGAACGCGCAGGCCATTGCCGCCCATCCGCGCTTGCAGGGCATGGTCATGGGCACCAATGATCTGGCCAAAGAGCTTGGTTCGCGTTTCCGTGCCGACCGTCTGCCGATGCTGCCGGGGCTTGGCCTGTGCCTGCTGGCCGCCAAGGCCTATGGCAAGATTATCGTCGACGGGGTGTATAATGCCTTCAAGGACGAAGAGGGGCTGCGGGCTGAATGTGATCAGGGCCGTGATATGGGCTTTGACGGCAAGACCCTGATCCACCCCGCGCAGCTTGCGGTTGCCAATGCCGCCTTCGCGCCCTCCGAGGCCGAGATCGATCTCGCCCGACGCCAGATTGCGGCCTTTGACGAGGCGCAGGCCAACGGGCAGGGCGTTGCGGTTGTCGATGGTAAGATCGTTGAAAATCTGCATATCGTGACAGCGCGGCAGATCCTTGCAAAAGCAGAGGCGATCTCCGCACGGATTTAAGCCAAGCGGAGTAAGCCAATGATCCTTCTTATCCTCGGTGTCGTTATCTGGGCACTGGCGCATTTGTTCAAACGGCTGGCGCCCGAAGCGCGCGCGAAGATGGGTCCGCAGGGGCGGGCGATGGTTTCGGGGCTACTGGTCCTGTCGCTTGTGCTGATGGTCATCGGCTATCGCAGCGCCGACGGGGCGTTTTTCTGGGGACGCAGTCCTGCCGTGACGGGGATCAACAACCTGTTGATGCTGGTTGCCGTCTATCTCTTTGCGGCGGCGGGGATGAAGACCAAGATCGCGCAGGTCTACCGCCATCCGATGCTGCTGGGCGTGGTCCTGTGGGCTGTGGCCCACCTGCTGGTCAATGGCGACACGCCCAGCTTCGTGCTCTTTGGTGGCATCGGCATCTGGGCGCTTGTCGAGATGGTGCTGATCAGCCGCACGGCGTGGGTCCGGCCCAAAGGCAAAGGTGCCAAGATGGAGGTCTTCGCGATCCTTGGCACTGTTATTGTATATGGCGCAATCGCGCTTGTGCACTATGCCTTTGGCTATCCGGTTTTCGGCTAAAGGAGCGGGACATGAAGGCTTATCGTTTTCTCACGGCAGATGACACGAGCGAATTCTGCCACAAGGTCACCGAGGCGCTGTCCAAGGGATGGGTGCTGCAGGGCGATCCGCAATATGCGTTTGATGCGGCTAAGGGCGTGATGCGCTGCGGGCAGGCGGTGACGAAAATTGTCGAGGGCGACTATTCGCCCGATCTGAAACTGGGGCAGCTGTAACGCGCCCCTGAAACGGGAGGAGTGCGGGCATGGCCAAGACGAATTCGGGCCGGTTCTTCGAGGATTACACAGTGGGGCAGGTGCTGAAACATGCCGTGCCCCGCACCGTATCGGGAGGGGAGAGGGCGCTGTATCATGCGCTTTATCCGGCGCGTGGGGCGCTGTATTCCTCCGATGCGTTCGCGCGGTCCTGTGGCCTGCCTGCCTCGCCCATCGATGATCTGGCGACGTTCCATGTGGTCTTTGGCAAGACGGTGCCGGATGTGTCGCTGAATGCCGTGGCCAATCTGGGCTATGCCGAGGGGCGCTGGCATCTTCCGGTCTATCCGGGTGATACGCTGCGCGCTGAATCCGAGGTGATCGGGCTCAAGCAGAATTCCAACGGCAAATCCGGTGTGGTCTATGTCCGCACCCGCGGTCTGAACCAGCGTGACGAGACGGTTATGGACTATGTGCGCTGGGTGATGGTGCGCAAAGGCAATCCCGATGCGCCCGCGCCCGAGACCGTGCTGCCCGATCTGAAGACGGTGGTGGATCCGGCAGATCTGGTGCTGCCCGAGGGGCTGGACTTCACGGGCTATGATTTCGACCTTGCGGGCGAGCCGCATCGCTGGGGCGATTACGAGATCGGCGAGAAGATCGACCATGTGGATGGCGTCACGATTGAGGAGGCCGAACATATGCTGGCGACCCGCCTTTGGCAAAATACCGCCAAAGTGCATTTCGATGCGACCTTCCGCCCTGACGGCCAGAGGTTGATCTATGGCGGCCATATCATCTCTATGGCGCGGGCCTTGTCTTTTAACGGGCTGGCCAATGCGCAGATGATCGTGGCGCTCAATGGCGGCGCGCATGCCAATCCGTGCTTCTCGGGGGATACTGTCAAAGCATGGTCGGAAGTGATTGATAAGGCTGAAACTTCCGCACCCGGAGTGGGGGCGTTGCGGTTGCGTCTGGTGGCAGTAAAGGCGACAGCCTCCCCCTTTGCCCTGCGCGGCGAGGATGGCAAATATCTGCCCGATGTCCTGTTGGATCTGGACTACTGGGCGTTGTGCCCGATGTGATCGTAATGCATTGAATTTCAATGCATTCGGAAATAGGAAAGTGTTTTTAGGGGTTGATCGCGCGGCCAAGGTAACGCAAACGGCTCACATTGTTGCGACCCGTTTTGAGACCTGTAATGAGTGCCACGCGATCTCCTAAATCCTACGGAACTGCGGTTTGCCTATGCGGCATCTTCGGTGTGATGGGTGTCCATCACTTCTATTTGGGAAATATCTTGCACGGGTTGGTCGACTTCGCCCTGTTTGTCGTCACCATCGCATTGTTCCTGCATGACAATCCGTTGGCCCTTCTGTTTTTGCTGGCGGATGTGCTGCATACGATCATCGTGTTCTACAAGCTGATCACGGAACAGGAGCGGGATGGACAGGGGCGGCTGGTCTGCCTTGCATCAACACCTGTTTGACCTTCCCTCATATTGGAGATTTCCATGACCGCGACCCCGATCGAGCCGCAAACCACCGCTACGGCGGAATCGACCAAGGGCTTTGTGCCTGCTGTTCTTCTGTGCTTCTTCCTTGGTTCGCTGGGCGTGCACCGTTTCTATCTTGGCAAGATTGGCACCGGCATTCTGATGCTGCTGACCCTTGGTGGTCTGGGCATCTGGTCGCTGATCGATTTCGTCCGCCTTGTGGTCGGTTCGATGAAAGACAAGAACGGCCTGCCGCTGCGCCGCTAAGCGCCGCCTCGTCCGTATTTCGATGCCCGCGATGCCTCTTCGCGGGCATTTTCCGTGGAATAATCGCCCCGAATACAGCCGCGACTCTCTGAATGTGTTTTTATAAACTGACAAAAACACTCATGAATTGTTAGCGCTGAAAATGTGATCACGCTGCGAATTCATGTGATCACAAATGAAATTTTCGTATCTCTTTTGAGTGAAACAGCACAAATTTTCTAGTCGTGGCGCGTGACACCTGCGACAGATCGTCCTATGCATGTGCCAGACATTATTCCGGCCAGCCCCGCGGCGCCCGTAGCAATAGCCGATCGTCTTTTGCCGCGCGAATTTCGGGGCCAAGCGACAGAGGGACCCACTATGGCAGAAACGAAACGGGTTGAGAGACCCCTTTCCCCCTTCATGATCGGGCAGTATTACCGCCCGCAGATGACCTCGATCTCATCCATCACCGTCCGCATCACCGGCATCGCCACCTTCGGCTTTGCGGTGCTGATCGTGCTCTGGCTGTTGACGGCTGCCACCTCGGCGGGTGCCTTCGCCGTTATGGACGGCCTGCTGCGCAGCTTTATCGGTGACCTGCTGATGATCTGCGCCGTCTGGGCGCTTTGGTACCATATGCTTGGCCGCCTGCGTCACGTGATCTGGGATTTCGGCTATGCGCTCGACATCAAAAGCTCCGAGACCATGGGCCGCGGCATGTTCATTGGGGCCACTGTCCTGATGCTCTTCACTATCATCGTGCTCTGAGGAGGGTGGCTATGAGATATCTTACCGATCGTAAGCGCGCCGTAGGTCTCGGGGCTTCGGGCGGCGGCACGCAGCATCACTGGAAGATGATCGTCAGCTCGATCCTGATGGTCATCGCGGTTCCGGTGTTCATCTTTACCTTTGGCGCCGTCTATGGCGGCAGCTACGAAGAAGTCATTGCCTTCTTCAAAAATCCGGTTGCAGCGATCGTCGTCGGTCTGACGATGACCGTGATCATCAACCACGTCAAACATGAGGTCCATGAGGCAATCGAGGACTACATGCACGGCACTTGCGAAAAAATGGCGATTGTAGCGACCTCGGCTCTGGCGAATATCCTGATCGTGGCCGGTCTGTTCTCTCTCGTCAAAATTGCGCTCTAAGCGCAAGACTCCGATTAGGAAGATCTGATATGGCTTCAGCTTACGAATACGAGACGCATAAATATGACGTCGTGGTGGTCGGTGCCGGTGGCGCCGGTCTGCGCGCGACGCTGGGCATGGCGGAACAGGGTCTGCGCACCGCTTGTGTCACCAAGGTTTTCCCGACCCGTTCGCATACGGTGGCAGCACAGGGCGGTATCGCCGCCTCGCTGGCCAATATGGGCCCCGATAACTGGCAGTGGCACCTTTACGACACCGTGAAGGGGTCCGACTGGCTGGGTGATACCGACGCGATGGAATATCTCGCGCGTGAGGCCCCCAAGGCCGTCTACGAGCTTGAACATTACGGCGTGCCGTTCTCGCGCACCGAAGAGGGCAAGATCTACCAGCGTCCCTTCGGCGGCCACACCACCGAATTCGGTGAAGGCCCGCCCGTGCAACGGACCTGTGCCGCCGCTGACCGCACCGGTCACGCGATCCTACACACGCTCTATGGCCAGTCGCTGAAGAACAACGCCGAGTTCTACATCGAATATTTCGCTATCGACCTGATCATGTCGGAAGACGGCAAGTCCTGTGTGGGCGTGCTGTGCTGGAAACTGGATGACGGCACCTTCCACCTGTTCTCGGCGAAAACCGTCGTTCTGGCGACCGGTGGCTATGGCCGCGCCTATTTCTCGGCCACTTCGGCCCATACCTGCACCGGCGACGGTGGCGGCATGGTGGCCCGTGCGGGTCTGGCGCTGCAGGATATGGAATTCGTTCAGTTCCACCCGACCGGCATCTATGGCTCGGGCTGTCTGATCACCGAAGGCGCACGCGGCGAGGGTGGTTACCTGACCAACTCCGAAGGCGAGCGCTTCATGGAGCGTTATGCACCGACCTATAAGGACCTTGCGTCCCGTGACGTGGTCTCGCGCTGCATGACGATGGAAATCCGCGAAGGTCGCGGTGTGGGCGAGCATAAAGACCACATCTTCCTGAACCTCTCGCACCTTCCGCCGGAAGCACTGCACGAGCGTCTGCCGGGCATCTCGGAATCCGCGAAGATCTTTGCGGGCGTCGATGTGACCAAAGAGCCGATTCCGGTTCTGCCGACGGTGCACTACAATATGGGCGGTATCCCGACCAACTATTGGGGCGAGGTCATCAACCCGACCGCAGACAACCCCGATGCCATCGTTCCCGGCCTGATGGCTGTGGGCGAGGCGGGCTGTGCCTCGGTGCATGGTGCCAACCGTCTGGGCTCGAACTCGCTGATCGACCTTGTGGTGTTCGGTCGTGCGGCGGCGCTGAAAGCGGGCGAGATCCTCGACCCGAACGCGCCCAACCCCGCGATGAACTACAAGGCGGTCGATGCGGCCTTCGCGCGGTTCGACGCGATCCGCTATGCCAAAGGCGGTACGCCCACGGCAGATCTGCGTCTGGAAATGCAGCGCACGATGCAAGCCGATGCGGCCGTGTTCCGTACCGACAAGACGCTGGCAGAGGGCGTCGAGAAGATGAAGGCCGTGGCCTCCAAGATCGACGATCTGTCCGTGACCGACCGTTCGCTGGTGTGGAACTCGGATCTGATGGAAAGCCTCGAGCTGACCAACCTGATGCCGAACGCGATGGCGACCATCGTTGGTGCAGAGGCCCGCAAGGAATCGCGCGGTGCCCATGCCCATGAGGATTATCCGGATCGCGACGACGTCAACTGGCGCAAGCACTCGATCATGCGTGTGGAAGGGGCGAATGTCGACCTGACCTATCGCCCTGTCCATATCGACCCGCTGACCAAATTCGAGGATGGCGGCATCGATCTGGCCAAGATCAAGCCGAAGAAGCGGGTCTACTGATGCGGGGGCGGCTGGGGCTGGCTCTTGGCAGCGCGCTTGCGCTGCTGGGATGCGCGAAGGTTCCGGTCGCTCAGGCAGAGAAAATCTGCCTTACGCGTGTGCAAGAGGCGCGTCCGATCTCCGGTTCTGTGGGATTGGGCGTGCGGGACGGAAAACCGGCAACGGCTTATGATGTCAAACTCGGGATTTCTACGGACACGTTCCGCGACCCGAGCGAGGTTTATAAGAATTGCGTGTATCAGTATTCCGGCCAACTGCCACAAACACCGCTTTATGACAGGTGATCCGCTGCCCGGGAGGTCCGGGCACGGTTGCGAGATTTATCCGAGGGGCTTCGCGACGAAGCCAGATACGCAGCGGCGCCCCTCGTCCACACATGATCGGAGGTAGAAACATGGTTCAGTTTTCCCTACCCAAGAATTCGAAGATCCGGGTCGGCAAGACCTGGCCGAAGCCGGAAGGCAAAAACGTCCGCAAATTCCAGATCTATCGCTGGGAGCCGGAAGATGGTGAGAACCCGCGGGTCGACACCTATTTCGTCGATCTGGCGAAATGCGGCCCGATGGTTCTGGACGCGCTGATCAAGATCAAGAACGAGATCGACCCCACGCTGACCTTCCGCCGCTCGTGCCGCGAAGGGATCTGCGGGTCCTGCGCGATGAATATCGACGGCCATAACACGCTGGCCTGCATCTTCGGTCTCGACGAGATCAAGACCGATGTGGTCAAGATCTACCCGCTGCCGCACATGCCGGTGGTGAAAGACCTGATCCCCGATCTGACGCATTTCTATGCGCAGCACGCGTCGATCATGCCGTGGCTGGAAACCAAGACCAACCGTCCGGAAAAAGAGTGGAAGCAGTCCATCGAAGACCGCAAGAAGCTGGATGGTCTGTATGAATGCGTTATGTGCGCGTCCTGCTCGACCTCCTGCCCAAGCTACTGGTGGAACTCGGACCGCTACTTGGGTCCGGCAGCCCTGCTGCACGCCTACCGCTGGATCATCGACTCGCGCGATGAGGCTACCGGCGAGCGTCTGGATGCGCTGGAAGACCCCTTCAAGCTGTATCGCTGCCACACCATTATGAACTGCACCAAGACCTGCCCGAAAGGTCTTAATCCGGCGAAATCCATTGCCGCGATCAAGCAGATGATGGTCGAACGCGCGGTCTGATCCGTATCTCCATGCTGTTGTCCCGCCCCCGCTTTGTCGGGGGCGTTGGCATTTTAAAGGCACGTTTTGCATATTGCATTGCAGCGAATGCATGTAAGCCTTGCGGTTGTGCCCATAGCCAGACGTCATAAAAGCTTTATGTAGGCGTGCAGGGAGGAACTCGGAAACACTGGAGAGTTCCATGAATCAAATCGTCAAATTCCCCGAAACGGCCGAGTCCGCTCTGAAGCATGAAGACGCTCTTGCCTATTATGTGCCCAGTTCGCGGGTGGAGGCATCGGCCCGGAAGGATATTGAGGAGAAGCCGGCAAACATCGCTGTTCTTGATGAGATGTATGGCTACTATACCGCCTGACCTCCGGTCTTAGGGCAGATGAAAACCCCGGTTGGATTGGCCGGGGTTTTGTCGTTTTAGGAGAGGTCTTCATGAAGTTAGCTACCCCCGAGCATGCCGCGCCCCAAGATGCGGCGGCTCGCAAATCCATCGCGCCGGTGATCTGCTATCCGGTGGAGACCCTGCCCAAACCGGATCTTGCCGCCTATCGCGCGGCACGGGCAGGGGCCACGAAGAGTGACGAAGTGATTGTGCCCCCGCGTGACGGGCGCTGCTTCCATGTAAAGGCGGGGCAGTTCTTCCGTATTTCTTCGGTGGAGGGGCCGCAGGTCGGGGATCTCAACCTGTGGTCGGCAGATTTCTCCGAACGTTTCTACTCGGGAAAGACCCGCGCGCTGCATGGCACCCATCTTTCGACCGGCGACCGGTTCTGGTCATCCTTTCCGACGCTGCGCCCGATGGCCACGATCGTGGATGACAGCCTTGACTGGTACGGGATCGATGCCGATGGCGGTTCGGTCCATGATGTGATCGGCACTCGTTGCGATCCCTATACCCATGCTTTGCTCAGTGACGGGGCGCAGTATCATCATTGCTGCCATTCCAACCTGACACGTGCATTGGTGCAAGAGACAGGCATGGCGCTGGCGGAGGCCGAGCGGCATGTGCATGATGTGTTCAATATCTTCATGTGCACCGGTTTTACCCGCGACACGGGGCAGTATTTCATGAAAGCGAGCCCTGTCCGGCCGGGCGATTACATGGATATCTTCGCCGAGATCGACCTTGTCGGCGCGCTGTCGGCCTGTCCCGGTGGAGATTGCTCTGCCGAGCATAGCTCGGACACTGCCGCCTGCTATCCGCTCAAGGTCGAAATCTTCACCCCCGAAGCGCCGCCCTCGGGATGGGTGTCACCGGCCCGCAACCGGTATTGCGGCACGCACGGGCTGTAACGCCTTCGGGCAAGACAGGGCAGGGGGGGCTGGAACGAAGATTCCGGCCCCGTCGTCTTTTCTCTTACTCTTCTGGAAGCCGGAGTTCGCTTTCCACAAACCGCTCGAACGCATCAAGATCTATCGCCTGAAACTGGCCGAAACTCTGGATCCAGATGATCGCCTCGCTCATGGAGGTGGGTTCGAGCTTGCACCATTTCACCCGACCGCGCTTCTCCTGACTGATAAGCCCTGCCTGACTGAGGATCGCGAGATGTTTCGAGATCGCGGCCAGCGAGATGTCGAACGGGCTGGCGACATCGGTCACCGCCATATCGTCTTCCAGAAGCATGCGCAGGATCTCCCGCCGTGTCGGGTCAGCGAGGGCGGCAAAGATCGTGTCGAGATGGGTCGGTGCGGGCGCGGTCATGCGCTACCTTATTGAGCTTTTTCAACAATGGTCAACCGATGGGTTGAATTTGCATTTTGAGCCAATTCACCGATGCGGTCATATTGTCGCAGCCATTCCGCTTTGCTGAAAGGATGAAAAAACAAAGAAAGCAATGGGTTGAGAAAGTTTCTTGATGGCGCCAACAGCGTTGACTCACTGCGCCGTGACGTCTATCACAGCCTTAACACGACCAAGGGCCTGAGAGATGAGCAACGAGCCTGATCCCGAACGTTTGAAAGCGCTCGAAGACCGGCTTGCGAAAGTCTCCAAGCAGGCGTCTGGGCAGGCCGAGGACGCACCGCGCGGCGGTGTCGCGCAATCCGAGCTTGCCTGGCGCATGGTCATAGAGCTGGTGTCGGGGCTGGGGATCGGTTTCGGGATCGGCTACGGGCTTGATGTCCTGTTGGGAACGCTGCCGATCTTCATGATCATCTTCGTTCTGCTTGGGCTGATTGCGGGGGTACGCGTGATGATGCGTACCGCTGCAGAGATAAATGCGAAACCTGAGGCCGGTTCTGCGGCTGATGAAGAGGGAAAATAGACGTGGCGGAAAGCACTTCGAACGCCAATGGTTCGTCCAAGATGATCAGCTACATCTTGTTCGCCGTTGTGATCCTGATGCTCCTCATTGCGATTGTGACCGAAGGGTCGGGCGAGATGGCTTTCCACCCGATGGACCAGTTCGTGGTCTCCCCTCTGGTGGGTGAGGGGCCGGTGCACTGGTATACGCTTACCAATGCAACCCTGTGGATGGCGATTGCCATCATCGCAATCGTTCTGGTGCTGGTTGTCGGCACCCGTGGCCGCGGCATCGTACCGAGCCGTGCGCAGTCCATTGCCGAGCTGTTTTACGGCATGGGCCATAAAATGGTCGAAGACATCTGTGGTAAGGAGGGGCTGAAATTCTTCCCCTATATCATGGTGATCTTCTCCTTTATCACTTTCGCAAACTTCCTCGGCCTGCTGCCGATGAGCTTTGCCACCACCTCGCATATCGCTGTCACCGCTCTGCTGGCACTTTTCGTGTTCGTCGCCGTGACCGTGATCGGTTTCATCAAGAACGGCATGGGCTTCCTTGGCCTGTTCTGGGTGACTGCGGCACCGCTGCCGCTGCGTCCGATCCTTGCCCTGATCGAGGTGATCTCTTACTTCGTCCGCCCCGTTTCGCATTCGATCCGGCTTGCGGGCAACATTATGGCCGGTCACGCGGTGATGAAGGTTTTCGCAGGCTTTGCCGCCATCGCGCTGATCTCTCCCGTGTCCGTGCTGGCCATCACTGCAATCTACGGCCTCGAAGTGCTTGTTGCCTTCATCCAGGCCTATGTTTTCACGATCCTGACCTGCGTCTATCTGAAAGACGCGCTGCATCCCGCACACTAAGGTCGATCCAAGGATCGCGTTAATCTACTCAAGCCAATTCCAACTTTAGGAGTGACGACTATGGAAGGCGATATCGTTCAAATGGGTGCTTACATCGGTGCAGGTCTGGCTTGTATCGGTATGGGTGGTTCGGCAATCGGTGTGGGCACCGTTGCAGGCAACTTCCTGTCGGGTGCCCTGCGCAATCCGTCGGCAGCCGCTGGTCAAACCGCAACGCTGTTCATCGGCATCGCATTCGCAGAAGCACTGGGGATCTTCTCGTTCCTCGTCGCTCTGCTGCTGATGTTCGCCGTCTGATCCCTTTTTCGCAATCTTGCGGACGGAGGGGCCCCGACGGGCCCTTCCGAGTTTGAGACAGGGTCGCGTGCCTGCGACCCGAGAGGGACAACGACATGGCAACAGAACACGAAGCCGCCGAAATGGCGCATGGCGCAGCCGAAGCTGCTCATGGCGGGTCGCACGGCGCCGAAGCTGTAGGCATGCCGCAGCTCGACTTCTCGACCTATCCCAACCAGATCTTCTGGCTTCTGGTCTCGTTGGTCGTGATCTACTGGGTTCTGGCAAAAGTCGCTCTGCCGCGGATCGCATCCGTGCTGGCCGACCGTCAGGGCACCATCTCGGGGGATCTAGCCTCCGCCGAGGAATTCAAGCTCAAGGCCAAAGAAGCCGAGGCCGCCTATGAAAAGGCCCTCGCAGATGCTCGCACCAAAGCGCAGGCGATTGTCGCCGAGGCCCGTGCGGACATCCAGAAAGACGTGGATGCGGCAATCGTGAAAGCGGATGCCGAGATCGCGGCCAAAACGGCGGAAAGCCAAGCCAAGATCGCAGAGATCGAAGCAGGGTCCCGCGCGGCGGTGGAAGCCGTCGCCAAGGAAACCGCGCTGGAAATCGTTGCGGCTCTGGGTGGCAAGGCCGATCAGGCCAGCGTTGCTGCGGCTGTCGACGAACGGTTGAAAGGATAAGGTCATGAAGAAACTTGCTGTTCTTGCTGCCCTTGTTGCTGCTCAGCCTGCCTTTGCAGCCTCCGGCCCGTTCTTCAGCCTGCATAACACCAATTTCGTTGTGCTGCTGGCCTTCCTGACCTTCATCGGTGTGCTTTTCTATGTGAAAGTCCCGACGATGCTGGGTGGTCTGCTGGATAAGCGCGCCGCAGGGATCAAATCCGACCTCGAAGAGGCGCGCAGCCTCCGCGAGGAAGCCCAGTCCATTCTTGCCACCTACGAGCGCAAATCGCGCGAAGTGCAGGTTCAGGCCGACGAGATTGTCGCCAATGCCAAGCGCGACGCGGAATTGGCAGCCGCTCAGGCCAAGAAAGATCTGGCGGAGTCGATCGAACGTCGTCTGAAATCTGCCGAAGAGCAGATTGCTTCGGCGGAAGCCGGCGCGATCAAGGTTGTGCGCGATCAAGCGGTTTCGGTCGCAATCGCTGCGGCTGGTAAGGTGATGGCCGAGCAGATGTCTGCTCAGGACAAAGCCGCCCGTATCGATGCCTCGATCACCGAGGTTGCACAGCGCCTGCACTGAGCTTTCGGGGTCAGCATAAAGACAAAACCCGGCCAAATGGCCGGGTTTTTTATTGGATCAGCTCCGTTGTTGCAGGCGCAGCCTTGCGGTTTCCTCATTCTTGAGCGCCTTGCGGTTATGCGTCATCTCGACTTCCACGAAATTCATATGCGCGGCCACGGCCTCGCGCGCGGCGATACCGTCACGTTTCTGTATGGCCTCGTTCATCGCGCGGTGCTGGTTGAGCAATTCGGCACGGGTCACGCGGTTTTTGAACAGCATGGAGCGGTTATAGAACACGCCTTCGCTGAGCAATTCGAACATGGCGCGCATCATATGGAGCATGATGACATTGTGGCTGGCCTCGACGATGGCAAGGTGGAATTGCGCATCCAGCGCCGCCTCTTCGGTGTAGCTCCGTTTGGAATGGGCGGCTTCCATCCGTTTGAAAAGACTGTCGATCACCTGCAGGTCGGTGTCGGAGGCAAAACGGGCAGCGCGCTCGGCTGCCAGCCCTTCCACATCACGGCGGAAGGCCAGATAATCATAGACCGCCTGATCGGAGGAGGAAAACAGCCGGATCAGTGCAGGCGAAAAGGCCGAGCCCAGAACATCGGCCACAAAGACCCCCGCACCGGCACGGGTGCAAAGCAGCCCCTGATCCTGTAGCTCCGATATCGCTTCGCGCAGAGAGGGGCGGGAGACGCCCAGCCGTTCGGATAATTCGCGTTCTGACGGAAGCCGCTCGCCGGGCCGCAGGATGCCTTGCAAGATCAGTTCTTCGATCTGTCGGACAATGGCTGTTGCAAGCTTTTCGGATTCAATCTTTCGAAACGGCATTGCTGGCACCCCCCTTGGTTAGATTTTCTAGCCAATTATCTTAATGCCAAGCAAATTGGTAAAAAGAAAGGGCCAGAACATGTCTGGCCCTTTCGACATAGGTGTGGTGCGTCTTTCAGTTCGCGTTGGTCGGGGTGATGATGAATTCGACCCGACGGTTTTTCGCGCGACCCTCGGCGGTGAGGTTCGAGGCAATCGGGTTTTCTTCGCCACGGCCATAAGACTGGATACGCGAGGACGGCACGCCCGCCTGCACCAGAACCGCTGTCACGGCATTGGCGCGCGCCTCGGAGAGGCGTTGGTTATAGGCCGCTTCGCCGGTATTGTCGGTATTGCCGACAACCTGCAGCGTGGTGTTCGGGTAGCGGTTCATGCTGCCCGCGAGCGTATAGAGATCGTTTTGCAGATCGGGGCGCACTGCCGAACTGTCGGTGGCAAACAGGATGTCCTGCGGCATCGTCACCACGAGGTTGTTGCCGTCGCGCACCACCGAAGTGCCTTGCGCGTCAAGATCACGGCGCAGCTCCTGCGCCTGTTTGTCCATCTGGTTGCCGATCGCACCGCCAATCAGCCCGCCCACTGCCGCACCGGCGGCGGCTTTGGTCAGACGCTCGTCGCCGCCCGACATGGCACCGGCCGCGCCGCCCAGAAGGGCACCGGCGATCGCACCGCCACGGGTGTTCTGATAGGGGTCGTTAGGGTCGGCGGGGGTGGTCACACAGCCTGCCATCGCAAGCAAGGCTACGCTTGCCACAGTCAGGGAAATCTTCTTGTTCATCTCGTTCTCGCCTTTGTCCTTGCATCCGTATTCTCGGACGTCCGGCTGATATTACGTCGGAGTTGCGGGAAAGTTCCATTGGCGTTGATGCGCTGCGCGGCATTTTGCCTATCGTTTCCGCTAATCGTTATCGGTTGCGAGCGCGGCGTGGGGCATTCGTGAACCATTTGCCTCGGCACGGGCGGCCTCGCGCGCCAAAAGCACACGTTTGGTGGTCAGGCCCCAGTGGTAGCCGCCCAATCCGCCTGATTTGCGCAAGGCGCGGTGGCAGGGAATCAGCGCGGCAACCGGATTGCGCCCGATAGCGGTGCCAGCCGCGCGGGTGGCTTTCGGGGCCCCTATGGCGATGGCAATGTCCTGATAGGTTGCAACGGCGCCTTCGGGAATCTGCAAGAGAGCCTCCCAGACCTTGATCTGGAACGCTCTGCCGGACAGATGCAGCGCCACGTCCCCCCGTTGCGCAAAGGCGGCTGTCACCCACTGTTCCAGCGCTTCGGGATTTTCCACGAACGTGGCGGCGGGCCAGCGCGTGGCCAGATCCTGATATGCGGTCGCCTCGCCCATTTCGGCGCTGAAAGCCAGCCCGCAAATGCCGCGCGACGTGCCCATCACCAGTGCCGGACCATAGGGGGTGTCGAACCTGCCCCAGTTGATCAGAAGCCCCGCTCCCTTGCGCGCAAACTCCCCCGGCGTCATCGCTTCCCAGCGTAGAACCAGATCATGCAGGCGGGCACTGCCCGAAAGCCCCGTCTCCTGCGCCACTGCTGTCAGCGGGTGACGCTGGCGCAGAAGATCCTTGGCAAGATCCAGTTTGAGATATTGCATGTAGCGCAGTGGGGAAACGCCCGCCCAAGCGGTGAAGCATTTCTGGAAATGGGCTTCGCTCATATGGAGCTTCCGGGCCAATGCGCTTAACGTCAGTGACGTCCCTGCCGCATGGGCGGCATCGATCTGGGCGATGGCGCGGGCGATAAGCTGGTAATGATAGCTGTCTTGCATGGGGCGGGCCTTTGAAAGAGCGGGTGTCTGCCAGCCTAATGCGGCCTGCCGCCCGGCACGACCCGAATCCTGTGCAAAGAGTTCCGGCCTCAGGCGGCGATGCGGTCCTGTCGGCGGCGACGGTCCTTGCAGAACATATCCGCTTCCCAATCGGCCAGCCAGACACGGGCGGAGAGATCGTGATACTCGCCGATTTGTGGTGCCAGACTGGTGCGCACGCGCGGCGGCATCAGCGACATATAGGAAGAGTCCGCCTGCACGGTTGCAACCCACAGACCTTCGGCCAGAACAAGCTCTGGCGCGGTGAACAGCAGGGAATATACCATACGGCGCCCTTCAAGGCGGGGAGTTTGTTTGGCCAGATGGTCGGCCTGTGCCAGCATCTCGGTTTCGGCGAACCATAATTCCAGCTCGGGACCGGCCAGCAAAACGCCCGTGCGCGGGGTCATGATCAGTTCGCGTTCGGGCAGGTTTGGCCCCAGAAGATCCGCCGAGACCGACATCAGCCGCGTGGCAATCGGCGCACGGCGCGGCATGGTGTGATGGCCCAGCCACAAAAGCGGCTGATAGCCGTTATCGCGTGTCAGGACACGGTCCCCGGGACGCAGCCAGTCAATCGGTTGCGGCCCCTCGTCCGTCGCGATCAGGGTGCCGCCAGCCAGACAGGGCAGGTTCGAGATTTCTTCCGGCGTGGCGGCCCGTCCGCCCGTCGAAAGCTGCGAGGCTTCGGTATAGGACTGGCCGGGGACCATCGCGAGAGAGGGGATATAAAGACAGAGCTGGCCGTCAATCTCGATCCGGTCAAGGCGCAAGGTGCCTTCGGAGGATTCCAGCAAGACAGGGATATCGGCGGTCAGCAGACCGCGCGCCACTGCGTTGCCATCGGGGTCACGCAAAACGGCCACGTCTCCCTCGAACAGAATTTCGAGCATCTCTTCGGCCTGAAACTCGGACCGAAGCATCCAGCTATGTTCGTCGCGATTCCGGATGATTGCCGAAATCGGGTAGCCCATGTCCATTTGCGTCTCCCTGCGCGGATATCCCACGCTGTCCAGATTGCCCGAGGGATGGATAACGCGAGTTTAACGAAAACGGTCTTAACTCTATTTATGCAAAGATTTTCCGAAGATTTTGTCGTAAGGGCCAAATGCAAATAAACTTGCGATACAGCCTGCATCTGGGCATAGCTTGGCCATGACCCAGAAAAGCGCAAAACAGCTTGGATATAACGATATGTGCGAGATCTTCGCACGGTTTCGCACATCCGAGGCCGAGCCCAAGGGTGAGCTGGACCATGTGAATGCCTACACGCTTCTGGTGGCCGTGGCGCTTTCGGCGCAGGCGACCGATGCGGGGGTGAACAAGGCCACCAAGCATCTCTTTCCCATCGCCGATACGCCGCAGAAGATGCTCGATCTGGGCGAGGAAGGGCTGACCGAGCATATCAAGACCATCGGGCTGTTCCGGCAAAAGGCCAAGAATGTCATCAAGACGGCGCGTATTCTGGTCGATGAGTATGGCGGGGTGGTGCCCTCGTCGCGTGCGGCGTTGCAATCGCTGCCCGGGGTGGGGCGCAAGACGGCGAATGTCGTGCTGAATATGTGGTTCCACTATCCCTCGCAGGCTGTGGATACGCATATTTTCCGGATCGGCAACCGGTCGGGCATTTGCCCCGGCAAGGATGTCGAGGCTGTGGAGCGCGCCATCGAGGATAATGTTCCTGTGGAATTCCAGCAACATGCGCATCACTGGCTGATCCTGCACGGTCGCTATATCTGTGTCGCGCGCAAACCGAAATGTGGTGCCTGTCTGATCCGGGATCTGTGCCAGTTTGAGGAGAAAACCTTATGAAAAAGTATCAGTTCGTTGGTATCGCCAATTCGATTGTGGATGTGATTGCGCAATGTGATGACAGCTTTCTCGACCATATGGGGATCGAGAAGGGCATCATGCAGCTGATCGAGAAAGACCGCGCCGAGACGCTGTATGCCTCGATGAAAGAGCGCACCCAGGCGCCGGGCGGCTCTGTTGCCAATACGATTGCGGGGCTCGGGAATCTGGGGCTGCGTACCTCTTTTGTGGGGCGTGTGCGCGACGATGCCTTGGGGCGTTTCTACGAGGCGGCGCTGGAGGCAGAGGGAACGGGGTTCCCCAATGCGCCGATCAAGGATGGCGAATTGCCGACCTCGCGGTCGATGATCTTCGTCACCCCCGATGGTGAGCGGTCGATGAATACCTATCTGGGGATTTCGGCAGAGCTATCGACCGAAGATGTGCCTCTTTCGGTGGTGGAAGATACCGAATATCTGTTCCTTGAAGGCTATCTGTTCGACAAGGATAAGGGAAAAGCGGCCTTCCTGAAGGCGGCGCAGGCAACGCGGCGCACGGGGGGGCAGGCCGGTATCGCATTGTCGGACCCCTTCTGCGTCAATCGCCACCGTGCCGATTTCCGTCGCCTGGTCCGCGACGAGATGGATTATGTGATTGGCAACGAGCATGAGTGGGCGGCGCTTTACGAGACCGATCTGCCGGCGGCGCTCGATCAGGCGGCCTCGGAATGCGGGTTGGTGGTTTGCACGCGCTCCGGAGCGGATGTGATCATCCGTCGCGGGGCCGAGCGGGTCGAGGTGCCTGTCACGCGCGTGACGCCCGTGGATGCGACGGGGGCGGGCGATCAGTTTGCTGCAGGCTTCCTTTATGGAATCGCCACGGGGGTTCCGCTGGATGTGGCGGGCCGTATGGGCTGCGTGGCGGCTGCCGAGGTGATTTCGCATTACGGGGCGCGGCCCGAGGTGGATGTGAAGGCGCTTTTTGCCGCGCAGGGTCTTGTGTGACGGCAATCGCCTCTGGCGAGGGGAGGGGCGTGTGGAGCGCCCCTCGAACGCCCCTGATCGGGGCATCGCTCGGGCCGCTCCGCTGCCGCGCGCGTTGATCTGGCGGGATTAGTCCTGTGGCGGCAGGTCCGGTGCGGGACGGGTCGGGAAGAACCAGTCTGCCACCAGCATACAGGTCAGCGCCCATGCCGCGCCAATCGACCAGCCCGCCAGCACATCGGTCGGCCAATGCACCCCGAGCGCCAGACGGCTGATGCCGACGCTGATCGAGATCAGCACCGCCACGGAAATCAGATAGGCGCGGGTCCGGCGACGGCTTTGCAGGCGTGCCAGCATCACGGCCAGCGTCAGCCACGTGATCGTGGCCATCATTGAATGGCCGGAGGGAAAAGAAGCCGAGGTGACATCGGTCCCGTGTGGCACGACATCCGGACGGGCACGGTCGAAAAGCAGTTTCGAGACATTCGAGACGACCTGACCGCCCAGAACGGCGGCCAGCAGGACCCAGACCTGACGGCGGTAGCCCTCCATCAGCAGATAGCCTGTCGTGAAGACGATCAGGCTGCCCAGAACGGTGACGCCGCCAAGGGCGGTTACATCGCGCACTACGGTTTCCATCCAGTGCGGGCCTTTGAGCACGGCCAGATCATTGCTGTCACGGAACCAGAGCAGAACGGCACGGTCAAAGGCGGTGGTGTCGCCTGCGGTCATTTCCGAGGCGATCTGGGCAAAGGCCCAGACCCCGCCGCCGATCAGGCACAGGCTGATCAGCAGGCCGATTTCAAGTCGGTCGACATGTCGGCTGAGCCAGGGGCCCAGCGGGCCGGGCAGATGGGCGACAAGGCGGGCGGGAAGGGAAGGTGTATGGGGATGCGGCATATCAGGCGCCATTTATAGAAATGGATGCGGTCTTGAAAAACACGACCGCCTTATTGGCCGAGTTTTGCGTGAACCTCGTCCAGATCGACTTCCCCCAAAGGCATTTTATTGTCGGGATTGTCAAAGTCATATTTGAAAAGCTGGAAATCCTTCTTGTAGATTTCCCAGACCAGATGGCGCGAGAGATCATCGAAATAATCGCTGATCGGATGGGCGCGTTTCGGGCCATGCCCCTCGGATTCATTGAATTTCGGCACGGCGGCAAGGTCGACCTTGACCGGTGTTTCAATATCGTCGAGCACGCTTTGCATGCCTTCATTGAACTTTTCCGTGAAGAAGATGTTATTGTAGCGCCCGCCATTCACGATGAAGGTCGAGATATGGCCGGACATGGCGGACCAGTGGATGTCGGGTTCCATCGGGCGGCGCCAGCGGATGGTGTCGCGCGCAAATAGCAGGAAGCGGCGGAAGCTTTTGACCTGATCGAAGTCGAAATTGTCTTCCGGAGAGCCGACCTCGATACCGTATTTCTGGATCAGCTGCGGCACCAGATTACCCCGATAGCGGCGGCCATTCCGCTGGATGCCGGCGATCTTGTCAAAGAAAGAGGACAGGATGCGCCCATAGGGGTTGCGCACGCAGGTGAAGGAATAGGCCTTGCCACCTTTGACCACGCGCTCGATCGGGCCTTGGCTATAGTCCTGCGACCACTTGTGCAGGCCCTCTTTGGAATCATGGATGTCGCCATCGAAGAAGCGGCCGTGGTCGGAATAAAACATGATCTGGCCGATGGACGAGCAGGCGCATTTGGGCACCACGCGATAGACCACGCTTTCACTTTCTGTCATCCACGTTCCGGGAAAACCCATTTGCCTGCTCCTTGAACCCGGTGCGCTTGTCGTCACCTTTACGCAATAATTAGACTGAAAAAGCAAACAAACTTTATATTTTCAATGTCCCTCGCCGCAAAGAGGGGCGATAGTGGCGTAACTGACATAGAATATGCCGATAAATATGGTCCAGATTGCCTTCATTCTTCTGACACACAAAGACCCTGAAACGGTGATCCGTCAAGCGGCCCGCCTGACGGCGGCCGGGGATTGTGTGTCCATCCATTTCGACGCGCGGGCGAACCCTGCCGATTTCCAGCAGATTCGCGACGGGCTGGCCGATAACCAGCAGGTCACTTTTGCCAGAAAGCGGCTGAAATGCGGCTGGGGCGAATGGAGCCTTGTCGCCGCCACCCTTGAGGCGGTGAAAGCGGCGGTGGAGGCCTTCCCCGATGCCACGCATTTCTACATGCTGTCGGGCGATTGCATGCAGATCAAATCGGCGGAATATGCCCATCGCTTTCTCGAAAGCGAGAATTGCGACTATATCGAAAGCTTCGATTTCTTCAATTCCGACTGGATCAAGACGGGGTTCAAGGAAGAGCGCCTGATCTACCGCCACTGGTTCAACGAGCGCACCCAGAAATGGTGGTTCTACCAAAGCTACGAATGGCAGAAGCGCCTCGGGATCACCCGCAAGGTGCCTGCCGATATCGAGATGATGATCGGGTCGCAATGGTGGTGCCTGCGGCGCGACAGCGTCGAGAAAATCCTGCAGTTCTGCAAGGACCGGCCCGAGGTGCTGCGCTTCTTTGCAACGACATGGATCCCCGACGAGACCTTCTTCCAGACCATCGCGCGCCATGTTGTCCCCGAGCGCGAGATCCGTTCGCGCACGCTGACCTTTCTGATGTTCACCGATTACGGCATGCCGGTGACCTTCTATAACGACCATTACGATATGCTGCTGGCGCAGGACTATCTGTTCGCCCGCAAGATCAGCCCCGAGGCCAAAGAGATGAAAGCACGGCTTGGCAAGCTGTGGGGCGAGCAGGATATGGCCTTCCCGATCTCGAACGAGGGGCGCGCGCTGTTCGGCTTCCTGACGCAGAAGGGGCGGGAGGGGCACCGTTTCGCGCCCCGCTTCTGGGAGACAGAATCGACGCTGGGCCGCGACCGTGTGCTGTATGTGGTGCTGTGCAAGAAATGGCATGTCGCGAAACGTCTGGTTGAACAGATCCGCGCGCGCACCGATCTTCCGGCGGTCAACTATCTTTTCAACGAACAGGAAGAGCTGCCCCCGCTTGGCGGGATCGAGAAGACGCTGGAGAAGCGCAACCGGCACCGTCGGGCCCTGCTGCGGATGCTGCTGGAATACCATCGCAGCGACCGGCTGCTGATCTGTGTCGATCCCTCGGATTTCGATCTTCTGCGCGATCTGACCTCGGATAAGGTCGAGACACGTATTCTGGAAATCGAGACGGAATTCTCGGATGAGTATCTGGTTGGTCATGCGCAACGGATCGGACTGGCCGCTCATGATAGCCCGTCGCAGATCTACGAGAGGGTTCTGCCGACCATCCGCTATGATCTGCGGTATGAAAGCGAGAAAATCCGCGATGCGGAGTTCGAATATTTCTGGCGTATTCGCGAGACGGCGCAGGTGCAGGCCAATGCCGGACCGCTTGCACAGTTTCTAAAGCTTGATACCGATACGGCTGCCGAGATTGCGGCCACCGACTACCTGTTTTCCGACTAAGGAGGCTTCTTTGCCCTATAGCTATGATAGCGAGAATATCTTCGCCAAAATCCTGCGCGGCGATATTCCCAATGCCACCGTGCTCGAAACCGAATTCACCTTGGCATTCAAGGATATCACCCCCAAGGCGCCGGACCATGTTCTGGTGATCCCCAAGGGGGCCTATGTGAATTACGATGATTTCTGCCAGAATGCGTCAGATCCAGAAATCCTCGATTTCATGCGCGCCTGTGGCCAGATCTGCAAGGATCTGGGGGTCGAGGAAAAGGGCTTCCGTGCGATCACCAATGCGGGCGAGCATGGCTGCCAGGAAGTGCCGCATTTCCATATGCATATCCTTGCGGGCAAGGTGATGGGGCCGTTGCTGGCCGATTGAGGCCGGCAACGGCGTGCCACGCCAGACCCGCCCCGCCGCGTTCACGCGCGATGGGACGGGTCCGACATTTTTCACAACAGCTGATATCCGTTTAAACCTTGCGGGAGAGCCACCGGATGCGTCGCGTAGCGGTACTCTGTCTTTGTCTTGCAGGTCTGGTGCTTGGTGGGGGCGTGGCATATGCTGCCCCTGAGATCGGTCTCTATCTTTGCCCCCGTTGTTACGGCTACCGGCCTGTCGCGCCGCATGTCTATGCCGACGGGCAGGCCAGTGACGCGCAAATCCGTTCGGCGCTGGACAATCTTGAAGGGGCCTCGGCACGTGTGCGGGGCGTCTATCCCGATCTCGCCTCCGATCCCGAATGGCTGCTCTGCCTGTCCGAGGCGTGCAACCTTTCTGTCCGGACGGGGCCGCGCGCGATGGCCTATCTGGACAGGTTTGTCTTTGTGACCGGGCGAGGGACGTCGGTGACAATCCTTGCGCATGAACTGGCGCATGCCGAGCTGCATCACCGTGTGGGGGCGTTCCACTTTCTCACCGGTGCCGTGCCTGCATGGTTCGATGAGGGGCTGGCTGTCTATATCTCGCGCGATACACGGTATCTCTCGCTACGGGAGGGGCGGATTCTGGGGTGTGATGACGCGGGCAGGATCTCTCCACCAGCGGATGCCGGTGATTTCCGCAGGAGGGCTGCAACCGAGAGCCATGCCCTTTACACGGCCTCCGCCTGTAAGGTGATGGACTGGCTGGCCCGACATGGCGGGCTCCAAGGCGTGATCGCAATGGAGGCATCGCTGCGTCGGGGCGGACAGTTCCTGCCCTGAATGCGGTAGGCATTCCGGCGGCAAGATGGTGCCGAGGGGGGGCTGCGAAGGGGGCGGTGCCGTCAGCCGCGCAGGCCCGTCTCGGTCAGGATGCCACGGCGCTTGGCTTCGTAATAATAGCCGCGCGAATACCAGTAAACGGCCTTGTCGCTGGAGCCATCGGCACACATCCATGCACCGCGAAGGTATTTACCGGCATATTTCAGGTTCGTTTCGGGGTCGAGAAGCCCGCTAGGCTTGCCGCGAAAACCCATCGCACCGGCGGTCTGCGGCGAGATCTGCATCAGGCCGTAATAGCTGCCATTGCGGGCATCGGGGCGGTAGCCGCTTTCGCGGGTGATCACGCGATGCATCAGCGTGCGCGGGATCTCGTAATGATCGGCATATTGGTTGATCATCTTGCGCAGTTGCGGGGTTTCGTTCGGGCGCAGGTTCATCTGCTGCTGCGGCGCTTTGGGCGTTGCCCCACAGGCGCTCAGCGCGAAAAGGCCAAGGAGCATGGACCGTCGTGACAAATGCATCTGAAAACCCCGGAAAGACCGATATCTCCAGTTAGCCAAAACTTTCCCGCACGGAAAGGGTGGGGGTGACGCATCGGCAAGGATCTGCCGATGCGCGCGGGCTTACAGTTTCAACCGCCGCAGCCGCAGGGCGTTCGTCACCACAAAGGTCGAGGAAAAGGCCATAGCCGCCGCTGCCAGAAGCGGCGACATGCCGGGGCCACCGAAAGGCACCAGAACGCCCATCGCAACAGGGATCAGCGCGGCATTATAGGCGAAGGCCCAGAACAGGTTCTCGCGGATATTGCGCATTACCGCACGCGACAGATGGACCGCCTGACCGACGCTGCGCGGATCGCCCTGCATCAGCACCACCTCGGCGGTTTCGATCGCCACATCGGTGCCGGTGCCGATGGCGATGCCGATATCGGCTGCGGCCAGTGCGGGGGCATCATTGATACCGTCCCCAACGAATGCGGTGGTGCCTTTGCGCTTCATGTCCTCAATGGCCGCGACCTTGCCGTCGGGCAGAACCTCGGCCACAACCGTCCCGATCCCCAGCCCCTGCGCCACGCTTTGTGCCGTGCGGCGCAGATCCCCCGAGATCATGGCCGTCTCGACATGCGCCTTCTCGAGCGCCTGCACCGTTTCGACCGCTTGCGGCTTGATCGGGTCGGAGACCGCCATCAGCGCCGCAAGCTGCCCATCAATGCCGATCCAGATCGGGGTTTTCCCTTTGGCCGCCAGCGCATCGGCCTGGTCGCTCAGGGTGTCTGTCGCAATGCCATGCTCGTTCAGTGCCGCCGCATTGCCGATCACCAGTTTGTGCCCGTCGGCCTCGCCGGTCAGGCCGCGCCCTGTCTGGCTGCGCACCCGCTTGGCCTGGGCAGGGACGAGGCCGCGTGTCTCTGTCCCCTGCAAGATCGCATGGGCCAGCGGATGTTCGGAACGCGCCTCGATCCCTGCGGCCAGCCGCAATGTCTCGGTGGCGGGCGGGCTGTCGGGGGCGGCGATCAGGTCGCTCAAGACGGGGCGGCCTTCGGTCAGGGTGCCGGTCTTGTCAAAGGCGATGGTCTTGACCTCTGCCAGCCGTTGCAGCGCGTCACCGCGCCGGAACAGAAGCCCCATTTCGGCGGCACGTCCGGTGCCCACCAGAATCGAGACGGGCGTGGCCAGCCCCATCGCGCAGGGGCAGGCGATGATCATCACCGAAATGCCGGCCACCAGCGCATGGGTGAAGCCCTGTCCCGCGATCATCCAGATCAGGAAGGTCAGCAGGGAAAGCCCGATCACCACCGGCACGAAAACCCGCGTGACACGGTCCACCAGTGCCTGCACCGGAAGCTTGCCGCCCTGTGCCTCTTCGACCATCGCGATGATGCGGGCAAGAACGGTCTCGGTGCCGGTCGCGGTAACGCGATAGACAAGCGGCACGGTGCCGTTGACGGTGCCGCCGGTGATGCTGCTGCCTTCGGATTTCTCGACCGGCGCGGCTTCGCCCGTCAGCATGGCTTCGTCGATCCAGCCCTGACCTTCGGTGACAATGCCATCGGCGGCAACCCGTGCACCGGGGGGCAGGTGGACCAGATCGCCCGCCGCCAGCTCGGCCACGGGCAGGTCGATGATCTGCTCGCCACGCTCGACGCGGGCGGTGTCGGGGCGCAAGCCCACCAACCGCGAGATCGCCTCGCCCGCGCGGCCCTTCGCCCGCGCTTCAAACCAGCGGCCCAGCAAAATCAGGGTGACAATCGTGGCGGCGGCTTCGAAATAGACGCCGCGCGCGCTTTCGGGCACCATATAGGGCACAAGCGTCACAAGGGTCGAATAGCCCCATGCCGCCAGCGCCCCGAGCGCCACGAGCGAGTTCATCTCCGGGGCGCCGCGTTGCAGGGCGGGCAGGCCGAGGGTCAGGAAAATCCGCCCCGGTCCCAGAAGCACCAGCGTTGTCAGGACAAGCTGGATCACCCAGCTCAGCCGTTCACCGATCGTCATCTCGATCAGATGATGCATGCCGGGGATCAGGTGGCTGCCCATCGCCAGAATGAAGACCGGCAGGGTCAGCGCCGCAGACACGATCACATCGCGCCGCAGCTTGCGGGTTTCATCGGCCTGTTTATGGGCGCGATCGGGCGGCGGGGTCTCGGCCTTGCGCGGCTTGGCTTCCAGCCCGAGCGGCGCAAGAAGCCGGACCATCTCGCTTGGGGCAATCGCGCCTTGCGCGTAGCGGACATCGATCTGGCGCGCGGCGGTCTCGACCGACAGGATGGCCGGATGCGCCAGCAGGGTGTCGCGGGCGCGGCTCTGTAGCTCGGCAGGGATGTCCGTGTCTGACGCCAGATCGGCCTCGGCCTCGGCAATCGGATAGCCTGCCGCCTCCAGCGAGCGGGCCAGATCCGCGCTTGCCGGACCGCCTTCCGTCGGGCTGTCGAAGTGCAGCGTGACATTGCGGGCCATCAGATTGGCGTTGGCCTGCCGCACGCCGGGAACGGCCAGAAGGGCCCGTTCGACCCGCCCTGTGCAGGCCCCGCAATGCATGCCATCCACGATAAACCTTGTATGAAGCTCTGTCATACACCATCCCCCGAGTCCCGTACCTGTTTACCAGATAGGAAGGCCGCACCGGATTGACCACCGCCAAAGAGGCAATTTCCGGCACCACAAAGCAGGCGCGGACCGTTTGACGTGTCATCTTTGCGATATGTGAAGATTTTCTGTTCTAGGATCTTGGCAAGCGCTCTCCTTTCGCGGATGCCTTGGGATAAGCTGTTTTAAGATAAAGATGCGGGTTTCGACCGCTGGTTTTGAAGTGACGATTCATCGCGGTTGAACGGCATCTGCCTGTTACGGGAGATAACATATGAAGCGTCGCTCTGTGCTTGGTGGCCTGGCGGGCCTGTCTGCTCTGACGGTCCCGACCCTTGGATTGGCTCAGGAAATCGAGACCTCTTCTGCGCCTGCCCCCAAAACCTGGCCGATTGCCCAGCAGTTCTATCCGCGCGAGGTGCGCGTGAGGCCCGAGCTGGAGGTCGGCTCGATCATCGTGCTGTCGGATAAGTTCTTCCTCTACCACATCACCGCCCCCGGGGTTGCGATGCGCTATGGCGTTGCCGTGGGCAAGAACGAGCTGGTCTTCCGCGGCAAAGCGGTTGTGGCGCGCAAGGTCAAATGGCCAAGCTGGACGCCCACGCCCGATATGATCAAACGCGAGCCCGACCATTACGCGAAATATGCAGATGGTATGCCGGGTGGTCCGAACAACCCTTTGGGCGCGCGGGCGATGTATCTGTATCAGGACGGGCATGATACGGCGATCCGCATTCATGGCACGACTCAGCCCAGCTCTATCGGTCACGCGGTCTCCAACGGATGTTTGCGCATGGTCAATGATCATGTGATCGCGCTCTATGATGCGGTGAAGATTGGCACGCCGGTGACGGTCTATTGATTTGCCGCCAAAACGGGGCGGTTTTCCCTGTCGCAGCGGCAATGCGAAAAAGATGACGATTTTCCGAAATTGGGGTTGACGCTCTGCGGCCCAGACCGTAGATAGCCGCTCAATGGCTAGGTAGCTCAGCTGGTTAGAGCACACGACTCATAATCGTGGGGTCGGGGGTTCAAGTCCCCCCCTCGCCACCACTTCCAAATCTTCGGAAAACAAAGACAAACGCGCTACGGCGCGTTGTTTTTGTTTGGTCTTCGCCTGGGGCAGGATGGTGCTGCCCTGCCGATGGGACGGGGCTGGCTAAACGGGTCTGGCCAAAAGGGTCTGGCCAAAAGGGTCGGGCCGGAGGGGGCAAGAGGACGGGCAAGGCTATGGCTTGCTACGTCTTCAGCGCAGCTTTCAGGGCTTCCAGCGCGGCAATCGTGTCATCATAGCTGTGCAGCGATTTTGGATGGTCGGCGCGGTTGCGGTGGTAGAAGGCGATCCAGTCGTCCAGCTCTTCCACAGGGTAGGTATTGAACCAGACCCCTACGGTTAGGGTGAATGTCTTGCCACCGTCGTCCAGTTCGGCCTTTGCGGGCATGGTATTCTCCATCTGCGTCTCGGGCGTCTTTAACCGAGCCCGAGCATGATGACAAAGCGCAAGTGTCGAAGGGCGCCCGCTTGGGGCGCCCTAACATCGTCGGTGCGTGCTCCGGATCAGTTCGCGGCGACACGCAGCAGATCGGTAACGCGACGGATGGTCACGCGGCGGTTCTGTTCAGAGGCACCTTGCGTGTTTTCCTTCAGATATTCCTCGCCATAACCTTGCACGACAAGGTTCTCCGGCGGGATGTCGAAATATTCCGTCAGTGCCAGAGCCATCGATTCGGCGCGGCGGTCCGACAGGGCCAGATTATAGGCCGCGTTCCCGACCGCATCGGTGTGACCTTCGATCAGGAAGATCTCCTGCGGGTTCTCGCGGATACGGGCCTTGATCGCCTCGCCCAGATCGGAAAGTGCCTGCGCCTGCTCGGGCTGGATCGCGGCGGAGCCTGTCGCGAAGGTCACATTCTCCACCGAAATGGCCGGTGCCAATGCGCGCACCGACGGGATCTGACGGATCTGCGACAGGGTGAACCCACGGTTCACATCGGCATTACGGGCCAAGGCATCGCGCAGGGCGGTCTCGTTGCTGGTGCTGGAGACATCACGGAAATTGGCGCGCGGCAGGTCGGAGACCTGCACAGGTGCGGCTCCGCGCGAATCGTCGATCAGGATGTAGCGCGTGCCGTCCGGCTCGATCCGGCTCCGCTGGACGATGCGGCGCTGGGCATCATAGATGGTGACGATCTGCGCGCCATCGGGACGTTCGGTGATGGTGCGCGTCGAGCCGTCGTCATAATCGCGGGTGCGGATCGTCGAGCCCGGCTGACGCAAGAGCGCGTTGTCATCCTTGATCAGACCATAGCTGCCATCGGGGTTCTGGACCACGACACGGTCGCCGGAATTAACCGCAACCTCGGAGCCATTCTGCAAAATCGCCCCGACGGCCAGCGCCCCAAGCCCTGCAATCGCGACTTTCTCGAAATCCGAGAGACCCGATTTCTTGTCGGCCTCGGGCGATTTCCCGCTTGGTTTGGCATTGACGGCGGTGGCGAAATCCTCGGCAGAGGAACGCGCGTTGTCTTTGGTAATGACCTCCTCGGTCATCGGCGCCCCCTCTGCGGAGTTGGCGCGCGGCTTGTCACCTGCGGCGGGCATGTCGGCCTTGTCTGCAAGGGCCTCGTTCTTCACCGGCGCCCCTTCGCTGGCGCGCTGGCGTGCGTCTTCTGTGGCCTGTAGAGCCTCTTCGACACGGCGCGGCTCTTGGGTCTCCTGCCGACTGTCTTTGCCGTCACGGGGGGCGGCTGCCTCAGCATTCGCCCCGGCGGCGCGGGGATCTGCCGGTTGGGCCGCCTGCTTTTCGGCCAGAGCCTTGGACAGCGATTGCGCCTCTGTCTTGCCGCTCTCTTGCTGCGCCGCGTCCTGTTCGGAAGCTGCGGCCTTGCCCTTACGGTCTGCGGCATCGGACGGGGCGGGTTGGGTCTGAGGGGCGTCGCTCTGGTCGCGCGCCTCTCCGGCCTTGGTCTTCGATGCCGTGCTGCCATCTGCGGGCTTGGCACCTGCGGGCTTGGACTGTTCTGCCGTCGCCGGATCGGCGCTGTCGCCGCCCAGTTTGCGCTTGAGCGCGTCAACCTTACCGCCTTCTGCATCCGCTTTCAGCTCGGGCTTTCCGGCTTGGGTCCCGCTTTTGCCGGTGCCCAGAAGGCCTGCCTCGGGCTGGGCCTTGGGCTCTGCCTGTGATGTGCCGTCTTGTGCCTTGGGGGTGCCTTTCGCGGTATCGGCCTGTTCCGACGTCGCCTTTTTCACCGCGTCCGAGGCCGAGGGCTTCGAGGAGGATTGGGCCGAGGATTGTGGGGCACCGCTTTTGTCCGCGCGCGGTGCGGGCGCGGTGTTCTGGCCTTCATCCTTGGCCTTGGAGGTGGCTCGGGTGCCGAGTTCGGGGCTGGCGTCAGGGGCCGCGCCCTGTGATCCGGTGTCCGGTTTCGGGTCGGATTTCGGGTCAGCGGTGCGGGCCTCCATTTTCTTGCGGGCCGCTTCGGTCTGTGCATCCGCCTGTGCACGCGCTTGCGCGGATTGCGCCGCCTCGCTGCGCTTTTCGGCCTGGGAATTGGGGCTTGCGGCGGTCATGCCCTCGCACAGCTCTGCTGCGGCCTTGGCGGAGACGCCGTTTTTGCTTTGGGTCTCGATACAGGTAGTCGCGCGGGCCTGACTGGGGCCGGTGTCCTCTTTGCCCGAGGACATCTTGCCGCGATCCGTATCGGGACGGTCTTCGGACTGGGCCTGTTTCGGCACCGCTGGGATGGTTTGCGCGACCGTCAGACTGGGGGCCAAAGTGGCCAGCGCGGCAATGAGGGCGGTCGTGTTACGAAGTTTACTCTTCATCATTCCTCCTGAGCGACCCCCGATAACGGCGGGGTGTCTTTTCAGGTGGATAACCAAGCCGGTCCGATAAATGTTCCTGATCTTATTCGTCGCAGCCGCGAGAACTGCCCGGATCCGGTTGTGAAAAAGGGCACCAGTGGCGGTGCCCTTCCCACATTCCAAGGGGTTAGGTCTTAGCCGGGGATTTCGGCGGAAATCCCCTCGACATAGAAATTCAGCCCGGCCAGCGTTGCATCATCCGCCACTTCGCCCTCGGCGAGCCAGTCCGAACCGTCCTGTTTTTTCAACGGGCCGGTGAAGGGGTGGTAGCTGCCCGAACGGATCGCCTCGATCAGCGCCTCGGCCTCCTGCTTGACTTCGGCGGGCACCGCATCGGTGATTTCACCGATCTTCACCATGCCGCTGTCGATACCGCCCCAAGTGGCATCGGCCTTCCACGACCCTTCCAGAGCCGCCGCAACGCGCCCTTTGTAATAGGGGGCCCAGTTGTCGATGGTCGAGCTGACGCGCGGTTTGGGCGCGAAGTTCGACATATCCGAGGCCTGCCCGAAAGTGATCACATTGCCGGCTTCCTGCGCCTTGGCCTGCGGCGCGGTGGAATCGGTATGCTGCAAGATCACATCGACACCATCGGCGATCAGGGCAGCTGCGGCATCGGCCTCTTTGGCGGGGTCGAACCATGTATAGGCCCAGACCACCGAGATCTGCACATCAGGATTGACCTTCTTGGCGTGGATATAGGCCGCATTGATCCCTTGGATCACTTCAGGGATCGGGAAGGAGCCGATATAGCCGATCTTGTTCGACTTGGTCATGCGCCCTGCGATGGTGCCCTGAATGGCGCGACCCTGATAGAAGCGTGCATCATAGGTGCCGACATTCTCGGCGCGTTTGTAGCCCGTGCAATGCTCGAATTTCACATTCGGGAATTTGGCCGCAACGTTGATCACGGAATCCATATAGCCGAAAGAGGTCGCAAAGATCAGCTCATGGCCTTCCAGCGCCAGAGAGGTCAGCGCGCGCTCGGCATCGGGGCCTTCGGGAACCGATTCAATGAACTTGGTCTGGATCTTGTCGCCATATTCGGCCTCGATCGCCTGACGGCCCTGATCATGCTGGTAGGACCAGCCCATATCGCCCACGGGGCCGACATAGATGAAGCCGATCTTCAGCGGATCGTCCTGTGCGAAAGCCGGTGCGCCGGTGGCGGCAATGCCGGCCATAGCAGCCGAGGAGGCAAGGAAAGTTCTGCGTTTCATGGAAGGTTCCCCTTGGATTGCGGGCATCTTTATGCACCCCGAGACTAGCCCCTCAACGAGAGGCATGGAAGGATTTTCCGAGACTTCCCGGTCCGGCCTGTGCGCCATGCCGGTGGGTCATCGACAAAAGGACGAGCGCCACGATCGTGACGAGATAGGGGGCCATCGACAGCAGATGTACCGGAATGGAATAGCCTGCCGCCTGTAGCTGGAGTTGTAGCGCCGTAATGCCCCCGAAAAGATAAGATCCGATCAACGCGCGTTCGGGGCGCCATGAGGCAAAGACCACGATGGCCAGCGCGATCCAGCCCGCGCCTGCGGTCATGCCCTCGGTCCATTGCGGCACCCGCACGAGGCTGAGATAGGCGCCCCCGATCCCCGCCAGCGCGCCGCCAAAGGCCAGCGCGGCAAAGCGCATCGCGATAACGCGGTAGCCAAGCGCATGGGCGGCGTCATGGTTTTCGCCCACGGCTTTCAGGATCAGCCCCGCGCGGGTGAATTTCAGAAAGGCCCAAGTGGCGGCGCAAAGGGCCAGCGACAGATAGACCACCCAGTCATGTGAAAACAGGATGCGGCCCAGCACCGGCAGATCGCTTAGCGGCCCGAAGTCGATCTTGCCGGTCGCGGGCGGGCGCACGCCTTCGAAGGATTTGCCCAAAAGCGCCGAGAGCCCCAGCCCGAAGAGCGTCAGCGCCAGCCCCGTCGCCACCTGGTTTGACAGGAAGATCTGCGTCAACAGCCCGAAAAGCAGCGCCATCACCACGCCCGATAACGCCGCCGCCGCAAACCCCGCCACCGGACTTCCCGTGGCCACCGCAGCGGCAAAACCGCCGATGGCCCCCATGATCATCATGCCTTCGACCCCGAGGTTCAGCACGCCCGAGCGTTCCACCACCAACTCGCCCGTGGCCGCCAGCAGGACCGGCGTCGAGGCGGTCATCAGCATGGCGATCAGAGTGACAATATCGATACCGCCGATCATTTGACGACTCCATAGCTTGTGCGGGGGGGCTCGAGGCCGGGAAGTGGCCCCCAGAACAGATAGGCCAGCCCGAGACCGATCACACAGGCCAGCGCGAAAACGACCATATCGGGGCGCGACCTGCGCAGGGACCGCACCGCACGTCTGGCATGGATCGTATCGTCTTCGGGGGGGATCTCGTCATCGGCCCAGTCCTTGGGCAGAACCCTGCGGCGGGCAAATTCCGAGATCCGCCGCGTCATTTCCCACATCGCCAGAAGCCCGATTGCCAGTGGCACGTAGAGGATGGCGGTGGTGGTCCAGATCAGCACGTAATAGCCGCCCAAGCCAGCCAGAAACCCCATCAGGGCAAGAATGGGCCGGTGGAGCGAAGGCAGGCGGCGGCTCATGGGCGCCTCCCGAAGGTGATACGGTAATTCGTCAGCACGTCGAACCCCAGCAGGAAAAACAGCAGCATCCCCTGAAAGACCTGAATGGCCGAGGGTGGCAGTTGCAGCATCTGCTGTGCGACATCGCCGCCGATATAGGTCAGCGCCATCAACAGCCCCGCCAGAAGGATGCCCACCGGATGCAGGCGGCCCAGAAAGGCCACGATGATGGCGGTGAAGCCATAGCCCGCGTTGAAGCTGTCGCTGATCCGTCCCGAGGGGCCAGCCACCTCGAACAGCCCCGCCATACCCGCAAACGCGCCCGACAGGCACAGGCAGAAGATCGCCAGCCGTGCCGGCACGACGCCCGCAAAACGCGCCGCCCGCGGGGCCTCGCCCGCCACGCGGATACGAAAGCCCGCGATATGGCGGTGCATCAGGATATAGGTGAAGATCACTGCAATCAGCGCGGCCACCACGCCCCAATGCGCCCCCGTGCCTGCGATCAGCTCGCCATTGAAGGCCGAAGGGTATTGCTGGAGGTTGCGCGATCCGGGCATGCCAAACCCTTCGGGGTTTTTCAGCGGGCCGAACGCCATATAGGCCAGCAGGTTCTCCGCCACATAGACCAGCATCAGCGACACGAGGATCTCGTTGACGCCAAACCAGACCTTCAGCAGTGCGGGGATCAGCCCCCAGACCAGCCCGCCAAGCGCGCCCAGCACGATCATCGCGGGAAACAGCCACGCGGCCTCGGCAGGATAGATATGCAGCGCCAGCCAAGCGCCCGCGATGGCGCCGATGATATACTGTCCCTCGGCCCCGATATTCCAGATACCGGCGCGGAAGCCCACGGCGAGCCCTGCGGCGATCAGGATCAGGGGGGCGGCTTTCACCAGAAGCTGGCTTCGGTAGTAAAAAGCGTTCTGGCCAAGGATCGGGTCCCAGAAGATCGCCTTGATCGCATCAAACGGGTCCTTGCCCAGCAGGGCAAAGAGCATCCCTCCCGCCAGAATGGTGGCAAGGACCGCAAGGAGCGGCGTGGACCACGCCCAGTGGCGCGAAGGCGTCGGGCGGCGCACCAGAGTGATCATGCGTCTGCCTCCGCTACCCTATCTGGCGCGGCATCACCCATTCCATGCGCGCCGCCCAGCATCAGGCCGATTTCCTCGATGCTCAGCCCTTTGGTTGGGCGCGGCGGCGACAGAGAGCCCGCGTTCAGTGCGGCAAAATGGTCGGAAACTTCCATCAACTCGTCCAGATCCTGAGAAATCACGATGACCGCGCCGCCCTTGGCCGCCACATCCAGCAGCGCCTGCCGGATCGAGGCCGCCGCCAGCGCATCCACCCCCCAAGTGGGCTGGTTGACCACCAGAACGACAGGCTCTTGCAGCACCTCGCGCCCGACCACGAATTTCTGCAGGTTGCCGCCAGAGAGCGCACGCGCGGCCACATGCGGCCCCGGAGTGCGCACATCAAACGCGGTGATGATCTCTTCGGCGAAGGCGCGGGCGGCGGCTATATCGACCATGCCGCCCTTGGCCAAGGGCCGCCGGATGGTGCCGGTCAGCAGGGTGTTTTCGGTCAGGCTCATGGCGGGGACGGCGGCATGGCCCAGACGTTCCTCGGGGGCGGTCAAAAGGCCATAGGCGCGGCGCTCATTGGGACCAAGCCCCGAGACATCGCGCCCCGCCAGCACCACGCTGCCCGCAGCCGAGGGGCGCTCGCCCGCCAGCGTGGCCAGCAGTTCTTCCTGCCCGTTGCCCGCCACACCACCGATGCCCAGCACCTCGCCTGCGCGCAGCCGCAGAGCCACATCCTTCAGCGACACCCCGAATTGCGATTGCGGCGGCAGGCTGAGGCGTTGCACCTCAAGCACCACATCGCCAAGGGTCCGGCCCTCTCTGTCGGTCACCTTCAGCTCGGCGCCCACCATCATCTCGGCCAGTTCGCGGGCGGATTTCTCGCGCGGGATCGCATCACCTACCACTTTGCCGCCGCGCAGGATGGTCGCACGGTCGCAAAGCGAGCGGATCTCCTCCAGCTTGTGGCTGATATACAGGATCGCCGTGCCCTCGGCAGCCAGTTGGCGCAGGGTGCGGAACAGGATCTCGACCTCCTGCGGGGTCAGCACCGAGGTCGGCTCGTCCATGATCAGCAGCTTTGGATCCTGCAGCAGACAGCGCACGATCTCCACCCGCTGGCGTTCGCCTGCCGAAAGATCGGCCACAAGGCGGGCAGGGTCCAAGGGCAGCCCGTATTGGGTGGAAATCTCGCGGATACGGCGGGCGAGCTGGCGCATGGGGGGCGGGTTCTCCATCCCCAAGGCCACGTTTTCCGCCACATTCAGCGCGTCAAACAGAGAGAAATGCTGGAACACCATCGCCACACCGCTTGCCCGCGCCGCCCGAGGCTCGGGGGGCGCATAGGCCTGTCCGCGGAAGGTCATCCGGCCCGCGTCAGGCTTCACCAGCCCGTAGATCATCTTGACCAGCGTCGATTTGCCCGCGCCATTCTCGCCCAGAAGCGCATGGATCTCGCCCTGACCGATCTCGAAGCCGACATCGCTATTGGCGATCACGCCCGGATAGGCCTTGGTCAGGCCCTCAAGTTTCAATAGGGGATCGCTCATGCTTCTCTTGCGTCCTGACTGTCGGGTTTTGACCGGGTGGTCGTCTTTTGTCTCAATACTCCGGCGGCCACCCCTATCGCAATGGCCTGCGGGTGTTTGCCAAGGCTCGGGTCCCCGATGGGGCATTGTATTTGCCCGATTTTCTCTGGGCTGTGGCCCAAATCCCGCAGGCGGTTGCGGAACCGCGCCCATTTGGTGTCAGAGCCAATCAGCCCCAGATGGCCGAACCCATGGGTCAGCAGGCGGTGGCACAACTCCAGATCCAGCGCATGGGAATAGGTCAGCACATAGTGATGCGCATGGGGCGGCGCGAGAGGCACCAGATCGGCGGGGTTTGCGGCGATCAACGGTGTGACACCCTGCGGCAGCACCTCGGGGAAGCGCTCCGCATCGGTATCGGCCAGATGGATCGCGTAGTCTGGGAAGGGCGTAAGGGTCGTGGCAATCGCACGCCCCACATGGCCCGCGCCCCAGATCCATAGCGGCAAGGCCGGAGGCGCCACGGGTTCCACCAGCCAGCCGTCAATCAGAAGCTGTGGCAGCTGTCCACGGTCGCGGTAACGCGCCAGCGCGCGATGGACCGACAGCGGCATCTCGGCAGGCCCGTCCAAGGGGCGGGCATGAAGCGCCCCGAACTCATGCGCCATATCCTGCGGGGTGATCGCCTCATAGGCCAAGGTCACCGCACCGCCGCAGCATTGGTTCATAGCAGGCCCAAGCGGGATGGTCTGGCGGCCCGTCCGGCCTGCGCGGGCCTCCTGGATGGCACTATATTCCAGCGCGCCGCCGCCAATGGTGCCTTGGATGCGGTCTGCAAAGACCAGCATCTCGGCGCCTGTCTCGCGCGGGGTGGATCCCTTCACCCCTGCCACAAGGACGCGGGTGAAGGGGGCTGCATGACGCAGGCGGGCGGGGTCAAAGCTCATGCCGCGCCCTCGGCCCGTGCGATGGCCTCTAAAATGGCCTCGGGGGTGGCAGGCGCGCGCAGGGCAGGCCAGTTCGGACCACAGGCGGCCACCGCATTTTGCAGCGCGAAGAACACCGCATTGCCATGGACAAAGGGCGGCTCGCCCACAGCTTTGGACCGGTAGATCGTTTCCTTCCGGTTGGGCTGGTCCCACAGATCCACGTTGAAAATCCGCGGTCTGTCCGAGCAGGCGGGGATCTTATAGGTCGAGGGCGCATGGGTGCGCAAAGCGCCTTTGTCATCCCAGACCAGTTCCTCGGTCGTCAGCCAGCCCGCGCCTTGTACGAAACCGCCCTCGACCTGACCTTGGTCAATCGCGGGGTTCAGCGAGGCGCCCGCATCATGCAGGATATCGGCGCGCAGGATGCGGTTCTCGCCGGTATGGCGGTCGATCACCACCTCGGCAATCGAGACGCCATAGGCGAAGTAATAGAAGGGGTGGCCGGTGCCCGTTGTCCGGTCCCAAGAGATTTCGGGGGTGGCGTAATAGCCCGTCGAGGACAGGCTGATCCGCGCCTCATAGGCGGCGGTGATCGCTTCGGCAAAGGTGCCGCGATAGGCGCCAGCGGTGATAAAGCCATCCTCAAAACGCACCGCATCAGGCGGGCAGCCCTCGCGCTGGGCCAGAAAGCCCGCAATCCGGTCGCGGATCGTGTCGCAGGCCGCTTTCACCGCCATACCGTTCAGATCGGCCCCCGAGCTTGCCGCCGTGGCCGAGGTATTGGGCACCTTATCGGTATCGGTGGCCGAGATGCGGATCTGGCTGAGCGGCAGGCCGAAGACCTTGGCCGCCACCTGACAGACCTTGATATGCAGACCCTGACCCATCTCGGTGCCGCCATGGTTCAGCCGCACCGTGCCATCCTGATAGACATGCACCAAAGCGCCCGCCTGATTGAGATGGCTGAGCGTGAAGGAGATCCCGAATTTCACAGGCGCCAGCGCGATACCCTTTTTCAGCACCGGATTGGCGGCGTTCCATTCGGCCACCGCTTTCTGACGGGCGGCGAAATCGGCGCGGGTGGTCAGACTGTCGGTCAGCGCCTGCAGGATGCTATCCTCAACGGGCTGGCCGTAATGGGTGGGGGCGGGGTCTTGGCCCATCTCGGGGTAGTAATTGCGCCGCCGTAATTCCAGCGGGTCAAGGCCCATCACCTGCGCCAGATGCTCGATGGCGGCTTCGGTGCCCAGAATACCTTGCGGGCCGCCAAAGCCGCGATAGGCCGTGTTGGATTGGGTATTGGTGCGCAGACGCAGGCTTTCGACGCGCAGCGCGGGGATGTGATAGGCGGCATCGGCATGCAGCATGGCGCGGTCGCAGACCGGCAGCGACAGATCCATCGACCAACCACAGCGGGCGAACTGGCGCAAGATCGCGCCGGTAATGCGGCCATCGGCATCCGCTCCGATCTGGTAGTCCACGCGGAAGTCATGGCGCTTGCCGGTGATGGTCATATCGTCATCGCGGTCATAGCGCATCTTGCAGGCGCGCCCCGTAACATGGGCGGCCACGGCGCAGGCGATGGCGGGCTGGTTGCTTTGGCTTTCCTTGCCGCCGAACCCTCCGCCCATACGCCGCATCTCTATGCGTACGTCATGCATATGCAGGCCTAGGGCCTCGGCCACCTTATGCTGCACCTCGGTCGGGTGCTGGCTCGAGACGCGCAGGATCATCCCCTGATCCTGCGGCTCGGCCATGGCGGCTTGGCCTTCGAGGTAGAAATGCTCCTGACCGCCGATCTCGATACTTCCATGGGCGGTGAAAGCCGCCTGTGCCAAAGCCTCGGTCGGGTCGGTGTTTTCCCAGATGATCGGCCCGCCCTCATACCAGCTTTCACGGGCGATGGCTTGGTCGATGGTCAGGATCGGCGTACGGGGCGCATAGGTGATGCGGGCGCGGCGGGCGGCGATACGCGCGAGACGGTGCGAGGTGGCGACGACGATGAAGACGGGCTGGCCTAGGTAATGGACCTCACCCTCGGCCAGCAGAGGCTCGTGCCAGCCGCGGTTGGTGGAGGCGTCATTCTCGCCCGGAATATCGGCGGCGGTGAGGACCGTGATGACGCCCTCGCAGGCCCGGACTTCGGTGAGGTCGATCTCGGTGATCTCGGCGCTGGCCTCGGTTGAAAGACCGAAGGCCAGATGCAGGCAGCCTTTCGGTTCGGGCAGGTCATCGAGATAGCGTGCCTGTCCGGTCACATGAAGGTGGGCGGAGTCATGGGGCAGCGGTTTGGCGACGCTCATGGCTGGACCTCCAGAATAGAGCTGTGCTGGCCCGTGAGATCGGCCAGATAGCGCAGCGCCAGCCCTTCGGCGGCTTTCAGGCGGTAATGCGCTGAGGCGCGCATATCGGACATTGGCTGGAAGTCGAGGCCAAGCGCGGGGAGCGCCGCGCGGAAGGTCTCATCCGACAGGGGCTTGCCGGTCAAGAGCGCCTCGAAGCCGCTGGCGCGTTTGGGGGTGCCTGCCATGCCGCCGAAAGCCACGCGGGCTGACGTGATGGTGGTCCCGTCAAGGGTCAGGTTGAAGGCGGCGCAGACGGCGGAGATATCCTGATCGAAGCGTTTCGACAGCTTATAGGCGCGGAACTGCGGGGCGGATTTCGGGAAGGTGAGGCTTTCGACGAATTCGCCCGCGCGGCGGTCCTGTTTGCCGTAATCGAGGAAGAAGTCCTCAAGCGGCATCTCGCGGCGGTCGTCGCCTTGGCGCAGGGTCAGCGTCGCGCCAAGGGCGATGAGAGCGGGGGGCGTGTCGCCGATGGGCGAGCCATTGGCGATATTGCCGCCCAAGGTGGCCGCCTGACGCACCTGTTCGGAGGCGAAGCGGCGCAGGAGCTCGGCGAAACTGGGCAGATGCGGTGTGACCGCGCGGCGCAGGGCGGCGATTGTGGTGGCGGCGCCCACGGTGAGATGGGTGTCGGTTTCCTTGATCTGGGCGAGGTCTTCGCATTGGCCGAGGAAGGCCACGAGGGGCAGGTCTTGCAGTTTCTTGGTGACCCAGAGCCCGACATCGGTGGCGCCGCCGATCAGCGTGGCCTGCGGGTGGGCAAGATACCATTCGGCCAGATCTTTTGTGGAGCGGGGGAGGAAGGGAGGCTGTCTGCCTCCCTCTGGTCCTGCGGACCATTCACCCTCCGAGGATATTTCCGGCAGCTGGAGGGGGCTGTCCATCCAGTCGGGTTTCGGGCTTTGGCTGGCGGCTTTGGCTGCGCGGATGATCGGGGCGTAGCCGGTGCAGCGGCAGAGGTTCCCTGCGAGGAGGTCGTCGTGGTCGGTCTGGTCGTTCTGGTGGGCGCAGGCCAGCGAGGCGATGATGCCCGGTGTGCAGAAGCCGCATTGGCTGCCGTGATGGGTGATCATGCTGTCCTGCACGGGGTGGCACTGGCCTTTTGGGCCGCTGATGCCTTCGACCGTGCGCAGGGCGCGGCCATGAAGCTGCGGCATCATCAGGATACAGGCGTTGAGCGGTCTGGAGCCTGCGGCATCGGTGAGGATGACCGTGCAGGCGCCGCAATCGCCTTCGTTGCAGCCTTCTTTTGTTCCGGTGAGGCCTTCGGCGCGCAGCCAGTCGAGGACCGATTGCGTCGGGTCGCTTAGGGCAACGCGGCGGGTTTCTCCGTTGAGAAGAAACGTAATTTCCATGAGAAGACTTTCGCCACGGTACAGCTGTGAAGTGCGACCCCGCCCGATGTGGCGTAGAACGGAGGCGCGGCTCTGTCTGGCAGAACCCCAAGCCCAGAAAAGCGTATCGGGTGGAGATGATGCAAGGCTGAACCGGAATCTGGCGGCGGGGCGGCGGGTAACGTGCCTGTAAATTGTGCGACCTGTATGAAAAGCGGTCAATCGGAAAAAGCGGAGCTTGTGATGTGGCGGGAGGAAATTTGACAGGCTGTTCGTGCGATCAGGCTTTTCGCGGGTGGTTTGCGCGCGTAGATTGGCGGGTATGACAGAGCCTCGATTCATTCACCTGCGCGTCCATACCGAATATTCGCTGCTTGAGGGGGCTGTGCCCGTCAAGAAGCTGATCAAGATGTGTGACGCGGCCAATATGCCCGCCGTTGCCGTCACCGACACCAATGCGATGTTTTCCGCTTTGGAGTTTTCGGTCAATTCGAAGGGGGCGGGATTGCAGCCTATTCTGGGCTGTCAGGTGTCTGTGGCCTATGATCCGGCGCGACCGGGTGAAAAGATCCGGCTGCCGGCGCCAGTGGTGCTTCTGGCCCAGAACGAGACGGGTTACGAGAACCTGATGGAGCTGTCGACCTGCCTCTATGTGGGCAAGAATGGCGATCTGGTGCAGGTCACCACCGAGCAGCTTGCGGCGCATTCCGAGGGGATCATCTGTCTGAGCGGCGGTGCGGAGGGGCCTGTGGGCAAGTTCTTGCAGAATGGCCAGCCGGATCGGGCGCGGGCGCTGATGGAGCGTCTGGCCGCGATTTATCCCGACCGTCTCTATGTCGAATTGCAGCGTCATCCGGGCGAGGATGGGCGCAATACCGAAGCCGAACGTCTGACCGAGCGCGGCTTTGTCGAAATGGCCTATGAGATGGGTCTGCCGCTGGTGGCCACCAATGATGTCTATTTTCCCAAGGCCGAGATGTACGAGGCGCATGATGCGCTGATCTGCATTGCGGAGGGGGCCTATGTCGACCAGATCGAGCCGCGCCGCCGTTTGACGCCCCAGCATTATTTCAAATCCGAAGCCGAGATGGTGGCGCTGTTTTCCGATCTGCCGGAGGCTTTGGAGAATACCGTCGAGATCGCGCGGCGCTGTGCTTATGGGGCCTCGAAGATTGACCCGATCCTGCCCAAATTCGCCGATGACGAGGTCGAGGAATTGCGCCGTCAGGCGTGGGAGGGCCTGCGCAACCGGCTTGAGGTGATCGAGGCGGCGTCCCCTGTCGAGGACTATGAGGCGCGGCTGAAATTCGAGCTTGGGATCATCGAACAGATGGGATTTCCGGGCTACTTCCTGATTGTGGCCGACTTTATCAAATGGGCGAAGGCGCATGATATTCCGGTGGGGCCGGGGCGGGGGTCGGGGGCAGGTTCGCTTGTGGCCTATGCGCTGACCATTACCGACCTTGATCCCTTGCGCTATTCGCTGCTGTTCGAACGCTTCCTGAACCCCGAGCGGGTCTCGATGCCGGACTTCGATATCGACTTCTGCATGGATCGCCGCGAAGAGGTGATCAAATATGTGCAGCAGAAATACGGGCGCGAGAAGGTGGGCCAGATCATCACCTTCGGTGCGCTTCTGTCGAAGGCCGCCGTGCGCGATGTGGGGCGGGTGTTGCAGATGTCCTTCGGGCAGGTGGACCGGCTTTCCAAGATGATCCCCGTCGAGGGGGTGAAGCCCGTCTCGATCGAGAAGGCGCTGGCCGATGAGCCGCGTCTGCGCGAGGCGGCAAAGAACGAAGAGGTCGTGGCACGGTTGTTGAAATATGCCCAGCAGGTGGAAGGATTGCTGCGCAATGCCTCGACCCACGCGGCAGGGGTGGTGATTGGCGACCGTCCGCTGGACCATCTGGTGCCGCTCTATCAGGATCCGCGATCCGACATGCCGGCGACCCAGTTCAATATGAAATGGGTTGAAAGCGCGGGTCTGGTGAAATTCGACTTTCTGGGTCTGAAGACACTGACCGTCGTGCAATCGGCGATGAACCTGATCTTCAAATCGGGCAGGCCGCTCCATGTGGATGCGCATGGCAACCAGCTTTATGAACCGGCTGCGGGGGGCGAGAACCAGATCAACCTTATCCCGCTGGATGATCAGAAGACCTATGATCTTTACTCCAGCGCGCATACGGTTGCGGTGTTTCAGGTGGAATCCGAGGGGATGAAATCGGCGCTGCGCCAGATGAAACCCACCTGTATCGAGGATATCGTGGCGCTGGTGGCTTTGTATCGCCCGGGCCCGATGGAGAATATCCCGACCTATTGCGATGTGAAACACGGGCGCAAGCCGTTGGAATCCGTGCATAAGACCATCGACCATATTCTGGCCGAGACCCAAGGCATCATCGTCTATCAGGAACAGGTGATGCAGATCGCGCAGGAGATGGCGGGCTATACGCTGGGCGGGGCCGACCTTCTGCGCCGCGCGATGGGTAAGAAGATCAAGGAGGCGATGGATGCCGAGCGCCCGAAATTTGAATCGGGGGCGGCGAAGAACGGGGTCGACAAGAAGAAGGCCTCGGAGGTTTTCGACCTTCTGGAGAAATTCGCCAATTACGGCTTCAACAAATCCCACGCCGCGGCCTATGCGGTGGTCAGCTATTACACCGCTTGGCTGAAGGCCAACCATCCTGTCGAGTTCATGGGCGGGGTGATGAATTGCGATATCCATCTGACCGAGAAGCTTGCGATCTATGCGCAGGAGGTCAAGAAGGGCTTGGGTGCCGAGATCGTGCCGCCCTGTGTGAACCGCTCTTTGGCGACCTTTGATGTGGTGGACCAGAAGCTGGTTTACGCATTGGGCGCGCTGAAGAATGTGGGTGTCGAGGCGATGGAGATGATCGTCAGGGCGCGTCAGGTGGAGGGGCGCGATAAGCCCTTCCGTGATCTCTTTGATTTCGCCCGCCGTGTTGATCTGAAGCGGGTTGGCAAGCGGCCATTGGAGATGCTGGCGCGGGCGGGGGCCTTTGACCAGTTGGACCCGAACCGCAAGCGGGTGTTCCAGTCGCTGGACAGTCTGGTGGCATGGTCGGGGGCGGTGATCGAGGCGAAGAATTCGGCGCAGGTGTCTTTGTTTGGCGATGCGGGCGATGATCTGCCGCCGCCGCGCATGGCCGATACCGATGACTGGTTGCCGGGCGAGAAGCTGGCCGAAGAGCATAAGGCCATCGGCTTCTATCTCTCGGGCCATCCGCTGGAAGACTATATGCCCGCGCTCAAGCGCAAGAAGGTGATGACGCTCGACGAGATCCACGCCAAGGCGCTGAACGGCCCCTTTGCGGCGAAGATCGCGGGCGAGGTGGCTTCGGTGCGCGAGAAGAAATCGGCCAAGGGGAACCGCTTTGCCTTTGTCGCGCTGTCGGATGCCTCGGGGCCTTACGAGGTGGCCTTCTGGTCCGAGGCGCTGGAGGCGTCACGCGCGGTGCTGGAGACGGGGCGGCTTCTGGTGCTGAACGTCAAGGTCGAGGTGGATGGCGAGTCGGTGCGGATGGTCGCCGGTTCGGCCAGCCCTGTGGATACGATGGTCGCCGATGCCGGTGGCACGGGGTTGATGATTCACGTGGAAACACCGGAAGCCGTGCCGTCGATTGCGTCGCTCTTGGGGCGGCTGGAGGAAGAGGGCAAGGTGCGCTCGCGCGGGCCGATCAGTTTCACGGTGTTCGATGCCGAGAAGAACTGTCGCTATGAATTGGCGACGGGGCGCGATTTTCCGGTGAACCCGCAGATCAAAGGGGCGATCCGGTCCTTGCGCGGGGTGTCGATGGTGGAAGAAATCTGAGGCGGGGCCGATTTTAACGGGGCCATCGAGACCCCGTCAAAATCGGTCAGGCCGCGCGCGGCCTTCCGGGCGCGTTATCCACCCGTTTAGCCCCCCGTTCAGCCCCATGTCGGGTGGAAGCGGTTCTTGGCGCTGAGGGTGAAGATCTCGCAGCCATCTGCCGTGACGCCCACGCAATGTTCGAATTGCGCCGAGAGCGATTTGTCGCGGGTGACGGCCGTCCAGTCATCGGCCAGCACCTTGGTGTCGGGGCGGCCCAGATTGACCATCGGCTCGATCGTGAAGATCATGCCTTCTTCCAGCACCGCGCCTGCGCCCGCGCGGCCGTAGTGCAGCACATTTGGCGGGGCGTGGAAGACGCGGCCCACGCCGTGGCCGCAGAAGTCGCGCACGACGCTCATGCGGTTGGACTCGACATATTTCTGGATCGCATGGCCGATATCGCCGAAGGTATTGCCGGGTTTGACCTGATCGATGCCGATCATCAGCGCGTCATAGGTGACCTGAATCAGGCGCTCGGCTTTGCGGGTCAGATTGCCCGCCACATACATGCGCGAGCTGTCGCCGAACCAGCCATCCTTGATGACGGTGATGTCGATGTTCAGGATGTCGCCATCCTTGATCACCTTATCGCCCGGAATGCCGTGGCAGACCACATGGTTGACCGAGATGCAGGAGGCATGCTGGTAGCCGCGATAGCCGATGGTGGCCGAGATGGTGCCAAGCTCTTCGACCCGTTTGCGGATGAAGGTCTCCAGATCCATCGTGGTGATGCCGGGGCGGACATGGTCTGCCACCTCGTCGAGGATCTGCGAGGTCACGGCACAGGCGGCTCGGATGCCGTCGAAGTCCTCTTCGGTATTATAGATGCGGATCCCGTCTTTCGTCACGCGGCCTTGGGCTTCATCCACCGGCTTTCTCCTTCATTCGCTTACCCCCTAGTTAATCACAAAAGCGGGCAATGACTAGGGCTTGGGCTTTCCGCCCCTCGCAACCCGGCCTATACCTATGTGCAAAGGAGATAAACCCATGTCCAATCCTACTGCCGCGATCCTGATCATCGGTGACGAAATCCTGTCGGGGCGCACCCGCGAGGGCAATGCCTATTATCTTGCGGGCGAGCTGACCAAGGCGGGGATCGACCTGAAGGAGGTGCGGATTGTTGCGGATGATCAGGACCAGATCGTCAGCGCGATCCATGCGCTGTCAGCGGCCTATGACACGCTGTTTACCTCGGGCGGGATCGGGCCGACCCATGATGACATCACCGCCGATGCGGTAGGGGCGGCCTTTGGCGCGAAAGTGGATGTGCGCGAGGATGCCAAGGCGCTGCTGGCGGCGCATTATGCCGCACGCGGGGCCGAGTTCACGCCCGCGCGGATGCGGATGGCGCGCATCCCCGAAGGGGCCACGCTGATCGACAACCCTGTCTCTGTCGCGCCCGGATTTACCATGGGCAATGTGCATGTGATGGCGGGCGTGCCCAATGTGTTTCAGGCGATGGTGGCAAGCGTGCTGCCGACGTTTACGGGCGGCGCGCCGGTTCTGTCGCGCAGCCTGCGGGTGCCGCGCCCTGAATCCGAGATTGCCGAGCCGCTGCGCGATCTGGCCCAGACCTATGAGGATCTGTCCTTCGGGTCCTATCCCTTTGTCACCGACGGGAATTACGGCGTGAACCTTGTGGTGCGCGGGCAGGATGAGGCGCGGCTCGAGGCGGCATTCGCGGCACTCAAAGCCGCTTTTCCCGAGGGCCAATGATGTCGGATGCCGATTTCTATGAGGTGATCGACCGCACGTGGCCTGCGGCATCCTTCCGGCAGGTGGGGGGCTTTACACTGCGCGAGGGGCAGGGCGGGGGCAGCCGCGTGGGGTCTGCCTCTTTGGATGTGGCTTTGCCCGAGGCGGATATCGAGGCAGCCATCGCCGGCCATCACGCCTTGGGCCAGCCGGTGAAATTCCAGATCCGTGACGGTCAGGAAGATCTGGATCAGGCACTGGCCGCACGCGGGTTTCAGGTGCTTGATCCGACCGTGGTGTTTTGCGCGCCCTGTGCGGCCTTTGACAGCCCGCACGCGCTTTCGGCCTTCAGTCACTGGCCGCCTCTGGCCATCACCCGCGAAATCTTCGAGGAAGATGGCATCAATGCTGCCCGTCAGGCGGTGATGGCTCGGGTGAAAGGCCCTGCCTGTGTGATCTTGGGCCGCGATGGTGACCGCGCGGCGGGGGCAGCTTTTGTCGCCTGCGCGGGGAGCGATGCGATGATCCATGCGGTCAATACGCGCCCTGCCTTCCGGCGCCGCGGGGTGGCGCGCCATATCATGGGCGAAGCCGCCCGCTGGGCCACCGCTCAAGGGGCGTCGCATCTGTGGCTTGTTGTGCGGGCCTCGAACGAAGGGGCCATTGCGCTTTATACTCGCTTGGGTATGATAGAACAGGGCCGTTATCATTACCGTTTGGACGTTTCATGACCCTTCTGCGCTTTGCCCTTGTTCTTGGCTGTGTCTTTGGTGGCTCGGTGGCGGTTGCTGCGCCGATCCAGCTCGATCTGCCCGAGGATGCCTCGATCAGCGCTTCTGACAGTAATCCCGCCACCGATTACAGCCTGCTGACCGGCCCGTGGACGGTCAAGTCGCGCGCGCCTTCCCGCGCGCTCGAGGGCACGCGGATCGATACGGCATGGCGTCTGCGTGGCAATCAGCAGACCACCTTGCAAATTCTGGCTCCGCTACGGGCGCAGATTGAGGATGCGGGCTACACGGTGCTGTATGATTGTGCCACGGATGCCTGCGGCGGGTTCGATTTCCGGTATCAGCTGGATCTCCTGCCCGAGCCGGGTATGCATATCGATCTGGGTGATTTCCTGTATCTGGCCGCCCGTAAGGGGCCGGAATATCTGGCATTGACGGTGAGCCGTTCCTCCAATTCCGGTTTTGTGAACCTGACCACGCTAAGCGCGGGCATTGTGGATGCCGCCCGCCCCGATAACCCGTTGCAGATCACCACTGGGGCCAGCACCGGTGCCGAAAAGCGTCCTATCGGGACGTTGTTGCAAACCGAGGGGCACGGCATTCTGGGCGGGCTCGATTTCGATAGCGGCTCGGACAAGCTGAAGCCGGGCAGCTATGACAGTCTTGCGGCGCTGGCCGATTATCTGGCCTCCGCACCCGATGCGACAATCGCTCTGGTGGGGCATACCGATATGGAAGGCGCGCTGGAGGGCAATATCGACCTGTCCAAACGCCGTGCCGCAGCCGTTCGGGCGCGTCTGATCAGTGATTACGGTATCGCCCCCGAACGGATCGACGCCCAAGGCGCAGGCTGGCTGGCACCGATCACCACCAACCTGACGGAAGAGGGACGGCGCGCCAACCGTCGGGTGGAGGTCGTGCTGACTTCGACCCATCTCGACTAGGTTCCGGACCTATGGATATGGTCCGTCGAGTCCGGATCTGATTGATCCGGAGCTCTACATCCTGACGAACGCGTTCTGCCCGACCGAGGCGCAGAGCCACGTCGAGGCCGCCCCGACGGATCGACAGCCGCCTGATCCGCGCCCTTGTCAGGCCGCGCGACAGGTGGCGGGGCAGGGCGGCAGGCATGTCCGGTTGGGAAACGATGCAGCGGATGGTGTGCCGGAGCACCTCCACGGCATGCGCAAAACCCACCTCCGCGTCCAGCCCGAGGTGGATCTGCTGTGTCAGATGCTCTGGCGCTTACCAGTTGTCGGGGCCGCGATCCTGAAAGGTGTCGACCAGAAAATCCATGAATGCCCGCACTTTGGGCTGCGTATAGCGACCCGGAGGGTAGATTGCATAGATCCCCAGCGGGTCATCCGGCAGATCGGGGAGCGCCTCTTCGACCAGCCCTTTTTTCAAAGCGTCGGCACATAGGAAGGAGGGAAGATAAGCGATACCCAGACCGCTGATGGCCGCTTGCAGCAATGACTGCCCGTCATTTACGGTCAGCCAGCCCGCCGAACGCACCTGACGGCGCTCGCCCGAAGGGGCGGTGATCTTCCAGACATTTCCGGTGGACTGGTTGGAATAATGCAGAAGTTTGTGATTGTTGAGATCGTCGATCTTCAACGGGCGGCCGTATTTCTGGAAATAACCGGGGGCGGCAATGATTTTCTGCCCGGTTTCCGTCAGCTTGCGCGCCCGCAGGCTGCTGTCTTCCATCTCGCCCAGCCGGATGGCCATATCGAACCCCTCCGAGATCAGTTCGACATAGCGGTTGTTCAGCACCATATTTACGGTGATATCCGGATAGGCACTCAGAAAATTGCCCAGCACCGGCGAGAGCAGATGCACACCGAAATCGGTGGCGACTGAAATCCGCAGCGTGCCCGAAGGCGCAGTCTGCATCGATGTCACCAGAGCATCGGCTTCGCCCGCATCATTCAGAACCCGTCGCGCGCGGTCGTAATAGGCCATGCCGATCTCGGTGGGCGAGACGCGGCGCGTGGTGCGGTTGAGAAGCCGTGCGCCCAGACGGGTCTCCAAGGCGGATACATGTTTGGACACGGCAGATTTGGAAATCCCCATCTTCTTGGCGGCATCGGTAAAGCCACCTTGGTCCACCACCGTGGCAAAGGCTTCCATTTCTGTCAGACGGTCCATTTGCAGCAACCCTTGAGTCATTTCGTCCTGCAAAAGATCGGTTTGAATTTGGGCTGAAATGGGGCTGCGAATGGACAATACGGGGGAATCGCTAAAATGGTTCCGACCACGGAAACGATCCCTTCGGTCTGCGCCGGTCGGGCGGGGCCGGAGGCGCCATGCGCCGACCGATTTGGCCGGGGCCTCAATGGCGCCGGTCAAATCGGGCCTGGAGGCAGAGGTCTATCCGCCCAGCCCAAGCAGGGCAGGGACCTGTGCCATATCGGTAAACAGCTCGGCCCCCGTGGCCACCAAGGCCGGATGATCGCCCTGCGGCGCATAGCCCAGACAGCGCATGCCCGCCGCCACTGCGGCCCGCGCGCCCGCTGGACTGTCCTCGATCACGACGCACTCCGCAGGCGCAACCCCCAGCGCTTCGGCGCAATGCAGATAGAGGTCCGGCGCGGGCTTTGGATGCGCCACATCCTCCTGTCCGGAGAACAACCGCCCCTCCAGCTTGGCCCGTATCTCGGGATGCTGCCCCAATGTGGCGGCCATCTTCACATGCCGACCATTGGACCCCACCGCATAGGAAATGCCCTCGGCATCCAGCCGATCCAGCAGCTCCGGCACCCCCGCCATCAAAGGCGTGCCCGCGCGCAGCCTCTCGCAGAGCACCGCATAATAATGATCCCCCCAATCGGCGGGCAGGGAGGCCCCCATCTCGCGGGCGCGCGCGGCACAGCCCTCGATGGTGCCACCGATAAATATGCGCTCCATCTCATGCAGGGTCAGTTCCAACCCATGGGCCGTAAATTCCTCTTGCAGCAGATCGAAGGTCATCGGCTCGCTATCCACCAAGACCCCGTCGCAATCGAAGATAACCGCTTTCACCATCAGTCCGCCTCCGGCATCAGGGCCAAAGTCACGACCGTATCGCCATATTTGCGCTGGTCGATCTGCTCCAGCGGCGCAGGCACCACAGGCGCCACATTCTCTTCCCAGACCACCATCGCCCCCGGCGCGATCCAGCCGTTTTCCAGACACGACGCAATCGCCTTCTCGCCCAGTCCCATGCCATAGGGCGGATCAAGAAAGATCAGGTCGTAGCCCTCGCCACGGCAGGGCCCCATGCGGGTCGCATCGCGCCGCCAGAGGTCGGTGACCCCCATCGCCCGCATCAGCTCGATATTCTTGCGCAGCAGAATCCGTGCAGGCGTGCCCTCATCCACAAAGGCCACACGTTTGGCCCCGCGCGACAGCGCCTCAAGCCCCAAAGCCCCCGTGCCGGCAAACAGGTCCAGCACCCGCGCCTCGGGGATCGGATTGCCATGCGTGCCATTGACCAGCAGGTTGAAAATCGACTCGCGTACGCGGTCCGTTGTGGGGCGCAGATGCCCCTTGGCATCGCCTTCGCCCACATCCGTCAGCTTCAGCCCACGCTTCTCGCCACCAATAATCCGCATCTTTTACCGCCGCATCAATGTTTTCAGGTCCACCGCCGCCTCAACCTCGGCGGGGGTCACATCCGACCCCGCCTCGATCAGGCGCTTGCCCACCATATAGGCCCTTGGCGCATCCAGCGCATCCACCGCAATCAGCTGATCGTCGCGGAAATACCAGAAGCTCTGGCCATCCACGTTCTTCGCGATCACTCGGGTATAGCCGCCATTCCAGCCCGCGATCTGCAGCTTGGAGGCAAACATATCCGACCAGAACCACGGCTTGGGCTGATAGTCCTTGCCCGCGCCCAGCATATTGCAGGCCACCAGCTCGCCCATATCAATGGCATTGCCCACCGATTCCAGCCGCATCCGCGCGCCGTTCAGGTTGATCTCGGCGCAATCGCCTGCCGACCAGATATGCGGGTCCGAGGTGCGGCCCTGACTGTTGGTCACGATACCATCACCTAAGACCAGCCCCGCCTCTTCGGCCAGCCGCGTGGCAGGGGTAACCCCGATGCCCACCACCACCAGATCGGCGGGCAGAACCGTGCCATCCACCAGCTCGACACTGTCCACCACGCCATCCCCGCGCAGTTCCCGCAGGCTGGTGCCTTCAAGGATCGTCACCCCTTCGGCCTGATGCAGCGCGCGCACCGCATCCGCCGTCTCGCGGCAGGCCACGCGGCGCAGGATCCGCTCGGAGGCCTGCACCAGAGTGACCTCCAGCCCCAGCTTGCGCGCCACTGCCGCCGTCTCGAGGCCAATATAGCCGCCGCCGATCACCACCAGACGCTTGCCCGCCACCATCTGCGGCTCTAGCGCGTCGATATCGGCCAGATTACGGATGGTGAAGAGATTGCCCAGATCGCCGCCCAAGGCAGGGGCGAGGCGTTTCGGGTCAGCGCCTGTGCAGAGCGCCAGCTGGTCATAGCCCAGCACCTCGCCCGCCATACGCACCCGTTTCGCGGCAGGGTCGATGCGATCAACCCGCGTGCCCAGCTTCAGGGTGATGTTCTGCTCGGCCCAGAATTCCGGCGACCTCAGGGTCAGGCGCTCCAGCGGCATCTCGCCCAGCAGATAGGCCTTTGACAGGGGCGGGCGCTGATAGGGCGCCACAGGCTCCTCGCCGATAATCGTCACCGCGCCCTCATAGCCCTCGGTCCGCAGCTTGGCCGCCAGAGAGGCTGCGGCCTGTCCAGCCCCGATGATCACGATACCTGACATTTCTCTTTCCCTCTGGTGCTCTTGCTGCCGAACCCTATAACTTACCGGCAAACATGTGCAACGCGACAGGAGAGCGACATGACGATCAGTGAAGGCGACGTGCTTCCCGGGGCAACCCTTTTGGCGCTTGGCGGCGAAGGCCCGACAACCGTAAGCCTTGGTGACAAGATGAAAGGCCGCAAAGTGGTGATCTTCGGTCTGCCGGGCGCCTTTACCGGCACCTGCACCACCGCCCATGTCCCGAGCTTCATGCGTACCCGCGAGAAATTTGCCGAGAAGGGCGTGGACGAGGTGATCTGCATCACCGTCAACGACCCCTTCGTGGTGGATGCATGGTCGAAATCGACCGGCGCGGGGGCTGCGGGCATCACCATGCTGGCCGATGCGGAAAGCGCCTTCACCAGCGCCATCGGGATGAACTTCTCGGCCCCCGCCATCGGTTTCAAGGACCGCTCGCTGCGCTATGCGATGTATGTCGTGGATGGCGTGGTGAAAGTTCTGCACAAGGAAGAGAACGCAGGCACCTGCGATATCTCGGGCGGTGAGAGCATGCTTGAGGCGATCTGAATTGCCCCATCTTGAAAAGGGCGGGAAATCCCGTCACCAATGGCCCTTCGGGGCCATTTTTCGTGCCGCGCCTAGAGGGGGATCACTATGCAGCATAAACCGCTTGGCCAATCGGGCCTGACTGTTTCTCCCTTCGTCTTTTGCGGCAATGTTCTGGGCTGGACGGCAGATCGCGCGACCTCTTTTGCCATGCTGGACCGGTTGGTGGAGGCGGGGGTGACCTCGATTGATACCGCCGACAGCTATTCCTATTGGGGCGAGGGTATGCAGGGCGGCGAGTCCGAGGCGATGATCGGCGACTGGCTGGCCGCCCGCAAGCGGCGCGACGATGTGGTGATCTATACCAAGGTGGGCAAGCTGTCATGGCGCAAGGGGCTGCGGCGCGAGAATATTCTGGCCGCGATTGACGAGTCGCTGACCCGTCTGCGCACCGATTATATCGACCTCTATTTTGCCCATGCCGATGACGGGGATGTGCCGCAGGAAGAGGTTCTGGAAACGTTCGAGATGCTGCGCGTTCAGGGCAAGATCCGCGCGATGGGCGCGTCGAATTTCGCGCCCGACCGTCTGGCCTCGGCGCTGTCTCTGGCGCGGCAGATGAATGTGACGGGGATCAAGGTGGTCCAGCCCGAATACAGCCTTTCGGCGCGCAGCGGATTTGAACAGGACCTGCTGCCGCTGGTGAAGGCGCAGGGCCTCGGGGCCGTGACCTTTTTCACGCTGGCGGCAGGGTTTCTGTCTGGCAAATACCGCAAGCCGGACGATTTCAACGGCATTCCCCGTGCCCGCCATGCGGCGAAATATCTGGATGCGCGGGGCCTTCGCATTCTGGGGGCATTGTCGGAGGTGGCGGATGGCATGGGTGCGCCTATGGCACAGGTGGCCACCGCTTGGGCGATGGCGCGGGAGGGCGTGTCGGCGCCGATTGTCTCGGCCTCGACTATGGCGCAGCTAGAGACCCTTCTGGACGCGATCGACCTGCACCTGAATGACGAGGCGATGGCCAAGCTGGAGGCGGCCTCGGATGGCTAAGCTGACCACCATCGACAATATCATCAGCGACCGCGGCTCGAAATATGCGGTCTCCGGCGCGCCCTGCGCCTCGGAAGACGAGGCCAAGGCGCTGATCAGGGACCTCTGCCGTACCAAGAAATTCGCCAAGGCCACGCATAACACATGGGGTCTTCTGACGCCCGAGGCGCCGGTGAAAAACGATGATGGCGAGTCGGGCGCGGGCATGGTGATCCTGCGGATGCTGGAACGCGAGGGGCTGGAGAACCATCTGATCGTGGTCACCCGCTGGTATGGCGGCAAACACTTGGGCGGCGACCGTTTCCGCCATGTGCAAGACGCCGTGCGGATCTATATCGAGGACCTGCGGGGGGCGTGATCCCCCCGCCGACCGAGGGGCCGGAACATGCGCGTGTTCCGGCAGAGCCGACCCCGCCGGCTATCTGCCGCGCGTTTTCGAACCTATTGCCTAGTCCAGAAAATCCTCGCTCAGATCGGTGCCCAGATCGGGGCGGGGGTCGGGTTCATCAACCTCGTCCTGACCGGGTTCGCGCTCGGGCAGGGGGGACTGGAACAGCACCTTGCCCTTATGCGGAATGGCATCCAGCGCGCGGGCCAGTTCGTAATCCAGAATGCTGAGACCTTTGCAGGAATGGGTCGAAAGCTCGACATCCACCACGTTATAGACATTGCGCCAGTCGGGGTGGTGGTCCATCTTCTCGGCCAGCAGCGCCGCCTGCGCCATGAAGCCCCAAGCCTGCTCGAAATTCTCGAATTTCCAGACCTTGCGAATGGCGTCCGATTGCTTGGCCGTCCGCCAGCCATTCTCCTGTAGAACCGGCAGAAGAGAGGCGCGTTCGTCTTGGTTCAGCTTGCTTGCCATATCCGGTGATCCCTTTGGAAAGCGGGCAGGAAATTCCCGCCCGCCTGTTGTGTCGCGCCAGTGTAGCCGATTTGCGGCTTACTTCAATTTGTCTTCCTGCGTCACCGCCCCGACACCGGTTTCCGTCCCGTTTTCCAAACCGGAGGAAAGCCGCTTTTGGGGGTTTTGGTCTTTCAGTTTGACCATCTCCAGTTTGTTGTCGAACACGATCTCGCGGGTGGGGAAGGGAATGCCGATGCCATTCGCGTCAAATTCCTTTTTGACAAATTCGAACAGCTCCCAGCGGAATTTCCAGTAGACATCGGTATTGCACCACGCGCGGAACAGCAGGTTGATCGAACTGTCGCCCAGCTCTTTTACCCCGATGGTCGGGGCGGGGTCTTTCAGCACGCGCGGGTCTTCGTCGACGATCTTCTGCAGGATCTCCTTGGCCAGTTTGATGTCGCTGTCATAGGAAATGCCGATGGTGAGATCCATCATGCGGGTGGTATTGGCCGAATAATTGGTGATCGAAGACGACCAGATATCCGAGTTCGGGACCACGATCTGGATGCCGTCATAGGTTTTTAGGATGACATAGAACAGCGAGATCTCGGTCACGGTGCCGGATTCGCTGCCCGCTGCGATGTAATCGCCCACGCGGAAGGGGCGGAACATGATGATCATCACCCCCGAGGCCAGCGAGGACAGCGTGCCCTGAAGCGCCAGGCCGATGGCCAGACCGGCGGCACCGATCAGAGCGGCCAGTGAGGTGGTCTGGATGCCGAAGCGGTTGAGAATGAAGATGAAGCCGATCGCGAGGATCAGATATTTCGCGATATTGCCCAGAAAGCCGAAAAGCGTGTCATCAAGGCGGCGATGCCGCGCCGCAAGCCGCGAGATACGTCCCTTCGCCCAGCCCGAAATGAACAGGGCGATGATCAGGATCACCAGCGCGGTGAGCACATTGAGCGTGGCCAGAACCACGGCATCGACCCGTTCGGGGGTAATCCATTGGCTTACATCTGTCAGGTTTTGCAGGTTCAGCTCGTCCATGCGTCTTCGGTCCTTTATCTATCTGGGCGCGGCATTTGTTTATGCAGGCCTTCTGCGCGGCGGATAGAGGCAGGCCAAGCAGACTTCAACCCTTGCTCCGGAAGGGCCCCATCTCGGTCATGACCTCGACATCCTCGTCGATTGCCGCGCGTTCAGCCTCCAGATAGTCCGAAATCGCGTGGCGCAAACCCGGGTGGGTGATCCAATGCGCCGAATGGGTGATATGGGGCAGATATCCGCGTGCCAGTTTGTGTTCGCCCTGCGCGCCCGCTTCCACGCGCGCCAGCCCGTGGGCCAGCGCGTAATCCACCGCCTGATGGTAGCACAGCTCGAAATGCAGATAGGGGTGATCCTCGATACAGCCCCAATAGCGGCCATAGAGACAATCGCGCCCGATCAGGTTAAGCGCGCCCGCAATGGGGCGGCCTTCGCGCAGCGCCAGCACCAGAAGCACATCCTCGCGCATCTCGTGCAGCGCGTCGAAAAAGGCCCGCGTCAGATAGGGGCTGCCCCATTTGCGCGCGCCTGTGTCCTGATAGAACTCCCAGAAGGCGTCCCAATGCTCCGGGCGGATGTCATCGCCTGTCAGCTGCCGGATCTCGCCGCCAAAGCCCTGAGCGCGGGCGCGTTCCTTTTTCAGCGCCTTGCGTTTGCGCGAGGAGAGCTGCGCAAGGAAGGCATCGAAATCGGCATAGCCCTGATTGTAGAAATGGAATTGCTGGCCATGGCGGTGCAGATAGCCCGCGCCTTCGGCCAGATCGGCCTCATCCTCAAGGCAGAAGGTCATATGAACCGAGGACAGCCCGTTGTTTTCCGCCACCTGCGCCATGCCCGCCAGAAGGGCGGCGCGGCCTGTCTCGGCGTGATCTGGTGCGGTTAACAGCCGCCTGCCCGTGCAGGGCGTGAAGGGCACCGCGCATTGCAGCTTGGGGTAATATTGCCCGCCCGCGCGCTCAAAAGCATCCGCCCAGCCGTGGTCAAAGACATATTCGCCCTGACTATGGGATTTGACGTAAAGCGGCGCCACGCCCAGCACCGTTTCGCCCGCGCGGGCCACAATGGGGCGCGGGTCCCAGCCCGTGCCGCGCCCGACCGACCCCGAGGCCTCAAGCGCCGAAAGGAAGCGATGCGTGGTGAAAGGGTCATAAGGGCGCCCGCCGTCGCGGGTCTCAGGGCAGGCGCAGCTATCCCACAAAGCGGGGTCGATGGCCGAGACGCCCTCGGCCAGTTCCAGTTCAATCTGATCGGTCATCGCAGGCTCCTGTCGGAGCCGATGATGACCGGATCACGCCGCAGGTCAAGCCGCGGGCAGGGCCGAGGCATAGCCCTCGAAGGTCACGTTTTCGGCAATCTCGCGGGCCTTGGCTTCCTCTGCGTCGCTGCGGATCGTCCAGCACAGGATATGCGCGCCCTCGGCCTTCAGGGCAGCCACCCGCGCCATGCCGAGGTCTTTCCAGTGGTGCGAGATAAAGCAGGCCCCCACACGGTCATAATCGGCGATCCCGCGCAAGCGGGCGCGCTGGTCCTCGCTCAGGGTGGGGAAATCTTCGGCCGACCATTCGGCATAGGTGGTCAGCCCGACCGCCACAGCGGGGGCTGCCGCATGGAACAGGGCGATGGAGGCGGGGTTGAACCCCATCACAGCGACCGGCCCCTGATACCCCGCAAGCGCCTCTGCCGCGGCCTGTTCCAGCGGGCCAAGCCCCGCCCCGTCGGGGTCATCCTGATTTTTGATCTCGACCAGAAGCGGCACCTGTCCTGCCACCAGATCCAGCACTTCGGCAAATGTCGGGATGCCCTCATCGGCATCACGCAGATAGATGGCCTGCAACTCGGCGGCACTGCGGGCATGCAGCGGGCCGGTCGCGTCGGTCAGGCGGTCCAGAGAATAGTCATGGAAGACCATCGCCACGCCATCTGCCGAAAGCTGCAGGTCGATCTCTATGCCATAGCCCGCCGCGATGGCGGCACGAATGGCGGCCAGGCTGTTTTCGGGGCGGCCCTTCGCGCGGTCATGAAAGGCCCGATGCGCGATGGGCAGGCTGAGGAAGCGCGGGTCAAGCATCTGCGATCTCGAAGACGGCGTCGATCTCTACGGCCACACCCAGCGGCAGGGCGGGCGTGGCGACCGCCGAACGGGCGTGGCGGCCCGCATCACCGAAGACCTCGACCATCAGGTCGGAGCAGCCATTCACCACTTTGGGTTGGTCGATGAACTCTGCGGTGGAATTGACGAAACCGCCGAGTTTGACCACGCGGGTGATGCGGTCCAGATCGCCAAGCGCGGCTTTCGCCTGCGCAATCAGCGCCAGCCCGCACAGGCGCGCGGCGGCAGCGCCTTCGGCCACATCCATCGTTTCGCCCAGACGGCCCGTGACCAGACCTTCGGCGCTGGCCGAGATCTGTCCCGAGACATAAAGCTGGTTTCCGGTGATCACATAGGGCACGTAATTCGCTGCAGGCGCGGGGGCGGCGGGCAGGGTGATGTTCAGGTCGGACAGGCGGGTTTCGATTTTCGACATGGGGTCCTCATGATGCGCGCAAAAAGCGTGCACCGGACGCTAGGCGCGCATGGATGCGGGCGCAAGGGGAATGCACCCGCCGCGCGCCCTTTCATGGACCTGTCATGCAGGCAGGGGCTTACCAGTCGATGAAATGCTCGAAATCGCGGGTGACGGCCTTCCACAGGTCCAGCGAGACATCGAAATTTTTCTCGTTCACGCCGTCGCCATCCAGATTGATGTCCATCTCGAGGAAGGGGTCGCCCTCGTCATCAAGATAGGCACGTCCGAAGCGGTTATTGCGGTTCCATTCGTTGATCATGGTCGCGCTCATCGGCTGGTCCAGATCGTAGCCGGTCGAGAACTGGATGGTCCGGCAGTTGGTATTGCCACGGCAGCCGTAGAAATAGACCGAGAAATGCGTGCCGTTGATCCGGCTGTCCAGCATCGGATCACCCGAGTCATCCGTGCCCTGCGTGACCGGCAGGCCATATGCTTCGAGGAAGGCGGAAACCGTGCTGGGTTTGGCCGTGACCGCCGCGGCCTGAACCGTCGCGGCGCTCGCCAGAAGGCCCATACAGGCAAGAGGAAGAAGAAACTGTTTCATGTGGGTCCTTATGGTCCGTCTCAGGCGACCATTGCTTCGGCTTTTTTCAGATCGACCGATACCAGCTGGCTTACACCCTGTTCCTGCATTGTCACACCGAAAAGACGGTCCATGCGGCTCATGGTCACGGCATGGTGGGTGATGATCAGAAAGCGGGTATCGGTGCGGCGGGTCATCTCGTCCAAGAGGTCGCAGAAGCGGGTGACATTGGCGTCATCCAGCGGCGCATCGACCTCGTCGAGCACACAGATCGGCGCGGGGTTCGCCATGAAGACGGCAAAGATCAGCGCCATCGCGGTCAGTGTCTGCTCGCCCCCCGACAGAAGCGACAGCGTCGACAGTTTCTTGCCCGGCGGCTGGCACATGATCTCTAGGCCCGCCTCCAGCGGATCATCGGATTCCACCAGCGCCAGACGCGCGTCGCCGCCCGAGAACAGATGGGTGAACAGCTGGCGGAAGTTCTGGTTGACCTGCTCGAAAGCGGCCAGCAGACGCTCGCGCCCCTCGCGGTTCAGCCCGTTGATCCCGCCGCGCAGCTTGGCGATGGCATCTTCCAGATCGCCCTTCTCGGTGAATAGCGTGTCATGTTCTTCCTGAATGCTTCGCGCGTCTTCCTCGGCGCGCAGGTTGACCGCCCCCAAAGCATCGCGGTCGCGTTTCAGCTCGGCCACCGCCTTCTCAAGCTTCGAAATCGTGGGCATATCCTCGGGCGCGATCTCCAGCGATTTCAGCAGGCTCTCGGGGGCCAGATCCATCTCGTCGCTGATCCAGTCCACCGCCAGCGTCAGCGCCTCACGCGCGGATTCCACGCGGGTTTCGGCCCGCGCCCGCGCTTCGCGGATTTCTGACGCCTGTTTTTCCGTCTCGCGTTCGACGGTCTGGGCGGTGCGCAGGCGGGTTTCGGCATCCTGTAGCGCAGTCGAGGCCTTGGATTTGCGCGCCTCTGCCTCCTGGATCTGTTCGCGCAGCTCGTCGCGGCGTTCGTTAAGCTCTTCGGGCAGGGCCATAGCCTCTTCCAGCTCTTCCAGCGCCTCGGCGCGGCGGTCGGCCAGTTCGGCGCCATGACGTTCGGCGGTGGCAAGGCGGGTCTTCCAGCCCGCAAGCTGCTCGGTGATTTCCGTCTGGCGGCGCGCGCGGGCCTCGCCCTCGCGGCGGACCTCATCCTGCGCCGAGCGCCGCGTCAGCATGGTCATCCGCGCGGCTTCCACGGTGATCTTCACCTGATCCACCTCTTGGCGAGCCTTGGACAAAGCGGGTAGGGCATTGATCGCGGCCTGCGCTTCTTCAAGCGCCTCGCGGGCGGCGCGGGCTTCCTCGCCATGGCGGCCCTCGGCCTGACGTGCGGCTTCAAGGCGGCCTTCGGTGACCGAGCGGTCGGCTTCGGCCTTCGACATCTGGCGCTGCGCCTCGCCCATGCGGCGGTCGGCTTCGCGGCGGGCGTCGCGCGCACGGGTATAGGCCAGATTGGCATCGGCCAGCTTCTGCTTCAGCTGTTCATGGTTGCGCACGGCGGATTGGGCGGCGGCCTCGGCCTCGGCCAGATCGGCGCGCAGATCGCTCAGGCGGTTTTGCTGGCGCAGACGTTGCGCGGCGGCAGAGGGCGCATCTTCGGCGCCCGCGCGCAGCCCGTCCCAGCGCCAGAGGTCGCCGGCAAGCGTTACGATCCGCTGGCCGGAGCGCAGGTCCTGATGCAGGCGGTCGCCCTGATCCCATGTCTCCACCACGCCGATCTGCGACAGGCGGCGGGCCAGAGCCTCGGGTGCCTGCACGTAATCGGCCAGCGCGGGCACGTCGGCGGGAAGAGCGGGGGCATCGCCAAGGGGCGGCAGGGTCAGCCAGCCCGAGCCCGCATTGCCCGCCGCTTCGGGGGCATTGAGGTCATCGGAAAGAGCCGCCCCCAAAGCGGCCTCATAGCCCTTGGAAACCGTAATGCTGTCAAGGATCTGTGGACCCGACATGGCCTCGCGGTCCAGAAGGCGCGTCAGGGCGCTGACTTCGGATTTCAGCGCGGTTATCACCCCTTCGGCCTCGGCGCGGGCCTCGCGGGCCTCGCCTTCGCGGGTCTCAAGGGTGGCGCGCAGGTCCTCGGCCCCATGCAGCGCCTCTTCGGCCTGATCGGCCATATCGGTGGCCTCGGAAGCAGCCTCGCGGGCGGCCTCCATCCGGTCATTGACCTCGGCCAGCGCCTCCTCGGCCTCGGCGGCATTGACGCGGGCAGCGGCGGCTGCGCGGTCGAAACGCTCGGTTGCGGCCTGACTATCGGCCAGCTGGCGTTCGGCAGACTGGTGGCGGGCGGCCAGCTGGGCCACATCGCCCGTCAGCTGGTCAAGAATCTCTTCGCGGTCACGGGCAACTTCGGCGGCCTCGGCGGCGGCCTCTTCGGCGGCGGCCAGCGCATCCTCATGGCCCGCGCTGTCACGGGTGATCTGGCGCAGCTCGTATTCCAGCCGTTCCAGGGTCTCGCCCGCATCGCGGTTCAGGCCGGTCTCGCGCTCCATATCGCGGTCGATCTGGGCAATCCGGCCCTTGAGCATCTCGATCTGGGTGCGGGCCTGCGCTTCCTGCTGCGACAGCTGGTCCTGCGACAGAACAAGCCGCTGTAGAATGGCGGTGGCAACCGTGTCTTCCTCGCGCAGGGGCGGCAGGATCTCTTCGAGATTGGCACGCAGCTCGGCACTGTCACGGGCGGCGCGTTCGGCCACACCCGCATTGGCGATGATGGCGCTGAGAGCCTTTTCGGCCTCTTGGCGGGTCTCATCGGCCTCAAGCCAGCGCCGGTACAGCAGCATCCCCTCGGAGCGGCGCAGCTCCTCGCCGATCTGGCGGTATTTCGCGGCCTGACGCGCCTGACGGGCAAGGCTGTTCAGCTGCGAGGCCAGCTGGTCGATCACATCATCGACGCGTTCCAGATTGGCCTCGGTGGCCTTCAGCCGCAGCTCTGCCTCATGGCGGCGCTGATAAAGGCCGGAAATCCCTGCGGCCTCTTCCAGAATGCGGCGGCGGGCTTTCGGTTTGGCGTTGATCAGCTCGTTGATCTGGCCCTGACGTACAAGTGCGGGCGAATGCGCCCCCGTCGAGGCATCGGCAAAGAGCATCTGCACATCGCGGGCGCGCACATCCTTGGTATTGACCTTATAGGCCGAGCCCACATCGCGGGTGATGCGGCGGGTGATCTCCAGAAGGTCGCTGTCGTTAAAGCCCGAGGGCGCGAGGCGTTCCTCGTTGTCGATCTGCAGCACGACCTCGGCAAAGTTACGCGCCCCGCGCGAGGAGGTGCCCGCAAAGATCACATCCTCCATGCCACCGCCGCGCATCGCCGAGGGGCGGTTTTCCCCCATCACCCAGCGCAGCGCCTCAAGCAGGTTCGACTTGCCGCAGCCATTGGGGCCGACAACCCCCGTCAGCCCGTCCTGAATGACCAGATCGGTGGGGTCGACGAAGCTTTTGAAGCCGTTCAGACGCAAGCGGGTGAAACGCAAGGGCACCATTCCTTCTACAGGATGCGCGAAGCGCGCAGATATCTTGGCCCCCGAGGGCACCGGATAAGGCCGCCTTTTCCCAGCCGATCTGTCATGTGTCAATTCAAAGACACAGTCGCGCGCGGGGAAAGGCCGATTTATCCCCAGATTATCGCATTTATCGCAAGTCTGTGTATTGCTTCGGAGGTCATTGCCTTGTGGAGCGTTGGTCACAGTGCCATAGCTGACGCATCGGGAGGACATCTTTTTACGGTTTCGGGTGCCGGAGGGATCATGGTCGCTGCCTTTGCTTTCATCTTGTTGTTCCAGCTTCTGGGCGAGGTCATCTCGCGCGGGGTGGGGCTACCTTTGCCGGGACCGGTTCTGGGCATGATCTTCATGCTGCTGGGGCTGTTTGCCTCGGCACGGCTGCGCGCGTTGGTGCAGCCGACGGCCAAGGGGCTGCTGTCGCATCTGTCGCTTCTCTTCGTGCCGGTCGGGGTGGGGGTGGTGGCGCATCTTCACACGCTGACAAGCCACGGGCTTGCGCTGGGGCTGTCGCTGTTCGGGTCGACCGCGCTGGCGCTGATGGCGGGGGCTGCGGCCTTTGCCATTACGCTGCGCCTCACCAAGGGAGGGCGCGGCAAATGAGGGATGCTTTCACGATCTGGTCCTATCTCGCCTCGCAGCCGCTTCTGTGGCTTTGTGCGACGCTTTTTGCCTATTGGGCGGGAGATGCGATTTTCCGTGCGTCGGGGCGGAAGCCCTGGGCCAATCCGGTTGCCCTTGCGGTGCTGTTTCTGGGGGTGCTGCTGACGCTGACCAACACGCCCTATGACCAGTATTTCGAGGGCGCGCAATTCGTGCATTTCATGCTGGGTCCGGCGACGGTCTGCCTCGCGGTGCCGCTTTATGCCAATCGCGGCGAGATCAAGCGGACATGGCTGCCGATCACGGTGGGGCTTGTGGTTGGCAGTGCCACGGCGGTGATCTCTGCGCTGAGCATTGCCTGGGCTTTGGGGGCCGATCACAGCCTGCTGGCCACGCTGGCACCGAAATCGGCCACCGCGCCTGTGGCAATCGGCATCAGCGAGAGCCTCGGAGGCGAGCCCACTTTGACGGCGGCGCTGGTGCTGCTGACGGGGATGATCGGGGCGATTATCGTGTCGCCTTTGCTGAACCTGATCGGCGTGCGCGACTGGCGCGCGCGGGGGCTTGCGACAGGGGTTGCGGCCCACGGGATCGGCACAGCGCGGGCCTTTCAGGTGCATGAGCAGGCGGGGGCATTTGCCTCGATCGGGATGGGGCTGAATGCGATCCTGACCGCGATCATCGCGCCATTGGTGATGGGCTGGTTTTTCTGAACCAGGCGGCGCGCCGACCCTGCGGGCCGGCGCAAGAGTTTCTTACGGCGCAGGCCTTTGGAGGGCCTGCGCGGCGCCTCTGGCCAATGTTTGCGCGTTATTTCGAAGGTTTGAACGGGGCCATGCCGGAGCGGGCCAATTCGTCGGCGCGTTCGTTTTCGGGGTGGCCTGCGTGGCCTTTGATCCATTCCCATGTGACATCATGGCGGGCTTGGGCCTCATCCAGCCGCTGCCAGAGGTCGACGTTTTTCACGGGCTTTTTGGCGGCGGTTTTCCAGCCGTTGCGTTTCCACCCAAAGATCCAGCCGGTGACGCCGTTTTTGACATAGGCGCTATCGGTGACGATGGTGATTTTAGAGGGCCGTGCGAGGGTTTCCAGCGCCGAGATGGCCGCCAGAAGTTCCATGCGGTTATTGGTGGTGTCCGCTTCGCCGCCTTCGAGTGTGCGTTCCTTGACGATGGTCTCGCCATCTTTGGCCAGAAGCAGGACCCCCCAGCCACCGGGGCCGGGATTGCCGGAGCAGGCTCCGTCGGTATAGGCGAATAGGTCGGGCATGGGGGTCTCCTTTGCGGCCTGTGATAGCGGCAAGGGCTATTGTGGTCCAGAGGCTCAGGGGATCAGCGCGTAGAGACAGGCGAGGATCAGGAGGCTTTCGCCCAGACGCAGGCGGGCCCACCATTCGGGGCGGCGGTTCTTCAGGATCAGGTCGATGATGAGTGTGACCAGATGCGCGGCAAAGAGACTTTGCATGACCGGCAGCCCTGCGCGGATTGCCGCGATTGTGGCGAAGAAGGGCAGGGTATGGGCCAGCAGGAGCGATGTGCTGGCCTGCATCTTTTGGGCTGCGCGAAAGGCCCAGAGCGCCAGCAGGATCAGCGCCCAGAAGGCGGCGAGGTCACGCGGGGTGATGGTGATGGGCAGGGTGAGCTGCCCGTCGCGTGTGGCGATCACGGCCCAGACCAGCGGCAGGCAGGCAAGGGCCGTGACAGCCAGTGCCTTGCGCGGGATCGAGGGGCGGCCGGAGTGGCTGCGCGAGGCCCGCATCAAGCGGTTTCGCGCAACACGCGGGGGACCTTGAATTCCACCCGTTCCTGCGCGGTTTCTACCTGTTCGACGGTGACATCATAGCGGTCGCGGAAAGCGTCGATGACCTCGTTGATCAGCACCTCGGGGGCCGAGGCCCCTGCGGTGATGCCGATGGAGGAGATGCCTTCGAGTGCGCGCCAGTCGATATCGGTGGCACGTTGGACCAGCTGGCTGTAGCTGCAGCCTTCGGAGGAGCCGACCTCGACCAGACGGCGGGAATTTGAAGAATTGGGCGCGCCGATCACCAGAAGCGCGTCGATTTTCGGCGCGATGGCTTTGACGGCGGCCTGACGGTTGGTGGTGGCGTAGCAGATGTCTTCCTTTGCGGGGCCGACGATCTTGGGGAAGCGTTTTTGCAGGGCCGCCACGATGCCTGCGGTGTCATCCACCGAGAGCGTGGTCTGGGTGATGAAGGCCAGTGCCTCGGGGTCGCGGGGGGTCAGATGGGGGACATCGGCTTCGGTCTCGACCAGCAGGACCTCGCCCTCGGGGAGCTGGCCCATGGTGCCCAGAACCTCGGGGTGGCCTGCGTGGCCGATCATGATCATCTGGAGGCCTGCGGCGTGGTGACGCTCGGCCTCGATATGGACCTTGGAGACCAGCGGGCAGGTGGCATCGACATAGACCATCTCGCGGCGGGCGGCCTCGGCGGGGACGGCTTTGGGGACGCCATGGGCCGAGAAGATCACGGGGCGGTCATCGGGGCATTCGTCGAGTTCCTCGACAAAGACCGCGCCCTTGTCGCGCAGGCTGTCGACGACGAATTTATTATGGACGATCTCATGGCGGACATAGACCGGCGCGCCCCATTTTTCCAAGGCCATTTCCACGATCTTGATGGCGCGGTCCACGCCTGCGCAGAAGCCACGGGGGGCTGCGAGATAGAGGTTGAGCGGCTGTTTCATGGAGATGTCCTTTGGGGCCATTAGGCTTGAAGGTAGGCAGGATGGCGGGTTCTGCCAAGGGGGTGCGGGCTTCGGGGGCATCGAGCCCCCGTTCTCCCGCGGTTACGGGCCGGTGCGGCCCGTAACTCGGGAAAAATCAGCGCGAGCGCACCATGCCCATGATGTCATAGGTTTTCTCGACGATCGGGCGGGCGATGGCATCGGCCTGTTCTGCGCCTTTGCCAAGGATGCGATCGATCTCGGTCACGTCATCCATCAGGCGTTTCATCTCGGTGGAGATCGGTGCCAGCTTGTCGACCGCCAGATCGGCCAGAGCCGGTTTGAAATCGCCAAAGCCCTTGCCTGCGAATTCGGACACCACCTGCGCCTGAGTCATATCGGCGAGGGCTGCGTAGATATTCACCAGATTGCGGGCCTCGGGGCGTTCGCTGAGGCCATCGACGGCTTCCGGCAGCGGCTCGGCATCGGTACGGGCCTTGCGGAACTTCTTGGCGATCGTGTCGGCGTCATCGGTCAGATTGATGCGGCTTGCATCCGAGGGGTCGGATTTCGACATTTTCTTCGACCCGTCGCGCAGGCTCATGACGCGGGTGGCCGCGCCCTCGATCAGCGGTTCGGGCTCGGGGAAGAAATCCACACCGAAGTCATGGTTGAACTTATTGGCGATATCGCGGGTCAGCTCGACATGCTGCTTCTGGTCCTCGCCCACCGGCACCATCGTCGCGTGATAGAGCAGGATATCGGCGGCCATCAGCGCGGGATAGGCGTAAAGACCCAGCGAGGCCTTCTCGGCATTCTTGCCCGCCTTATCCTTGAACTGGGTCATCCGGTTCATCCAGCCCAGACGCGCGGTGCAGTTGAAAAGCCATGCCAGCTCGGCATGGGCCCCCACTTGGGACTGGTTGAAGAGGATGGATTTCGACGGGTCCACGCCCGAGGCGATGAAGGCGGCAGCCGCCTCGCGGGTCTGGCGGCGCAGCGCCTCGGGGTCCTGCCAGACGGTGATCGCATGCATATCCACCAGACAGTAGATCGTCTCGATCCCCTCGTCCTGCTTCTGGGCAAAGCGCTTGAGGGCCCCAAGATAGTTGCCCAGCGTCAGATTGCCGGACGGCTGGATGCCGGAGAAGATCCGCGGCTTGAAATTTGCATTTGGAGTAACGGGCGGGGTTACGGTCGTATCGCTCATCTGCGGCTCCCCTGCATGCAGGCTGGTAATATCGTCCTTGCTCGCTTATCCCCAAATGCGGCGGGGATCAATGTCTGGCCCGGCTCTATATCGGTTCCCGGCCCTTTCTTGGTTGAACGGGCGGCCTTTGCGCCCCATATCGGCGCCACCCAATACGAAGGATCCTCTATGCGCTCCGGTTACACTGAAGGCCCGCTTAACAAATTACCGCCTATCGTCTGGTTGCTGGCGGCCCCCATCATCATCGGCGAGCTGATGTTCGGGCTGGGGCAGGCGGGGCTGTTCCAGAACGGTATCGTCTGGCGGCCCGAAGCCTTGCAACGCTTTGCCTACGACCCGAACCTGATGCGGGCGATGATGGAGGCGGGCGTGCATCCGTGGAAGCAGATGGCGCGGGTGGTGACCTATCCCTTTGTGCATGGCAGCTTCACCCATGCCGCCTTCGTGCTGGTGTTCATTCTGGCGCTTGGCAAAATGGTGGGCGAGGTGTTCCGTGGCTGGGCCGTGGCGGTGGTGTTCTTTGCCTCGTCCATTCTGGCGGCGCTGATCTATACCGCGCTGCCCTTCACCCAGAGCGCGCTTTATGGCGGCTATCCGGCGGCCTATGGGCTGATCGGGGCGTTCAGCTTTATCCAATGGACCTATCTCGGCCATACCCGTGGCAACCGGATGCAGGCCTTCCAGCTGATCGGGTTCCTGATGGGCATCCAGCTGCTGTTCAGCGTGATCTTCGGCGGCACCGACCAGTGGATCGCCGATCTGGCGGGGTTCATCGTGGGCTTTCTGGTCAGCTTCCTTGTCTCGCCCGGTGGCTGGGGGCGGGTGCTCGCGAAGCTGCGCAACCGTCGCTGAAGCAAACGGCGCCCTGTGGGGCGCCGTTTCTGTTTATTTCCGGCGACGGCGCAGATTGGCCTTGAACTCCGCCAGCCCGAAGACCCCGAGCGCGAAGGCGGTCAGGAAATAGACCACGATCCCCGAACCGCAGAGAAGCCCGAGCGCGCCCCAGCGGGCACCGCGATCTGCCAGCGTCGGCGCGAGCCAGTCGGCGGTATAGCGAAGCTGCACGCCCATCACCGCGCAGGCGATCGCGATCCGCCACAGGCGCTTCCAGAAGCGCGCATCAGGGCGGGCCGAGAGGCCCATATTACGCGCGCCCCACCAGAGTTGGGCCAGCATGACCCAGCCGGAAATCGTGGTGCCCAAAGCCGCTGCCGAAAAGCCGATCAGGGGCATCAGCCCGATGGCGGCACCGGCATTCACCATCATCGAGACCAGCGCATAATAGAAGGGACGGCGGGTGTCCTCACGGGCATAGAAGACCGGTTGCAGCACTTTTTGCAGCACGAAAGCCGGTAGACCTACGCCATAGATCGCCAGAACCAGCGCCGTGGCGACGGTGTCTTCGGCGCGCCATGCGCCACGGTCATAAAGCACCGAAATCAGTTGCGGCGCGATCACCACCAGCGCCACTGCCGAAGGTAGCGTGAGAAACAGCGCGAATTCCGCCCCGCGTGAAAAGCTCTCGCGGCCCTCGGCTTCCTCGCCTGCGCGCAGATGGCGCGAGAGGGTGGGCAAGAGCACGGTGCCGATGGCGATGCCCACGACGCCCAGAGGCAACTGGTAGAGACGGTCGGCATAGCTCAGCCATGCCACAGCCCCTTCGGTGAAAGAGGCCACCTGACGCCCCACCAGCAGGTTGATCTGCACCACGCCGCCCGCCAGCACTGCAGGGCCTGCAATGATCAGCAGGCGCTTGAGTTCCGGTGTCATGCGCGGGCGACCGGGCAAAAGCGTGTAGCCGAGCTTATGGGCGGCAACCCATGCGAAGGCGAATTGCACGACCCCCGTGGCGGGCACCGTCCATGCCAGCGTCGTGCCCATATCCCAGCCCGCCTGATTGGCCGCCAGCATGGCAAGGATGAACATGACATTCATCAGGATCGGCACGATAGAGGCTTCGGTGAATTTCCCGAACGTATTGAGAATGCCCGATAAAAGCGCCACCAGCGACACGAAGAGGATATAGACGAAAGTGATCCGCCCGAAATCGACCGCCATATCGAAGCGCGCATCGCCCACAAAGCCCGCCGCCATCGCCCAGACCAGCCACGGCATCGCCATCGTGCCGAGGATGGTAAACAGAAACAGCACGCCGAACAGCCCCTTGAAGGCATCGCGGGCCAAGCCATGCGGGTCTTCGCCCGCCTCGACGCGCTTTGCGAACATCGGCACGAACGCCATGTTGAACGCCCCTTCCGCGAAGAAGCGGCGGAACATATTGGGGAGCGAAAACGCCACCATGAAGGCCTCGGCCACCGGTCCGGTGCCCAGATAGGCCGCCATCATCATATCGCGCACAAAGCCCAGAACGCGGCTGCCCAGCGTCCATAGCCCCACCGTCAGGAAGCCCCTGACCAGCCGTCCTGCCTTCATCGCATGGCCTTCATCAGTTATTCGCCCGCTTTGCACCGCTTTCGATGTAATCGCGCAGCCGTTGTTCCAGTTTCTGCCGCTTGCTCTCGGCATGGAGCTTATGGCCGAACATATCCTTCACATAGAAGGTATCGACCACCTGCGCCCCATAGGTCGCGATCTGCGCCGAGGCGATGTAGATATTGCTCGAGGCCAGGGCCCGCGTCAGGTCATAAAGCAGGCCGGGGCGGTCGCGGGTATCCACCTCGACGATGGTGTAAAGTTCCGAGCCGTCATTGTCGAACATGATATGGGTGGGGAAGCGGAACTCGCGCTCGCGTTTCTTGACCTTGTCGCGGTCTTTCAGCGCATCGCGGGCCACGACCTCGCCCTTGAGCGTCTTGTCGATCATATTGCGCAGGCGCGGCAGGCGCGAGGCCTCGAAGGGGTGGCCATCGGCATCCTGCAACCAGAACACCGCCGTCGCATAGCCGTCTTTGGTGGTATAGGTGCGGGCATCCACCACATTGGCCCCCACCAGCGCGATCGCGCCCGACAGCCGCGCAAAAATGCCCGGATGATCCACCAGCGCGAAGGCCGCACGGGTGGCATCGTGATCGGCATCGACCTGCACATCGATGCGGATCTCGTCATCGGGCAGATCCTTGAGAAGATGTGCGAAGGCATATTGCGTCTGGGTGGACAGCCCCTGCCAGTAGGCGGGGGTATGGCGGGCCACCTCGGCGCGGCGCACCTTGGGTTCCCAGCCTTCGGCCTCCAGCCGGTCGCGCAGGGATTTGCGGGCATCCTGTTCGCGCTGGTCGCGGTTGATCGCCTCCAGCCCGTGCTCCAGCGCCTCCGCTGTCTCGGCATGCAGGCGCCGGATCAAGGTGGCCTTCCAGTTGTTCCACACATTCGGCCCCACGCCACGGATGTCGCAGACCGTCAGCACTGTCAACAGGTCCAGCCGCTGGCGGGTCTTCACCACCTTGGCGAACTCCTTGATGGTGCGCGGGTCGGAAATGTCGCGTTTCTGGGCCATGTCGGACATGACCAGATGGTTGCGCACCAGCCATTCCACCGTTTCGCATTCGCTTTCCTTCAGGCCCAGACGCGGGGTGACGCTGCGCGAGATCTTGGCCCCCAGAATGGAATGGTCCTCGGGGCGGCCCTTGCCGATATCGTGCAAGAGAAGCGCCACATACATGACCTTGCGGTTGATGCCCTCTTTCAGGATTTCCGACGAAAGCGGCAATTCCTCGATCAGCTCGCCGCGCTCGATCTGTGCGAGCGCCGAGATCACCTGAATGGTATGCTCGTCGACCGTATAGCTGTGATACATGTTGAACTGCATCATTGCCACGATGGGCTCGAATTCGGGGATGAAGGCCCCCAGCACGTTCAGCTCGTTCATCCGGCGCAGGGCCCGTTCCGGATTGCCATGCTTGAGCAGCAGATCAAGGAAGATCCGCCGTGCCTCCCGGTTCCGGCGCAGCTTGTCATCGAACAGATGCAGGTTGGATTGCACGAGCCGCATCACGTCGGGATGGATCAGCAGGCCGGTGCGCAGCGCCTCTTCGAAGACCCGCAGCAGGTTGAGGGGGTCCGACAGGAAGGTGCTTTCATCGACCACATTGATCCGGCGGTTATCGTCGATGAAGGGAGGCTTCAAGTGGCGTCGGCGGCGGAAGATGCGGGTCAGTTTGGGGGCGTGTTTGACATGCTGCGCTTCAAGCTTGGTCAGGAAGATCCGCGTTACATCGCCCACGATGGTGGCATGACGGAAATAGTCCTGCATGAAAATCTCGACGGCACGGCGTCCGGCGCTGTCTTTATACCCCATCCGGCTCGCCACCTCGACCTGCATATCGAAGGTCAGCTGGTCGGCGGCGCGGTTCGCGATCAGATGCAGGTGGCAGCGCACGGCCCAGAGATAATCCTCGGCGGTGCGGAAATTGCGGTATTCCTCTTCGGTGAAGGCCCCGAGCTTGACCAGCTCTGCAGCACGATTGACCGAATGCACGTATTTCGCGATCCAGTAGAGCGTCTGGAGATCGCGCAATCCGCCTTTGCCCTCTTTCACATTGGGCTCCAGAACATAGCGCTGCCCGCCCTGCCGCTGGTGGCGCTTGGCGCGCTCGTCGAGCTTTGCCTCGACAAATTCGGGGGCGGAATTGGCAAAGAGGTTCTTGCGAAGCTGGGTCGCCAGCTTGTCGGCCAGTGCCGCATCGCCACAGAGGAAACGCTGCTCCAGAAGCGCGGTGCGGATGGTGAAATCCTCGCGCCCCAGATGCAGGCAGTCCTCGATGGTGCGCGAGGCATGGCCCACCTTCAGCTTCAGGTCCCAGAGCATATAAAGCATGCTCTGGATCACGGCTTCGGTCCACGGGCTGAGCTTCTTGTCGCCCAGAAACAGCAGGTCGACATCGGAATGGGGGGCCATCTCGGCGCGGCCATAGCCGCCCACGCCCAGCACGGTAATGGTCTCCGGGGTCTTGGAGGTTTGCGGGTTGAGATAATCCGAGGCCACATGCACCACGGCCCGCACCATCCCATCGGTCATGCGCGCGTAATTCTCGACCGTGGCGCGGGCGATGCGCGGATGCCCTGCCAGATCGGCCTCGATCCACAGCCGCGCCGCATCGCGGGCGGTGTTGAGGAACCGCACCGTTGCGGTGCTGATCTCTTTGGGGTCGGTGATGCCGTCCAGCACATGGTCAAGAGCGGGGATCAGCTCGTCGCTTTTCAAAAGCAGCGGGGCCTCGGCAGGCAGCGGGGTGATTAGCCTTTGTTCGGCAGCAGCGCTTTGGTCCATCATCAACTCCCTTATCCGCCGTCTTTGCCACGGCTTTAACAGGCAAGGGGCGGCCCGCAGATGCGTGGCCGCCCCTCCTTGCGTTATCCTGTGTTACCAGTTGGCTGGCACGCGGGAAAGAGTGATCAGAAGCCTGCACCCGAGAAGCTGCGCGGGGCCGGATCGATCACCTGCACCTGACCGTTATTGACCTGTGCCACGGCAAGGCCACGCTCGTTGGTGCCATCCGAGCGCAGACGGAAGATGCCGTTCACACCCACAAAGCCCGAGCGCTGGGTCAGACCCGATTTCGACAGCGCATTCGGGTTGCCCGATTTCACGAGCGCGCCGATTGCCGCGATCCCGTCATAGGCCAGCCCTGCAATGGGCGAGGGAGCCTCGCCGAAGGCCGCCTGATAGCGCGCGCGGAACTGGGCGTTGAGGTTCGGGTCGGGCGTGGCGAACCAGCCGCCTTGCAGGCCCGGCAGTTGCAGCGTGGCTTGCGGCACATCCCAGCGGGTCAGGCCGATGAATTTCTTCTGCTGCGTATTCACGCCGCGTTCGGGCAGAAGCTGCGACAGAAGCGGCAGCGCGCCTGCGGTATCGGCGGTCATGAAGACAGCATCGACATCATCGGCTTTCGCACGGTCCGCGATCTGGCCTGCCGCGTTGATCACCCCCTGCTGCGAGAAGGGATAGGCCATATTGCCAGCCAGTTTCGCGCCAGAGCTGCTGATGGCGCTTTCAATGGCCTGCGCCCCTGCCTGACCGGCGGTGTTCTGTTCATGCACGACCAGAATGTTGCGTTTGCCATTGCGGGCGGCATAGCGCACCAGACGGTTGGCCGTGTTCTGGAAGGTCGGGCCCAGCACGAAGACGTTGCCGCCTGCGATCGAGGTGTTGTTCGAGAAGGCCAGCACGTTCACATCGCGCGCGGCCACGGCATTGCCCACGGCATTGGCCGATTGTGCGAAGACCGGACCAAGGATGATTTTCGCGCCATCATCCACGGCTTTGCTGGCGACCTGTGCGGCCTGAGCGGCATTGGCACTGGTATTGTAGACGCGCAGATCGATCTTCACCCCATCGAGATCGGAGATCGCGAGATCGGCAGCCTGCTTGAGCGAGCGCGCCAGAGCCTCGTCACCGGAATTGCCCGAGCCGCCCGGAAGCAGTAGGGCGACAGGAACCGGTTTGGAGGTGTCGATTCGTTGGCCCGATCCGCTGCCAGTCATCGCGTTCGGGTCACAGGCGGCGACCCAGAACGCAGACATCACGGCTGCGAGACGGATCAATGGGTTGCGGCGCTTTCGTAAAATCGCGAACATACGTGGTCCTCTGATCATTCGGCAGGGATTGAATTAGGGCAGACCCTATGCGTTTCCATAGGGGAAGTAAACGTGACGGAAGGGGCGCAATGAGCGGTAATTGGCAGGCCGGAAAAACGGTGACGGTGGGCGCGAAGGCCGGACAGGGGGCGCTGGCACCGGGGCTGCATTTCATTGCAACCCCCATCGGGGCGGCGCGCGATATCACTTTGCGGGCCCTCGATATGCTGGCCACAGCCGATGTGCTGGTGGCCGAAGACACCCGCTCTTTGCGACATCTTATGGAAATTCATGGGGTTGCACTGGATCACCGGCCTCTGATCTCCTATCACGACCAGAATGGCGATCAGGCGCGTCCCAAGGTGATGCACCATCTGGGCGAAGGCCGCTCGGTGGTCTATGCCTCGGAAGCCGGCACGCCGCTTGTGGCCGATCCGGGCTATCAGTTGGGGCGTGCGGCGATTGATGCGGGCGTGCCGGTCCATACCGCCCCCGGTCCGTCGGCGGCACTGGCGGCGCTGACCGTTTCGGGGCTGCCATCGGACCGGTTCCTGTTTGCGGGCTTTCCGCCGCGGGCGTCCAAGGCCAAGCAGGACTGGTTCCGCACGATGGATAACGTTGCCGCGACGATGATCTTTTACGAAAGCCCGAAGCGGGTGAAGGACACTCTGGCCGATCTGGCGGCGGCCTATGGTGCGGATCGTCAGGTGGTGATCTGCCGTGAACTGACCAAGCGGTTCGAGGAGGCTCTGCGCGGCAGCGTGGCCGAATTGCAGGCGCAGCTTGAGGACCGCGAGATCAAGGGCGAGATCGTTATTCTGGTGGATCGGGCGGGCAAGCGCGAGGCCGCCCCCGAAGATATCGAGACCGCGCTGCGCAAGCTTCTGCCGCATATGAGCGTCAAGGATGCCTCTGCCGAGGTCGCGCAGCTTTTGGGGCTGAAGCGCCGCGAGGTCTATCAGATCGCGCTGGGGCTTGAGGATCTATGAGCGAGGACCCCGAGGCGGCACGTCGCAAGGCGCGCGGGCTTCGGGCGCATCTTGCCGGTGCGGTGGCCGAGGCCCAGGTGGCGCGGCACTATGCGGCGCAGGGCTTTGTCTGCCGTGAGACACGCTGGCGGGGTGCCTATGGCGAGATCGATCTGGTTCTGGAAGGTCCGCTGCCGGAGGGCGGGGGCTGCGGTGGCGCGTCGGACGGGGCCTGTCTTGTCTTTGTCGAGGTGAAGCGGGCGCGCAGTTTTGCGGCTGCCGCGCCACGCCTCGGGGCGGCGCAGACCCGCCGTATCGGGCGCGCGGCACTGGATTATGTGGCCCGCCACCCCGAGTGCCAGCAGAAGCGGCTGCGCTTTGATCTGGCGCTGGTGGATGGCACGGGCGAAATCCGGCTGGTGACCGACGCTTTCCGTTTCGATGGCTGGCTGTAGTTTGCGGCCATAAATCCCCGGGCACAGGCGGGCACCGCTGTTACAACGGGGCTTGCAGGAAGATTCTGTGGAAAACTGAACAGACCATGCGGAGAACAGCACGATTGCATGTGCTTTTGGTTTCGGTGCACTAAGTCACCAACGAAAGGGGGCGCCCATGGCCTTGAAAGTTGCAATTCAGATGGATCCGATTGGTCCGATCAATATCGATGCAGACAGCACCTTCCGCATTGCCGAGGAAGCCCAAGCCCGTGGGCACGCGCTGTTCTATTACACGCCCGACCAGCTAAGCTACCGGGAAGGCGCGATTTATGCGCGGGGCTGGCCGCTGACCGTGAAGCGCGAAAAGGGCAACCATTTCACTTTGGGCGAGAAACAGGATGTCGATCTGTCCACATTCGATGTGGTCTGGCTGCGGCAGGACCCGCCGTTCGATATGGGCTATATCACCACCACCCACCTGCTGGATCGCATCCATCCGAAAACCCTTGTGGTCAACGACCCCTTCTGGGTGCGCAATTCGCCGGAAAAACTGCTGGTGCTGAATTTCCCCGATCTGACGCCCCCCACCATGATCGCCCGCGATCTGGAGACCCTGCGCGAGTTCAAGCACAAACATGGCGATATCATTCTCAAGCCGCTTTACGGGAATGGCGGCGCGGGGGTGTTCCGTCTGGACCCGAATGACCGCAATCTGGCCTCGCTGCACGAGCTGTTCTCGGGGATCAATCGCGAGCCGCTGATCGCGCAGAAATTCCTGCCCGCCGTGTCCAAAGGTGACAAGCGGATCATTCTGGTCGATGGCGAGCCCGTGGGAGCGATCAACCGTGTGCCTGCCGAGGGCGAGACGCGGTCCAACATGCATGTCGGCGGGCGTCCGGAAAAGGTCGAGCTGACCGAGCGGGATCGCGAGATCTGCGCGCGTATCGGCCCGCATCTGCGCGAGAAGGGCCAGATTTTTGTGGGGATCGATGTGATCGGGGACTGGCTGACCGAAATCAACGTAACCTCGCCCACCGGCATTCAGGAGCTTGAGCGGTTTGACGGGGTCAATATCGCCGCCAAGATCTGGCAGGCCATCGAAGCACGGCGCGCGGGCTGACGCGCCATCACCTTCCATAACGGGGAAGCCGGCGAATGAGCGCGCGTGTGCAGCTTTTCAATCTATTTCTGCGCCATTTGGTCAAACGCCGGTTTCGCAAGATTACAGGGCCGCAAGAGGCCCGCGCCGCCCTCGAGGCGGGCACCCATCGTCTGCCGATCCCGCCCGCGCTTCTGGTGCTGCGCCGCGATCTGGGGCAGGTGGCGGCGTTGTCGGTGCGGGCGGGGGCGATCACCGATTACGATCATGTCGTGCTGTATCTGCATGGCGGGGCCTATCTGGCGGGGTCGGCGTGGCATTACCGCGGGCTGGCCGGAGAGATCTCGCGGCATCTGGGCTGCGAGGTGGTATTGCCCGAATACCGTCTGGCCCCCGACCATCCCCTGCCTGCGGCACCGGAAGATGCGCTGGCGGCATGGGACGGGTTGCTGGCCAAAGGCTTTCGCCCCGACCGTATCGCGATTGTGGGGGATAGTGCGGGCGGGGGGCTGGCGCTTGTGCTGCTGGCGGCGCTTTGTGCGCGTGGCACGCCGCCCGGCGCGACCTGTGTGATGTCGCCCTGGACCGATCTGACGGGGCAGGGCGCGTCCATGCGCGACAATGCCGAGGCCGACCCGATCCTACCGCCAGAGCAGTTTGGCACGCTGGTTGACTGTCTGCTGGCGGGGATGGATCCGGAAGATCCGCAGGTCTCGCCGCTTTATTCGCGCTTCGAGGGGGCAGGGCCGGTGCTGATCCAGCACTCCCTGACCGAAATCCTGTGCGATGACAGTCTGCGCATGGCGGACCGTCTGCGCGGTTTCGGGGTGGAGGTGACAGTGCAGAGCTGGCCCGATACGCCGCATGTCTGGCAGATGTTCGCCCGCTACCTGCCCGAGGCGGAAGAGGCGATAGAGGACCTGTCGCGCTTCATTCGCCGCGCATGGTCTGCGGCCCCCCGAACAACAGCCGGTAACTGATGGCCTCGGACAGATGCGCCTTGCGGATAGGCTCTGTGCCCTCCAGATCGGCGATCGTGCGGGCCACGCGCAGGATGCGGTGATAGCCCCGCGCCGAAAGCCGCAGGCGCTGCGCGGCCTTTTCCAGCAGGGCGGCCCCTTCGGCATCGGGGCGGGCCACCGTGTCCAGCAAGACGCCGCTGACATCGGCATTGGCGTGGATCTCGGGACAGGCGGCATAGCGCGCAGCCTGTGCCTGACGGGCCTGCGTCACGCGTGCCAGAACGCGGGCGCTTGGTTCGCCGGCGGGGCGGGCGGCAAGCTCTGTATAGGCCACAGGGGGCACCTCGATGCGCAGGTCGAACCTGTCCAGCAGCGGCCCCGACAGTTTCCCCAGATAATCGGCACCACAATCGGGCGCACGGGCACAGGCGCGGGCGGGGTCGCCCAGATGGCCGCAGCGGCACGGGTTGGCCGCCGCCACCGCCAGAAAACGGCTGGGATAGGTGAGATGCGCATTGGCACGCGCAACGCTGACCTCGCCGGTTTCCATCGGCTGGCGCAGGGTCTCCAGCACATCGCGCTGGAATTCGGGCAGTTCGTCCAGAAACAGCACCCCGTTATGCGCAAGGCTCATCTCTCCCGGTGCGGCCCCGCGCCCGCCCCCCGTAAGGGCCGCTTTCGAGGCCGTATGATGTGGCGCACGATAGGGGGCCGCGCGCGACAGCCCGCCCTCGGGCAACTGCCCCGCCACCGACTGGATGACCGAGGTCTCGAGCGCCTCTGCCGGTGTCAGCGGGGGCATGATGCCGGGCAGGCAGCGCGCCAGCATGGATTTGCCCGCGCCCGGTGGCCCGACCATCAGCAGGTGATGGCGACCGGCGGCGGCGATTTCCAACGCGCGGCGGGCGCGTTCCTGCCCCTTCACGTCTGTCAGATCATAGCGCGGGGCATCGGTTTGCGCATTGGCAGGGACGGCTGGTACCAGCGGCGCAGCCCCCGACAGATGACGCACCATCGCATCCAGATGCGCGGCGGCAAAGACCAGATCCTTTCCCGCCCAAGCTGCCTCCGAGGCGCAGGCGGCGGGGCATAGAAGCACGCGGTCATGGGCGGCCGCAGTCATGGCACTGGGCAATGCGCCGGGCACCGCGACCAGCCGCCCGTCCAGAGACAGCTCGCCAATCGCCACCACCTGCGCCGCCTCCTCTTTGGGGATAATCCCCATTGCCGCCAGTAACGCCAGCGCAATGGGCAGGTCGTAATGCGCTCCGGTTTTGGGGAGATCCGCCGGTGCCAGATTGACAGTGATCCGTTCCAGCGGCAGCGCGATGGCCAAAGCCCCCAGCGCGGCCCGAATGCGTTCGCGCGCTTCGCTGACGGCCTTGTCCGGCAGGCCGACAATGGAAAAGCCCGGCAATCCTGGCGAAAGGGCGCATTGGATCTCGACAGGCAGAGCCTCCACGCCTTCGAAGGCTGTGGTGTAAATCGTTGCAACCATAAGATGCCCCTTGGCGGATGGCGATATGCCGAGTGTAAAGACAATCAAATTTCGCGCAATGGTTGCGTTACGCGCCGGAAGACGCCGATGCAGAGGATTTTTCTTGCTGGCAAGGCTTGACCCGCAGGAATGTGTCTAGAGGTCTGACGTTAAAAGAAAAATTGCCGTCGTTTTGGAAAGAACGGCGTGATTTTCCCGAAAAGGTTAAAAATCTTTTCCAGTTTCACGGAACCGTTTCGCTGCCGGTGCATTGTCAGATCATGAAACGGATTTGAATGCGGGCGCCAGTCTCGCTCAGGATCGGGAGATAGATGATGGCACTCGATGGTATGACCGATGAAACCCTGCCGCGCCGCGCGATGAAGGCCGAGTTTCTGGATGCGGAGACCGAGCTGGAATTGGCGAAAGCATGGCGCGAGAGCCGTGACGAGGTGGCCCTTCATCGTCTGATCAATGCCTATATGCGTCTGGCGATCTCGATGGCAGCCAAGTTCCGCCGCTACGGGGCCCCGATGAACGATCTGATCCAGGAGGCCAGCCTTGGTCTGATGAAAGCCGCCGAGAAATTCGACCCCGAACGTGGTGTGCGGTTCTCGACCTATGCCGTGTGGTGGATCAAGGCCTCGATCCAGGAATTCGTGATGCGCAACTGGTCAATGGTGCGCACCGGCTCGACCTCCTCGCAAAAAGCCTTGTTCTTCAATATGCGCCGCGTGCAGGCGCAGATCGAACGCGAGGTCGAGGCCGAGGGCGGCAAAATCGATGCAGCCAGCCTGCGCAAGCGCGTGGCCGAGGAAATCGGCGTGCCGCTGGCCGATGTCGAGATGATGGAAGGTCGTCTTTCGGGCAGTGACTTCTCGTTGAACGCCACGCAATCCTCCGAGGATGAGGGGCGTGAATGGGTCGACACGCTGGAAGATGAAAACGCCGATACGGAGGGCAGCGTTTCCGCCAATCAGGACGGTATCACGCTGCGGGCGTGGCTGGGCGAGGCGATGGGCCGTTTGACCGAGCGCGAGCGTTACATCATCCGCGAGCGCCGTCTGATCGAGGATCCCCGCACGCTTGAAAGCCTTGGCCAGGAGCTGGGTCTGTCGAAAGAGCGCATTCGCCAGCTTGAAGCGCAGGCCTTTGGCAAAATGCGCAAAAGTCTCGAGATGCACGGGACCGAGGTGCAGACCTATTTTGCCTGACCGTCCGGATTTCTCCGTCGTAATCAGTGGCTCCCTTTTACGTTCTCCCTGTTGAACTTGGCCCGGCGCTTGCGTCGGGCTTTTCTTTGGCGGGGGAGTTCGTGAATGGCGTGGCATCTGCGGGTGCTTGCACGGCTGGGGCAGGTGGCTTAGATCTGAAGGCCGTTTTCTGCGGAGAAAGATCATGCTGAACGGCAAACGCATTGCTTTGATCATCGGTGGCGGCATCGCGGCCTTCAAAGTGCCCGAGATGATCCGTGCCCTGCGCGCCGAGGGCTGTGCGGTGACGCCGATCGTCACTAAGGCGGGCGCCGAATTCGTGACGCCGCTGACGCTGTCGGTGGTGGCCGGAGAGCCCGCGCATGAAGATCTGTTCGATGTCTCGCGCGAGGCCGAGATCGGCCATATCCAGATGTCGCGCAATGCCGATCTCTTGGTCGTGGTGCCCGCGACCGCCGATCTGATGGCGAAGATGGCGCAGGGGCTGGCCAATGATCTGGCCTCGACGCTGCTTCTGGCGACCGATAAGCCCGTGCTGATCGCGCCCGCGATGAATGTGCGCATGTGGGACCATCCCGCGACACAGCGCAACATCCGCCAGCTTCAGGCCGATGGGGTGCGCTTTGTCGGGCCGGTCGAGGGGCCGATGGCCTGTGGAGAATTCGGAGAGGGGCGCATGAGCGACCCCGCCGAGATTATCGCCGCGATCCGTGCCGCGTTAACCGAAGGGCCGCTTTCGGGCCGCCATATCGTGGTGACCTCGGGGCCGACGCATGAGCCGATTGATCCGGTGCGCTATATCGCCAATCGCTCCTCGGGCGCGCAAGGGACGGCGCTGGCCTGTGCTTTGCGTGATCTGGGCGCGCAGATCACCTTTGTCACGGGGCCTGCCTCGGTGCCGCCGCCCGCAGGCGTGAAGGTGGTGCGGGTGGAGACCGCGCGGCAGATGCAGACAGCCGTGCAAGAGGCGCTGCCTGCCGATGCGGCGGTCTGTGCCGCAGCCGTGGCCGATTGGCATGTGCTCAATGCCGGTCAGCAGAAGATGAAGAAGGACGGCACGGGCCGCGCGCCCGCGCTCGAATTCGGTGAGAACCCCGATATTCTGGCGCAGGTCTCGCAGATGCCCGAGGGGCGGCCCGCCTTGGTGGTGGGCTTTGCAGCCGAGACGGAAAAGGTTATGGAGCACGCGACCGCCAAGCGGGCGCGCAAGGGCTGCGACTGGATCGTGGCCAATGATGTCAGCCCCGCAACCGGTATCATGGGCGGCTCCGAAAACGCCGTGACGATTATTGATGCGCAGGGTCCCGAGACCTGGCCCCGCCTTGCCAAGGAAGAGGTCGCCCGCCGTCTGGCGCTGCGCATCGCTTCCGCTTTGACGACGAAGGAATGACGATGGAAATCCGCTTCAAACGCGCCGAGGGCAATCTGGACCTGCCCCTGCCCAGCTATGCGACCGCCGGTGCGGCGGGTATGGACCTGCGCGCCTTTCTGCCCGACGGGCCGATCACCTTCGAGCCCGGGCAGTTCGAATTTATCTCGACGGGTTTCCATGTGGAGCTGCCCGCAGGGACCGAGATGCAGATCCGTCCGCGCTCGGGTCTGGCGCTGAAGCACGGGTTCATCATCCCCAATAGCCCCGGCACGGTGGACGAGGATTATCGCGGCGTGGTGCAGATCGGGCTGATGCTGCTGGGCAAGGTGCCGTTCCGTATCTCGCATGGCGACCGGATCGCGCAAGCGGTGATCGCGCAGGTGCATCGCTTTGACGTGACCGAGGTCGAGACCCTGTCCGATACCGCGCGCGGTGCGGGGGGCTTTGGCTCGACGGGTATCGGCTGAATGGCGGCCTTCTCCGACCGCGAGCTGGAACGCTACATGCGCCATATCCTTCTGCGGGAGGTGGGCGGCACGGGCCAGCGGCGGTTGAAGGAGGCGCATGTGATTGTGGTGGGCGCAGGCGGGCTTGGCGTGCCTGTGCTGATGTATCTGGCGGCCGCAGGGGTGGGCCGGATCACGGTGGTCGATGATGACCTTGTGTCGCGCTCGAACCTGCAGCGGCAGGTGATCTATACCGAAGCCGATATCGGCCAGCCCAAGGTGGCAGTGGCGGCCCGCTGGCTTAGGGCGCAAAACCCCGATGTCGAGATTGTGCCAATCAATGCCCGTCTGACGGCGGAAATAGCGGCTGATATGTTCGAAAACTGTCAGCTGGTGATTGATGGCTGCGATAATTTTCCGACCCGCTATCTGGTCAATCAGGCCTGTGTCGCGGCCCGCGTGCCGCTTTTGTCAGGCGCGATCACGCAATGGGAGGGGCAGCTCTCGCTTTATGATCCGGCGCATGGTGCGCCGTGTTTTGCCTGTGTCTTCCCCGAACCGCCCGCCGAAGGGCTTGCGCCCAGCTGTGCCGAGGCGGGCGTCATTGGCGCTTTGCCCGGCGTTCTGGGCGCGCAAATGGCCGCCGAGGCGATCAAGGAGATCACGGGGGCGGGCCAAAGCCTGCGCGGGTCTTTGCAGATGGTCGATATCCTCTGGGGTGAAAATCGCCGCATAAAACTGACCCGCGCTCCCGATTGCGCGATCTGCGGGGGAAAACCTCACGGCATTTGAAGCAGCCCCTTTCCATAGCCGAACCAAGCGCCTAGCTTCCTTGGAAAGGAGATCTGCATGACAAATCCGCTTCTGTCCGATTGGACCGGCCCGTTTTCCCTGCCACCTTTTGCGCAGATGGAGGATGACCAGTTCGGCCCCGCCATCGAGACCGGCCTGACCGTGGCTCGCGCCAATATCGCCGCCATTGCCGCCAACCCCGAGCCGCCGACCTTTGCCAATGTGATCGAGGCGCTGGAAGAGGCCGAAGAGCTGCTCAACCGCGTGGCGGGGCTGTTCTACACCGTCTCGGGCGCCGATAGCACGCCTGCGCGTGAGGCGCTGATGCGCGAACTGGCGCCCAAGATGTCGGCCTTTTCGTCGGAAATCATCATGAACGAAACGCTCTACCAGCGGATCGCCGTGCTGTGGCGCGCTCGGGAGACGCTGGGTCTGAGCGCCGAACAGGACCGGATGCTGGAGCTCTATCACCGCATGTTCATCCGTGCCGGAGCCGCGCTGACAGGGGCCGAGGCCGAGCGGATGACCGCGATCAAATCGCGTCTGGCGGTGCTTTACACCCAGTTCTCGCAGAACCTTCTGGCGGATGAGCGTGCGTGGTCGCATCCTTTGACCGAAGAGGATCTGGCAGGGCTTCCGGCCTCGCTGGCTGCGGCGGCGCGGGCCGCAGGTCAGGACCGCGAGGAAGACGGCCCCGTGCTGACGCTGTCGCGCTCGCTCGTGGTGCCTTTCCTGCAGTTTTCCGACAATCGGGAGCTGCGCCGGATTGCCTATGAGGCGTGGACTGCGCGGGGTGCCAATGGCAATGAGACCGACAATACCGCGCTGCTGGACGAGATCCTTGCCTTGCGCGAAGAACGCGCCAAGCTTTTGGGCTATGACAGTTTCGCGGCCTATAAGCTGGAGACCGAGATGGCGGGCAGCCCCGAGAAGGTGCGCGACCTTCTGATGGGCGTCTGGGGGCCTGCGAAGGCGGCGGCCGAGGCCGATGCCGAGGTGCTGACCGAGATGCTGCATCGTGACGGAACCAATGGTCCGCTAGAACCTTGGGACTGGCGCTACTATTCCGAAAAACGCCGTGTGGCGGAATTCGACTTCGATGAAGAGGCGCTAAAGCCCTATTTCTCGCTGGATGCGATGATTGGCGCGGCCTTTGATGTGGCCAACCGTTTGTTTGGGCTGGAATTCACTCCGATGGAGGGGCCTTTCTACCATGAGGATGTGCGCGGCTGGGAGGTCACCCGCAGGGGCCAGCATATCGCGGTCTTCCTGGGCGATTACCATGCACGCGGGTCCAAACGCTCGGGCGCTTGGTGCACGGCGATGCGCTCGCAGAAGAAGCTGGGCGGGGATACGCGCCCGATCGTGATGAATGTCTGCAACTTCGCCAAGGGCGATCCCACGCTTCTTAGCCATGATGACGCGCGGACCCTGTTCCATGAATTCGGCCATGCGCTGCATCAGATGCTGTCGGATGTGACCTATGAATTCATCTCGGGCACTTCGGTCGCGCGGGACTTCGTTGAACTGCCGAGCCAGCTTTACGAGCACTGGCTGGATGTGCCGGAGGTGCTGCAAAAACACGCTCGCCACTATCAAACGGGCGAGGCGATCCCGCAGGAGCTGCAGGACAAGCTGAAGGCTGCGGCCACCTATGATCAGGGCTTCTCGACGGTGGAATATCTGGCCTCGGCGCTGGTCGATCTGGACTTCCATGATGGCGCCGCGCCCAAAGATGCGCTGGCCCGTCAGGCGGAGGTTCTGGCAGACATCGGCATGCCCCATGCGATCCGTATGCGCCATGCGGCGCCGCATTTCGGGCATGTCTTCTCGGGCGATGGCTATAGCGCGGGCTATTACAGCTATATGTGGGCCGAGGTCATGGATGCCGATGCCTTCGAGGCCTTCGAGGAAGCAGGCGGCCCCTTCGATCCGGCGATGGCCGAAAAGCTGGAAGACTGGATTCTGTCGAAAGGGGGCTCGCAAGAGGCCGAGACGCTCTACAAGGGCTTCCGTGGCCGGATGCCGGGGGTCGAGGCTCTGCTGAAGGGCCGTGGTCTGCTGGATAAGGTCTGACCCCAAGGGGCGCCATATAGGTGGGCGGGCTTGCGGGCCTGCCCTATTTGCCAGAGCGCCAGACATCCTTATGGATGATGACATCCGCATTGGGATAGGTGTCGATGATCTTGTGCTTGAGGCGGGCCGCAATCTCATGCGCGTCCTCCAGCGTCTGCTCCCCATCCAGTTCGACATGCAGCTGCACGAACATCGTGGCCCCCGCAGTGCGGGTTTTCAGGTCGTGGAACGCGCGCACGCCCGGATGGGTGCTGGCGATATGGCGGATGTTCTTGACGATCTCGGGGGCAACAGCCCCGTCCATCAGGGCGTTCCAGCCGCCGGTGCCAATGGTCCACGCGCCTTTGAGCATCACCAGCGCCGCCAGCAGCGCCACCACCGCATCGACCTTGTGCCAGCCAAGCGATTTTGACGCCCAGAGCGCGAAGACCGCCCCAAGGGCGGGGATCATATCGCCCACATAATGCAGCCGGTCTGCTGCAACGACCTTATTGCCGGTGCTCTTGGCCACACGCCCCTGCCACCAGACCAGAACAAGCGTGAGAAGGACCGAGAAGATCATGATGGCGATGCCGGTGCCCTCGGCCTCCAGCTTGTAGCTGGCCGCGGGCATCAGCAAGCGTTCGACGGCTGTCCAGATGATGATGCCGGAAGAGGCCGCCACAAAAAGCGCCTGCCCCAACGAGACGAGATCTTCGGCAGAGCCGTGGCCGAAGGCATGGTCATGATCGGCGGGTTTGGCGGCGTAGAGGATGGTGATCAGGCCCAGAACCGAGATCAGCAGGTCCATCGCGCTATCGGCCAGAGAGGCCCCGATAGACACTGCCCCTGTCTGCCATAGCGCCCATGCCTTCAGCCCCACCAGCACCATCGCCACGGCTACCGAGGCCAGCCCCGCAGAGCTGTTAAGTTTCACGCTTTCAGAATCATACATGGGGCAGGCCCTCTTTTGGCCGATCAGCTATCTCCCTGCGCGGCAGACCTAGCCCAACCTGACAGACCGGTAAAGGCGCTAGTCGCGAATTTCGTCGGGATCGACGCCCCAGATTTCGGTTTTGCGCACCCAGCCTTCCGCGCCTTCCGCACGGATCTCGCACCAGTCATGGGTGCATTTGCCCAGATGCAGGATGGCACCGGATTCCGCGCGCGCGGTGATGGCGGCATTGTCATCGGGCTTCGCATGCAAAAGCGCCATATCCTCCTGGATGACCACGGTGCGGACCCCCGAGATCAGCGCATAATGGACCCAGCCCCCCGCGCCGTCACGGTCTTCGATCCGCCGCCAGTTGCCGTATTCGGCGGTGATCTTCAGCGGCATGCCCCGATGTTTGAAGACCCAGTCGATCCGGTGCGACAGGGAGGGGCCTCGGCGCACATTGCCGGTCGAGGTCTTCAGCGAGACATAGCGCGGAATGGGCAGGTTGGTGGCCGAACCGAGTTTGGTCTTGCCCGCATCGGCCCCTTCAGGCGCCAGATCCATCTCGGGGGTAGGGCCGTTATCCTCCTCGGACAAAAGCGCGCTTTCCTCCGGTGATTCCTGCGCATGGGAATAATGCCCGTAGACGAAAGTCAGGAAGCTGGCCGAAAGGATCGTCAGGAAGATCGCGCGCAAGGTTGCCCGTTTCGTAATCATGTGCTTGCTACCCATAGGTTAATGAGATCATCGCGCAACATAATTGCGATGATATAGCTGTTTTTGCCATTTTCTGCCTCGGCGGGTCTTGTATCTTTGACCCTTGAGGCGCAGTTTGCCTGTAAGGACGGAGAGTTGGAAGAGGGGGAGAGCAGACCATGCCGATCCAACGACTGAGTGTTGTTGTCACGCGACGGTTGCCCGAGGTTGTCGAGACCCGGATGAAAGAACTGTTTGATGTCGAGCTGCGCGATACGGATGCGCCGATGACGCGCGACGAACTTGTGGCCGCGATGAAGCGTGCCGATGTTCTGGTGCCGACCCTGACCGACAAGATCGACGCCAATATGCTGGCGCAGGCGGGCGACACCTTGAAACTGATCGCGAATTTCGGGGCAGGGGTGGATCATATCGATGTCGCCACCGCCCGTCAGCGCGGTATTCTGGTGTCCAATACGCCCGGTGTGGTGACCGACGATACGGCGGATATGACGATGGCGCTGATTCTGGCGGTCACGCGGCGGATCCCCGAAGGTCTTGTGGTGATGCAGTCGGGCCGCTGGGAGGGCTGGTCGCCCACCGCCTATCTGGGCGGTCGAATCGGCGGCAAGCGTCTGGGCATTCTGGGCATGGGCCGGATCGGGCAGGCGGTGGCGCGGCGGGCGCGTGCCTTCGGCATGCAGATCCATTATCACAACCGCCGCCGTCTGCGTCCCGAGATCGAGGGGGCGCTGGAGGCGACCTATTGGGAAAGCCTCGACCAGATGGTCAGCCGCGTCGATGTGATCTCGGTCAACTGTCCGCATACGCCTTCGACCTTCCATCTGCTGAATGCGCGCCGTCTCAAGCTGTTGAAGCCCTCGGCGGTGGTGGTGAATACCTCGCGCGGCGAGGTGATCGACGAAAATGCCCTGACGCGGATGTTGCGCGCGGGCGAGATTGCCGGTGCCGGTCTTGATGTCTTCGAAGGGCGCTCCGAGATCAACCCACGCCTGCGTGAGCTGCCCAATGTCGTGCTTCTGCCGCATATGGGGTCTTCGACGATTGAAGGCCGCGTCGAGATGGGGGAAAAGGTGTTGATCAACATCAAGACCTTTGCCGACGGGCACCGCCCGCCGGATCAGGTTCTGCCCTCAATGCTGTGAGCCTTCATGACCCGATTTCTTCAAAACGAGCGCGCAGTTTATCTCGCGCTCGTTCTGTATTTTACACTTGGTTTTCTGGTGCGGCTCTTTTGCGGGCCGGGGCTGGAACTGGACGAGGCCGAGATGGTGCTGCGCGCGCAGGATCTGGCGCTTGGCTACGGGCCGCAGTTTCCGGTCTATAACTGGTATCAGAGCCTTGTCTTCGACCTGTTCGGCCTGTCGGTCGCCTCGATTGCGGCAGCCAAATTCGCCTTGCTGGCACTGGCGGCCTGTCTGGCGGTGGCGGGGCTCCGGCGGCTGACCGGTGATCGGGCGGCAGGCGCCGTGGCGGGGCTGTCACTTGCGCTTCTGCCCGATCTGATGTGGGAGGCGCAACGCAGCCTGACACATTCGGTTGCGGTGATCGCTGCAACCACCGCGCTTATCTGGGCCTATGCCGCCGTGCTCGACCGTGGGCGCTGGCGCGATTACGGCGTGCTAGGCGTGGTCTTCGGGCTGGCCTGTCTTTCAAAGGCCAATATCTATCTGATGATCGTACCTGCCATTCTGGTGCTGTTGGCCTTGCGGCCCGCGCGGGCGGGGTTCCGGCCTTTGCGTATCGGGCGGCTGGCACTGGCGGCAGGCATCGCCGCCTGTATCGAGGGGCTGCCGCTTTGGTGGATGGTCAGCCATCCGGCCGCTGCGACGGCCTCGGGTGGCAAGTTCTATCGTGGCGACGAGTCTGCGGTTCTGGCGGTGTTGGGGGGCGAGCTGGGTGCGGTGATCCTGTGCCTGTTGTTCTGGGCTGCGATGGCCATTTTCCTGCGCCGCAGGCCAAAGGGGCTGCAGAGCGCCCGACTGGATATGGTCATTCGGGCGCTGTTTGGCCTGTGGGGTCTGGCGGCGCTGCTTATTCTGGGGGCGGCGCTGGGGATCGGGATCACCCGTCTCAGCCCGCGCTGGCTTCTGCCCCTGTCGATCTGCTTCACGATAGCGGTCGCGCTTTGGGCCTATCGCAGGGCGCCCGAGGTGGCGGGGCGGGCAATGGGCTGGACTGCGCTGGCGCTTGGTCTGGTGGTGCTGGCCGGTCTGGGCGTGACGCGCGGCCTGATGCCGTCGCGGCTGAATGCCGATGCCCCCGAGCTGGCCGCGCGGGTCGGCGCGATGGCCGATCGCGCGCAGGCGGAAGTGATCACGGGAGATAGCTGGCTGCTGGGGATGGTCGGTCTGCGCGATCAACGGGTGCGCGATGATGCCCTGCAGACCTGCCCGCACCATCCGCTGCGTCTGGTGACGGTCGAACGTGATTTTGGGGATACGGTGCCAAGCCGTGCCGCACTTCCCTCCGATGGTGTGGCCTGTCAGGCGCGATTGGTATCGCAACAACGTTTCGTGCTGCCCTCTGTGGCCCGCTGGGCACAGGAGGCGGATGGTGCGCCGGTGCGGTTGTCCGTCTGGGACTATGCGCCGGCTGTCACGCAGCCCTGAGGCCTACGCCGGTCCGGCCCAAGATGCGCGCCCTCAGGGCGCATATGGGAAAGGCCCGGAGCTGTCTCCGGGCCTTCGTTTTGTCGTGAGAGGCGGGTGGGGTCAGCCGGTATATTCGGGCATCTGCTCCAGCTCGTCCTGCGTGGCGGCCACGTGGATCGACAGGCCTTTCTCGCCCTTGGTGACTTCCATCTGGTCCGGCGTCAGCGCAACGGATTTCGCGCCCAGACCGAGGAAGCCGCCGACATTGACGATGACTTTGGTCACGCCCTGACCCGCATCGGTCACCACATCGCTGACCTTGCCGATGGTTTCGTCATTGGGGCCGTAAACCGGCTGCCCGTTCAGATCCTGCGCCGTTATCTGCGTCCAGTCGGTGATCGGGGTGCCATCGGGATTGGCCGGCGTATCCGCTGCGGATTTCATATCCGCTTTGGTATGATCGGCGGCCTGCGACATGTCATCGCCTGCCTTTTCCATCGCAGAGCCGGCCTGGGCGGTCTTATCCTTGGTCCAGTCGGCCGCCTCGCTTGCTGCGCCCGAAACGGCGGCACCGGCAGCGGCGGCCTTATCCTTTGTCCAACCGGCGGCCGAATGTGCGGCATCCGCGACATCATTGCCCGCAGCTTTCATGCTGCTGCCGGTCGTGGCGGCGGCATGGTCCATCCTGTCCATCGCGGGATCATAGGCCGGAGCCGTCTCAAGCGCGCCCTTGTCGCCTTGCATGACCAGACGGTATTCGTCGGCATTATCGCCATTGGGCACAATCTGCAGGGCATCCAGATTGACCGCCACGGTTTTCTCGCCAATGCCGAGGAAGCCGCCCACATCAATCAGCACAGCCTCGACATCGCCCCGCATGCCGATCACGACATCGCTGACTTCGCCAATATCATCCATATCGCTCTGTGCGGTGATATCGGTGGTCTTTTCGGCTGTCGCGTAGACACGCTTACCGATGAAATCCGACGCCATGACGGCATCCGGCACCGAGGCAAAGAATGTTTTACCCGCAGTCTCGGCGCTGGCCCCCGCACTGGCCTTGTCCGCACTGGCCTGGCCCGCACTGGCCTTGGGGGCCATATCGGTGCCTGCGGTCGCGTTGGATTGTGCCATGACCGGCAGGGCGGCCATAACGGTGATTGCGGTGGTTGCAAGAAGCTTTTTCATATGTCTTCTCCCTCTTCATTCTCGGAGGCCGGAACAGGTTCGCCTCGCTGTGTGAAGAGGAAAACCCCGACCTCCCCTTTTCGGGTCCATCGGGATGGGTCACAAAAAATTTAGTGATATTGGGGGCTTGAGAGGGAACCCGCCGATGGGGTTCTAAAGCTGCATGCGCAACTGGCTGGACACCAACCCCTGCGCATCGAAGACTTGCGTCCCGCCACGCGCCACTGACGAGAACGCATCGGCAAAGATCGGGCTGAGCGCTTCGTAAAGCTTGGCGGCCTGCGTCTGGCTGAGGCGGTTGGACGCGGTGTGGCTTTGTGCGGCAGGCAGGAAGCTTTCGGCGGTCTGGCGCAGCCGCTCGATAAGGTTTTCCTGCCGTGTGGCCACAATGCGGGCCTGCGCGTAGGCACGGGCGCGGCTTTCGTTTCCGGTGCCATAGCCCATCTGGGCAAAGACCGCGCTGGCCTGATCCTGAAGGTCGGCATCCAGCGGCACGGTAACGGCATTCTCCGCGATGCTGCGGCTCAGGCCAAGGCCGAGCCCCGTCGCGGGCAGGATGTCCGCACCGGGGGGCTGCGGCTGGGCGGTGGCAGAGGGGGGCGTGGGCAGGGCAGGGGCGCTTTTGGGATATGTCGCGCTGTCTTGCGGCGGGATGGCGGTCTCGCCGCGCAGGGCGGATTCGACGACAAGCCCGATCTGGGTCGTTTCCGTCGGTGCGGCGCTTTGCGGCGCCATCGTGCCCGCGCTGGTCATGCCCTGTGTCGCTGCCGCCTGAGACGATGCGGAAACCGCGCCGCTTGGTTGGGCTGTGCCCGCTTGCTGCGCGGAGGGGCTGTTCTGCTGGCTGAGCCAGAGCTTGAAGAAATAACTCAGCAGTCCGGAGAGATAGCTCGACAGGGACATGGGGGGCTCAATGGTTAAGAGGCTACTAACGAATTGTGATAAGTTTGATATAACCTCTCCCTACCTTCCGCGCGACAGATTCATGAACCATTGGTAAACGCGATCCGTGCCATATATCGCCGCCCGCGACAGGGCGCCGTGTCGTTTTTTGCCGCCAAAGGTCGGGCGCGGCGCTCCGAAGATTTGGGCTTCTGCCAGAAATGGGTGAAAGGCCAACAGGAGATGCCCCCATGAAAACCCATGTCAAAGCTTTGGTCGTCGGTGGCGGCGCCGTCGGCTGTTCGATCGCCTACCACCTTGCCAAGGCGGGCTGGAAGGATGTGATGCTTGTCGAGCGCGACGAGCTGACCGCAGGCTCCACCTGGCACGCGGCGGGTCTCTTGCCGCTGTTCAACATGGGCTATGCGACGACCCATATCCACAAATACTCGGTGGATTTCTACAAGACGCTTGAGGCCGAGACCGGTCTGAATGCGGGCTTCTCGATCTGCGGCAACCTGCGTATGGCGCAGACGCAGGACCGGATGGACGAATATCTGCTGTATAGCTCGATCGCTGAAACGGCGGATGTCTACCACGAGTTCCTGACCCCCAAGGAGATGAAGGACCGCTGGCCGCTGCTGAATACCGACGACCTGATCGGCGCGCTCTTCCACCCGCAGGACGGCTATATCAACCCCGCCGATGTGACCCAGGCCATGGCCAAGGGCGCGCGCCAGCGCGGCGTCGAGATCGTGCGCAAGCTGCAGGTCAACGCCTATAAGTGGACCGGTTCAGAATGGATCGTGACGCTTGAGAAGATGGTCGATAAGGGCGGCAACCTTGTGGGCTCGGGCGAGATGGTCGATATCCACGCCGAGCATGTCGTCACCGCAACCGGCAACCACGCTCAGCGTACCGCGCAGTTGTTGGGCATCAAGATCCCCGCGATTCCGGTGGAGCACCAGTTCATCGTGACCGAGCCCGATCCGGCGCTGCTGGCCTACCGCGAGGCAGGCAACCCCGAGCACCCCGTCCTGCGCGATTCCGACAGCAAGTGGTATGTGCGCGAAGAGCGCGGCGGCTGGATCCTTGGCCCCTATGAGCGTGGCGCTCCGGCCTGCTTCCGCCATGGCGTACCGGATACTTTCCGCGCCGATCTCTTCCCGCTGGATCTCGAGCGGATCGAGGAAGAATATATGTCGATGATCCACCGGCTTCCGACCACCGAGACCGCTGGCCTGAAAGACGATTTCAACGGCCCGATCTGCTACACCCCCGATGGCAACCCGCTGGTGGGTCCGGCTCCGGGGCTGCGCAATATGTGGCTGGCCGAAGGCTTCAGCTTCGGGATCACCGCCGCAGGCGGCACCGGCTATTATCTGGCGCAGATGATGGTGGAAGGCGAAGCCGAGATCGACATGGCCTCGCTTGATCCCAAACGCTATGGCCAGTGGATGACCAATGAATGGGCGGTCAAGAAGAACGAGGAATGCTACGAGCACGTCTTCATCCTTCACCACCCCGATGAAGAGCGCGAAGCCGCACGCCCGCTGCGCACCACGCCGAATTATGACGCCCAGATTGCTGAGGGCGCGCAGATGGGTCAGGTCAATGGCTGGGAACGCCCCAACTACTACGGCCCGAAAGATGCGCCCTCGAATTTCGACCATGACTCGCGCTCTTTCCGTCGTGGCGCATGGTGGCAATATGCCAAGGAAGAAGCTGAGGCGATCCGCAATACGGCTGGTCTGATCGACGCCTCCGCCTTCACCAAACATCTGGTGCGTGGCCCCGGTGCGACGGCCTTCCTAGACATGTTCACATGCAACAAGCTGCCGAAAGTTGGCCGCATCAACCTGACCTATGCGCTGACCCCCGCAGGCACGACCCGCACCGAATATACCATCGTGCGCATTGCCGAGGATGAATATTACCTGATCTCCGCCGGTGCATGGACGGATTACGACGCCGATTACCTCAAGAAATCGGCCGAGGACTTCCGCGCAGCGGGCGGTGACTATCTCGACATCCACGACATCACCACGCAATGGGGCGTCTTCGCGCTGGCAGGGCCCAATGCCCGTGCGATCCTCAATGAGCTTGTCGTGGATGCCGAGCCTGAAACCGTTCTGTCGAACAAGCGCTTCCCGTGGCTGTCGATGCGCAATATCGAGCTGGGCATGTGCCCTGTGCGTGCGGTCCGCGTGGCCTATACCGGCGAATTGGGTTGGGAGCTGCACTTCCCCATCGAATTCTCGCGTTACCTGTGGAAAGCGCTCAACGAGGCTGGTGCCAAGCACGGCATGAAGCTGGTCGGTGCCCGTGCGCAGAACTGGCTGCGTCAGGAGAAATCCTACCGCGCCTTCGGCAACGAGCTGGGCCGCGATGCCACTCCGCTTGAGGCCGGTCTGAACCGCTTTGTCGATCTGGAGAAAGACTTCACCGGCAAGCAGGCGATGCTGGATAAGGGGATCCGCGCGATGTGTGTCACCCTGCTGATCGACGGGCCGGAGGATGCCGATACATGGGGCCGTGAGGCGATCAAGCTGGATGGTGAGAAAGTCGGGCGTCTGACCTCGGGCGGCTATTCGGTGGCCTTCGGCAAGCAGATCGGCATGGGCTATGTACGCCCCGATCTGGCCGAGCCGGGCACCAAGCTAAGCGTGCGTATCTTGGGGCAGGACTATCCGGCGGAAGTCACCGTCGACAGCCCGCATGACCCTGAAAACGTGCGTATCCGCATGAATGGCTAAGGAAAAGGCCGCCCCTCGGGGCGGCCTTTCACATCAGGGTTGCTGGCGGGCGGTGTACCAGTTGGCCCAGCCGGTGGGAGACCCTGCGAATGCGTTCAGGTCCACCGTGCCGCCGATGCCCGGCACAATGCCGGTGCCGGTATATTGCCAGAAGGTCCAGCGCACGCCCGGATAGCGGTCACGCGGGTGATCGGCGACCGAGCGCAGCCAGAAATCATAATTGCCCAGCCGCTCCAGATCATTGTCATGCCAAAAATCGACCGTGGTATAGATCACCGGACGGGTGCCGTAATGGGCGGTCACGATATCGAGGAACGTGCGCATTTCGGCACGCACGGTTTCGGGATTGGGGAAGCGGCGGCAGGTCTTCGACTGATGGTTCCACTCGATATCCAGAACGGGGGGCAGATCGCCCGAAACCCGTTTGACGCGGCTGATATACCAGCGCGCCTGCTCTTGCGGGGTGCGGCAGAAATAATAGAAGTGATAGGCCCCGACGGCCACGCCTGCCGAGCGGGCGGATTTGGCGTTCAGCCCGTAACCCGGATCGATATAATCGCCGCCCTCGGTGGCCTTGAGCCACGCGAACCGGATGCCCGAGCTGCGGGCACGCCGCCAGTCGACCAGCCCCTGATAGCGCGCCGCATCAATCCCGTGGACCGAATAGCTGGCAGGCGCGAGATCGTCCCACGGATGGGGGGAACGGTCGCCGAATTGTAACGGAATGCCGGGCGCTGTGTAATCGGCGGGGTTGAGCGGGCTCGGGTTGACAAGTTTGCCCACCATCGGGCCGCTGCCACAGCTTGCAAGAGAAAGAGCGAGGCCAAGCGTGGCCACCAGCTTTCGGATCGAGGTCATGACCATCTCCATAAGGGATGGGGCCAAAATCTCGTATTTTTGTGGAAATGTCATCCCCCCGTGAAGGGGAATGACAATGATATATCCGGAATACGCGTTATCCTGCGAGTTCGTCCCATGCGGCCAGCGCGTGGCCCGCATACATGACCCCCGGGCCGCCGCTCATCTGGATGGCCATGCCCAGCACGTCGCCCAGTTCCTCGCGCGTGCCACCGGCTTTGCGGAACGCTTCTACATGGAACAGGATGCAGGGCTCGCATCTCTGTACCAGCGCCATTCCCAAGGCGAGCATCTCTTTTTGCTTTTTATCAAGCACACCGCCTGTCTCGACATTCTCCGACAGGGTGCGGAACCCCTTCATTGTGTCCGGAATGGCCTGCGCCATTGTCCGCAACTCGCCGCGCATGGAGGAGATCTTGTCTGAATAGCTCATAATGGTCCTCATATTTAATGGTGTGAATATGAGGCCGAAGTCCAACGGGCCGCATTGATGCAGATCAAACCCACTTTTTTGATTTTGGAAACAAACCCGAGTTTATCAATTTTTTGTCCATCATTTCGGCGCATGCTGACGGGCAGGGAGAGAGGCACGAAACGACGGGAGGGAGAGATGTTTTTACGATATGGCGCCTTGATGCTGATGGCGGGGCTTGCCTTGGGCGGGCCGTCGCGGGCAGAGCCGCGCGCCCAGCAGATCGCCACCTGTCTAGAGGCGCTGTCGGCCTATGGGGCATGGCTTGAACAGACCGAGGCCATGCGCCTTCCGGGGGTGATCAGCGGATTTTACGGCAGCCCCGCGCGCGAATTGGCGCGGGTTGATAACGGGCGGTATCTGTTGCTGGCCGAATTGGCGCAGGACCATTCCGACACCGAAATGCGCCCCTATTTCGACCACGTGGCCAACCCGTGGAAGGCGCGTCTGGCCGAGGCGGAGACGGCGGATTTCGCGGCGCTCGGGCAGGGGCTCGGGGAAGAGGTCGCAGCGTGTACCAAGGCCGTTTTCACGCCCTCCTTGGCCGGACATCGTGAAGCGTTGAACAGGCAGTAGGTCATAAAAAAAGGCGGCACCGGAGTGCCGCCCGTTTCTGGATGCAGGGCTGCTTAGGCTTGCAGCGAACGCACGATCACATCCCCTTCGGCGCGGCTCTTCATCGCGGCGACGGCTGCGATGGAACCGGCGGCCGTGGTGAAGTAGGGGATATGGTCATAAAGCGCGACCGAGCGGATTTCACGTGAATCAGAGATCGACTGCGTGCCCTCGGTCGTGTTGAACACGAGCGCGATCTGGCTGTCTTTCATACGGTCCACGATATTCGGGCGGCCTTCATAGACCTTGTTGATCAGCTCTGCTTCGACGCCTTTCTCGGCCAGCCATTTGGCGGTGCCGCGGGTGGCGGTGATCGCAAAGCCCATCGAAATCAGGTCTTTCGCAGCCGAGGCCAGATCTTCCGACTTGTCGGCATCCTTGATCGACATGAACACACGGCCCTCGGTCGGCAGTTGGGTGCCTGCGCCCATCTGCGCTTTCAGGAAGGCGCGCGGGAAGTTGCGGTCCCAGCCCATGACCTCGCCGGTCGAGCGCATTTCCGGACCAAGCAGCGTGTCCACACCCGGGAAGCGGGCGAAGGGCAGCACGGCTTCTTTTACCGAATACCAAGGGGTGATCGGATCGGCCAGCGTCATCTCGTCTGCGAAGGGCAGGTCGTCTTCGGGGCCCGCATCCGCCGGATAGGGCGCGCGCTCGGGGAAGGCCGACATCGGCTCGCCCGCCATCAGACGCGCGGCAATCGACGCAATCGCCGAGTCGGTCGCCTTGGCCACGAAGGGCACGGTACGCGAGGCACGCGGGTTGACCTCGAGCACATAGATCACGCCGTCCTTGATCGCGAATTGCACGTTCATCAGACCCTTGACGTTGAGACCCAGCGCCAGTTTCACCGTCTGCTCTTTCAGCTCGGCGATCATCTCTTTCGACAGCGAGTAGGGCGGCAGCGAGCAGGCCGAGTCGCCCGAGTGGACGCCCGCTTCCTCGATATGCTGCATGATGCCCGCCACATGGACGGTCTCGCCATCCGACAGAGCGTCCACGTCGATCTCGATGGCACCGGTCAGATAGCTGTCGAGCAGCACGGGGCTGTCGCCCGACACCACAACGGCGGTGTTGATATAGCGCTTGAGCTGATCCAGATCGCGCACGATCTCCATCGCGCGGCCACCCAGAACATAGGACGGGCGGATCACCAGCGGATAGCCCACACGGCCCGCGATTTCATAGGCTTCGGCCTCGGAATGCGCGATACCGTTGATCGGCTGCTTCAGGCCCAGATCATTGAGCAGCGCCTGGAAACGCTCGCGGTCTTCGGCAAGGTCGATCGCATCGGGCGTGGTGCCAAGGATCGGAATACCTTCCGCTTCCAGCGCATTTGCCAGTTTCAGCGGCGTCTGGCCACCGAACTGCACGATCACGCCGTGTAGCGTGCCTTTATCCTGCTCCACGCGCAGGATTTCCAGCACATGTTCCAGCGTCAGCGGCTCGAAATAGAGACGGTCCGAGGTGTCATAATCGGTCGAGACGGTCTCGGGGTTGCAGTTGACCATGATGGTCTCGTAGCCCGCATCCGACAGCGCGAAACATGCATGGCAGCAGCAATAATCGAACTCGATGCCCTGACCGATCCGGTTCGGACCGCCACCCAGAATGACCACTTTCTTGCGGTCCGAGGGGCGCGCCTCGCATTCCACATCGCCCATCGCGGGGGCTTCATAAGTGGAATACATATAGGGGGTCTGTGCTTCGAATTCGGCGGCGCAGGTGTCGATACGCTTGAACGAGGCCACAACGCCAAGGTTGCGGCGCGCGCGGCGCACCTGACCTTCGGTGCGACCGGTCAGTTGCGCAAGGCGGGCATCGGTGAAGCCCATCATCTTGATCTTGCGCAGACCTTTCTCGTCCATCGGCAGGCCGTTCTTGCGGATATCGGCCTCGGCGTCGATGATCTCGCGGATACGGTCAAGGAACCACGGGTCGAAGGAGGTCGCGGCGATGATTTCGTCATTGGTCAGCCCGTGGCGCATGGCTTGCGCGATCAGACGCAGGCGGTCGGGGGTCTGTTTGGAGATTTCCTTGATCACAGCGGCCTTGTCAGGCGCGCCTGCGATTTCGATCTCGTCAAAGCCCGACAGGCCGGTTTCCAGCGAGGCCAGCGCCTTTTGCAGCGACTCGTGGAAGGTACGGCCGATGGCCATCGCCTCGCCCACGGATTTCATCGCGGTGGTCAGCGACGGCTCGGAGCCCGGGAATTTTTCAAAGGCGAAACGCGGGATCTTGGTGACGACATAGTCGATGGTCGGCTCGAACGACGCCGGCGTGACCTTGGTGATGTCGTTGTCCAGCTCGTCAAGCGTATAGCCCACGGCCAGTTTCGCTGCGACTTTCGCGATCGGGAAGCCGGTGGCCTTGGAGGCCAGCGCCGAGGAGCGCGACACGCGGGGGTTCATCTCGATCACGACCATACGGCCATCGGCGGGGTTGACCGCCCATTGCACGTTGGAACCACCGGTTTCCACGCCGATCTCGCGCAACACGTTGATCGAATGGGTGCGCATCAGCTGGTATTCTTTATCGGTCAGCGTCAGGGCAGGGGCAATGGTGATCGAGTCGCCGGTATGCACGCCCATCGGGTCGATATTCTCGATGGCGCAGACGATGATCGCGTTATCCGCCTTGTCGCGGACCACTTCCATCTCGAATTCTTTCCAGCCCAGCAGGCTTTCATCGACAAGGATCTGCGCCACGGGCGAGGCATCCAGACCCGAGCGGCAGATGCGCTCGTAATCGTCGCGGTTATAGGCCACACCGCCGCCGGTGCCACCCATAGTGAAGGCGGGGCGGATGATCGCCGGAAGGCCGATGTGATCCAGCTCGGTCAGCGCCTGTTGCACGCCTGCGTTCACGTCGAATTTGCCATCGGCTTTCTTCGGCGCGGTGACGATGGTTGCCTTGGGGTTTTCGATGCCCAGACGGTCCATTGCCTCGCGGAACAGCTTGCGGTCTTCGGCCATCTCGATGGCTTCGCGGTTGGCGCCGATCAGCTCGACGTTGAATTTCTCCAGCACGCCCATATCGGCCAAGGCCAGCGCGGTGTTCAGGCCGGTCTGGCCGCCCATGGTCGGCAGGATCGCATCGGGGCGTTCCTTCTCGACGATCTTGGCGACGACCTCGGGGGTGATCGGCTCGATATAGGTGGCATCGGCCATATGGGGGTCGGTCATGATCGTGGCGGGGTTCGAGTTCACCAGAATGACGCGGTAACCCTCTTCGCGCAGAGCCTTACAGGCCTGAGCGCCCGAATAGTCGAATTCGCAGGCTTGCCCGATAATGATAGGCCCTGCACCGATAATGAGGATGGACTTGATGTCAGTTCTCTTCGGCATGGTGCGGTTCCTTCGATTCGGCGCATAACAAAGGGCGCGGGCCTAGATGGCCTCACGCAAATTGGTGGGGGTTATAGTCAGCCTGCGCCTCGGCGCAAGTCCTGATCTGCCCTCTTGCAAGGGGAATCCGCAAAAGCCCCGCTCCGGAAACCGGCAGGGTGCAGGGTTTGATCTGAAGGTTGGATCGGTCGGCCCGATTATTCTGCGCCTTCGGGCTGTGCCTTGCGGATTTCAGCCCGTGCAGCTTGGGTGTTCTGTATGGCTGCCGCCGTGCAAGGGGGGTACGGCGCGCATCGGCTTGAGCGGCGGATTGTAGAAGCCATCACGGGTCGGAGGCGCGTCCCCGACCACGCCCAGATCGGGGTTGAGCACGATGCGGCGCGACAATTCGGGGCCTTTTATGGTGATCTTTACGCCACGCTGCATCATGTGGCGGATAATGCGGTCCATAAGAAGGTCCCAAGGCATCATCTCTCTCCTTCGTCACTGTCGTAACCACCGGGCCTTGGCAAAACCGGCCCAGGCGTGCTGTCTTGCAGGGAGGAGCGCTTGCACGGGGCGCGGCGTCGGCCCTGTTGCAGGTGTTCGCGCCGTCAAGAGAGGAATCGAGAAGTGGCCGTGTGAATCCACGCCGGACAGGGCGGGCGGTGTGGCACAGGATGCATGTGTTTTGCCTCCTTGCCCGCTAAATAGGCATGTAACAGCGCCTGTCCGCCGCGCTGCATGGGCCTGCCGTGCACAGAAAGCACCGCAGGCAGGCTTTGAAATCTCTTCCGGCCTTGACTTTCCTGCCCCCAGAATGTGTATCGGCGCAGAGCCGAACGCCCATGTTTCATGGGCCGATTTAGCGAGCCTAAACACTGAGGGAAGTCACATGCACGCCTATCGTTCCCATACCTGCGCCGATCTGAGCGCGGCCAATGCCGGTGAAACCGTCCGCCTGTCGGGCTGGGTGCATCGGGTGCGAGACCACGGTGGCGTGCTGTTCATCGACCTGCGCGACCATTACGGCATGACGCAAGTGCTGTGCGATGGCGACAGCCCCGCCTTCAAGGCGCTGGAAAAAGTGCGCTCGGAATGGGTGATCCGCATCGACGGGTCGGTGAAGCTGCGCGATGCCTCGCTTGTGAACCCCAAGATCCCGACCGGCGAGATCGAGGTCTATGTCCGCGATATCGAAGTGCTGGGCGAGGCCGCCGAGCTGCCGCTGCCGGTCTTTGGCGAACAGGACTATCCCGAAGAGACGCGCCTGACCTATCGCTTCCTCGACCTGCGCCGCGAGAACCTGCATAACAACATGATGCTGCGTTCCAACGTGGTGCGCAGCCTGCGCAACCGCATGTGGGATGCGAAGTTCAACGAATTCCAGACGCCGATCATCACCGCCTCCAGCCCCGAAGGCGCGCGTGACTTCCTTGTGCCCTCGCGTCTGCATCCGGGCAAATTCTACGCGCTGCCGCAGGCGCCGCAGCAGTTCAAACAGCTGATCATGGTCGCGGGCTTCGACCGTTACTTCCAGATCGCGCCCTGCTTCCGTGACGAGGACCCGCGCGCCGACCGTTCGCCCACCGACTTCTACCAGCTCGATGTCGAGATGTCCTTCGTCAACCAAGAAGACGTGTTTGCCGCCGTGCAGCCCGTTATTCAGGGCGTCTTCGAGGAATTCGGCAAAGGCAAGCGCGTCGATAGCGAATGGCCGCTGATCCCCTATAAGGAATCGCTGCTGAAATACGGCTCGGATAAGCCCGACCTGCGCAACCCGATCGAGATGCAGGTGGTTTCCGAGCATTTCGCTGGCTCCGGTTTTGCGATCTTCGCCAAGCTGCTGGAACAGGAAGGCACCGAGATCCGCGCGATCCCCGCGCCCAAAGGCGGCTCGCGCAAGTTCTGCGACCGGATGAACAAATTCGCGCAAGAGCAGGGTCTGCCGGGCATGGGCTATATCTTCTGGCGCAAGGCCGAGGATGGCTCGGTCGAGGCCGCAGGTCCCTTGGCCAAGAACATCGGCCCCGAGCGTACCGAGGCGATCCGCAGCCAGCTGGGTCTGGGCGAGGGTGATGCGGCCTTCTTCCTTGGCGGCAAGCCCGAAAGCTTCGAGGGCGTGGCGGGCCGTGCGCGCAATGTCATTGGTGAAGAGCTGGGCTTGACCGAGAAGGACTGCTTCAAATTCGCATGGATCGTCGATTTCCCGATGTATGAGAAAGACGACGAGGGCAAGATCGACTTCAGCCACAACCCCTTCTCGATGCCGCAGGGCGGGTTGGAAGCGCTGGATGGCGACCCGCTGGATGTGCTGGGCTATCAGTATGACCTTGCCTGCAACGGCTACGAGCTGATCTCGGGCGCGATCCGGAACCACGATCTGGCGATCATGTATAAGGCCTTCGAGATCGCGGGCTATCCGCATTCCGAGGTCGAGAAGCGTTTCGGCGGTATGGTCAAAGCGTTCAAATATGGCGCTCCGCCCCACGGTGGTTGCGCGGCAGGGATCGACCGGATCGTGATGCTGCTGGCCGAAGAGCAGAACATTCGCGAAGTCATCATGTTCCCGATGAACCAGCGCGCCGAAGATCTGATGATGGGGGCCCCCTCGGAGCCGATGAACGAGCAGCTGCGCGAGTTGAACCTGCGCGTGATCCCGCAGGACTGAGCTCCGGCGTAATCCCGCCCTCTATCACGACATCAGAAAAGGGCCCCTTGGGGCCCTTTTTCACAATCGTTGATCCTGTCGTCTTGCGGGGTCTCAGGCGTGGCTGGGAGTGCGCGCGATCACCCAGACCGCATGGACGATGCCGGGAATGTAGCCCAGAATGGTCAGCAAGATATTGATCCAGAACTGTTTACCCAGTCCCACTTGCAGGAACACACCCAAAGGCGGCAGGATGATCGCCACGATGATGCGAATGAGGTCCATGTCGTTTCCTCCTGTGATTTGAAAGGAAAACGACGGGCGTGGGAAAAGGTTCCCTCAATCGAGGCGGAACACTTTCTGGCGGCTGGTCTGGCCACGCAGCAGCGTAAGGCGCGATTTCGCCACGCCCAGCGTCTTGGCCAGAAGCTTGGTGACGGCGGCATTGGCCTTGCCGTCTTCGGGCACGGTGGTCACATAGGCCCGCAGCCCGTCCTCGGCGAGGAGGATCGCATTGCGCGAGGCTTTGGGGGTCACGCGCAGCGCCACCTCGGCCCCGTTGGCAAATAAAGCAGCGATCTCCTCGCTCATGGGTCAGACCTGTTCCAGCTCGATCAGGCAGCCGTTGAAGTCCTTGGGATGCAAGAACAAAACAGGCTTGCCATGCGCTCCGATTTTCGGCTCGCCGGTGCCCAGAACACGCGCACCCTCGGCTTGCAGCTTGTCCCGCGCCGCCAGAATGTCATCGACTTCGAAGCACATATGGTGAATGCCGCCCGAAGGGTTCTTTTCCAGAAAGCCGTTGATCGGGCTGTTCGCGCCCAGCGGGTAGAGCAGTTCGATTTTCGTATTGGGCAACTCGATGAAGACCACGGTCACGCCGTGATCGGGCTCGTCCTGCGGTGCGCCGACCTTGGCCCCGAGCGTGTTCTCATATTGCGCCGCCGCTGCCTTGAGGTCCGGAACAGCGATTGCAACATGGTTAAGACGACCAATCATTTTTCCTCCTATGCGCCGGGAAATCTGGCGCTTTCTCCTGCGCGGGACGTTGCACCCCTTTGGCCCCGAGGTCAATCACGACCAAAAATGCAGGAAGCAGGTATGCGTTAACCGTCTGTTCACTCTATCTCGGCTTAACTCTCTATATACGCCGATTCACCTGACTGTGGAGACCGAGATGAGTGATGACCTTGCCGGCCTTATCGGCCAGCGCCCCGTAAACGCCGCCCGCCCGCTTCTGGGCCTGACGATTCTGGTCGTGGAAGATAGCCGCTATGCCTCCGAGGCGATGCGGCTACTGTGTCTGCGGTCGGGGGCGCGTATCCGTCGTGCGGATTGCCTGCGTTCGGCGCATCGTCACTTGCGCACCTACCGCCCGTCGGTGGTGATCGTCGATCTCGGGCTGCCTGATGGCTGCGGGGACGAGCTGATCCGCGAGATCAAGAATGCCGATCAGGCTCTGCCGGTGGTATTGGGCACGTCTGGCGATACCGGCATGGAGGCCAAGGCCTTTAGCGCGGGGGCCGATGGTTTCCTGCCCAAGCCGGTTGAAAGCCTTGCCCTGTTCCAGCAGGCCGTGCTGTCTGTCCTGCCGCCCAGCGAGCGCCCGAAGATGCCGATCCTGCTGAATGATGCCACGATCAGCCCCGATCCCATCGCTTTGCGCGACGATCTGAACCATATGGCCGAAGTCCTTTCGGGGGCGCAGGATCCGGCCTCTCTGGGCTATGTCGCGCAATTCCTTTCGGGTGTGGCGCGCTCGGCGCGTGATGATGCTCTTGAGGATGCCGCCGTGGCACTGGGACGCGAGGGCGGGCCGTCGGATGCCGATATCACGCGCCTGTCGGGGATGGTACAGGACCGTCTTGCGGCGGGCAGCGCGTTCTGACGCAAGGCTATCCGCGGTGGTCCGCCAGTGCCGGATCGGACGATACCCGCACAAGTCGCGTCAGATCGGAAAGCCGTTCGATCTGCGTGCCACTTGCATCGAAATTCGACGGATCGAGCCAGGCGTAATACGCTTCGCGCAAGGCAGGCCAGTCCTTGTCGGTGGCTGCAAACCATGCCGTGTCGCGATTGCGTCCCTTGTAATGGAGCGCCTGCCGGAAGGTTCCCTCATAGCTCAGGCCCAGCCGTTCAGCAGCCCGCCGGGAGGGCAGGTTGCAGGCATCGCATTTCCACTCGAACCGGCGATAGCCTGCCTCGAAAGCCCATTCGATCATCCGGATGAAACCTTCGCTGGCGGCGCGGCTGCGCTGAAGCTGCGCGCCCAGCACAATGGAACCCAGTTCGATCGTGCCGATTTCGGGCGCGATACGGAGATAGCTTTGCAAACCGGCTGCCTGCCCTGTCACAGGGTCGATGACAGCATAGAACAGCGGATCTTTCGCGGCGATCTGTTCGTTGATCCAGCGGATGAAGGCGGTTTCGGCATGGAAGGGCCCGACAACCATATAATCCCACAAGGCATCATGATTATCCGCCAGTGCCTGATAGAGCGCGTGGGTATGCACGGATGACAGGCGTTCCAGATGCATGTAACGGCCTTCGATCCGCTCCGGTCCCGGAGGTGGTGGGGCAGTCCAATCGCCAAGCGGCGCACCAAAGGCTTTCGGCATCTTCTCTCCTGCGTTTTATCGAACGCTAGCGGGAGTTTGCCAAGCTGGCAATATGCAGATTGACAGCCGGTTCAGCGCAGCCCCAGTTCCGAAAGCGCACTTAGCAACTCGCGCGGTAGCGGCTCTTCGCGGGTCCGGCCTGCGGGCAGGTCTTTCGGGGCATCCTCGGGGCTCAGATAGCGCCAGCCCTGAAACGGGCGGCGGGGCAGGGCCTCGGTGCGGATGATCTTGCGGTCCAGCACGATGGCACAGCGCGCGATCCCGTCTTCGCCCATGCGCTCTTCCAGCCCGATGATTTTCTGCCGCGCCAGCACCGCGCCTTTGAAGACCCAGTAAAGCGAGCCGCCATCCAGCACCTCTTCGGCGCGTTTGGGCCACATGCGGGTGACATGTTCGGCGGGCGATGTACCAAAACGGGCCTCCTGCCAAGTGGCAAGATCCTCGACCTTTTCGGCACCGACGCAAAGTTTGATAAGATGTTGGGGCATGGGCAATCAATCTGACCGTCTCTGGTAAGGCCCATATAGGCGCTACAGGCTGGGCCGACAACCGCGCTAGAGGCTGCGCGCGATGGTCAGCGTAACCCGAAGCCCCTGCGCGCCCTGCGCAAAGCGCAGATGGCCGTTATGGCTTTCGGCGACGGTTGCGGCAATGGTCAGCCCCAGACCATGCCCCGAAACCTGCGCCTCCTGCCCGCCGCGCTCGAAAGGGGCCACCAGGGCGGCGATCAGCTCGGGCTGGGCCGTGCCGCCTTCGTCCTCGATCACGATCATCGCCTCGCGCGAGCTGGCCTCCAGCCGCAATGTCGCGCGGCGACCGTATTTCAGCGCGTTATCCACCAGATTGGAAATCGCGCGTTGCAGCGCCATCGGGCGGGCCGTGACAAGGATCTGGCGCGCGCCCAGATGGCCATGCCCCGTCCGGCTGGAAAACAGGCTCTGGCCGCCGGTGCTTTCGATATCGGCCACGGGCTGCATCTCGACCGGCTGGCCGGAATCGTGGTAATTATCCACCAGGGCCTCGACCAGCGCGCCAAGGCTCAGTTGCCGCGGGGCTTCGACATCAAGTTCCGAGCGTGTATAGGCCAAGACGCCATCGATCATCTCGCTCATCCGCTCGATATCGGCGGTCAGCTTCTCGCGCAGGGCGTCATCCTCGATCAAGGCGGCCCGCAGGCGCAGCCGTGTTGCTGGCGATCCCAGATCGTGGCTGACCCCCGAGAGCACCATCAACCTTTTGGCCAGGCGCTGTTTTTCGGTGGTCAGATGCTGGTTGACGGCGGCGACTATGGTCGCAAGCTCGGCGGGGCCCTCATCCTCGTATATATCGGGGCCGCCCTGCATCTGGCGCTGGCCGAGCCGGGTGCCGAAATCGCGGAAACGCTGTGCCACACGGGCCGAGGCGATCAGCAGCGCGAGCAGGGCGAACCCGCCCAGAATGACGGCCTGCAGCCGCAGATCGGGCGGGGTGGCGTGGCAGCTCCACAGATCCGCGCCTGACAGCCGGAACCATTGTCCTTGCGAGTTGCGCATCACCACCAGTGGTGTGCCGCAATAGGTGGAGAGCAGGCGGGTGATCTGCCCGAACATCTCCTGCGCGGTGACATCGGGGCCGCTATTGAGCCGTGCCACGGGATAGGTGAGGCTGGGCGAGAGCACCCTGACCAGAGCCTGCGGCGCATTAGTGCCGCTGGGGTGCAGGCCCGTCACGGGGATATGGGTGATGCGGGCGGGGCGGGGGGCTTCGGGCAGCAAAAGGAACTGCCCGGCCTCGGCATGGGCGGCCTCGGTTGCGGAAAGCGGATGGGCCTGCAGGGCCTTGGGCATCGGTGCTCCGCTTTCGGTTGCGGCAAACAGCAGCTCTCCGGTCAGCTCGGCCCGGTCCAGATGTGCCTGCCATGCCCGCTGGCTGCTGATCCACAATCCGGTCGCCAGCGCCCCTGCCGCGAATGCCGCCAGCACCCAGAAAACCGCCATTGCCTTCAGGCTGGGATGGGACAGGGGCGTCATTCGGCCTCGTGGGTGACATCGCAGGCCAGCACGTAGCCGATCCCGCGTTCGGTCCGCAACAGGACAGGTGCTTTCGGATTGCGCTCGATCTTCGAACGTAGCCGCCCCACCAGCACATCAATGGCCCGCCCTGTCGGATCGGCCTCGGCCTGATCGGTGAGGGCGGCGGCAATCTCCTCGCGCGAAAGCGGGATGCGCGGATTGGCCAGAAGCGTCTTCAGCAGCGCCGTCTCGCGGGTGGACAGGATCACCTGATAGCCGTCAGGGGCATGGACCTCGTCGCGCCGCCCGTCATAGCGCCAGCCGTCGAAATGCCAGATGCCGGTGGACCGGCGGTAGCTGAGCGAGGGCGTGCGCCGTATCCGCCGCAGCACCGCCTTCACCCGCGCGATCAGCAGATCGGGGTTGAAGGGCTTGGCGATATAGTCATCGGCCCCCACTTCATAGCCCGCCATGCGCTGGTGATCGGCAGAGAGCGCCGAGACCAGAATGATCGGCAGGTCCTGCTCGGCCCGCAGGCGGGCGCAGATTTCCACGCCATTCTCGTCGGCCAGCATCACATCCAGCAGGATCAGATCCACCCGATGCCCGTCCATATGGGCGCGGATTTCGGCCTCGTTCGCGGCAGGATGGGCGGCAAAGCCATTGCGTTGCAGGAATGTCACCATCATCTGTCGCATATCGGCATCGTCATCGACAACCAGCAGATGCGGTATCGCCATCGGTTTTCCTCCCCCCCTGTCGCCTGCCCTGTCGCCGCATGGCCGCGTGTCTGCCCTGGCCAAACCGGCATGACGGTGCAAATCGCCCATCTCCGGCGGTCTTGGCCACCAGATATGTTTCCTTTGGTAACAAGATGTAACAAAGCGGGCAAGAAACCCACGCCGCAGCGCAGAAGTCCGGCGGTAACACCATTGCGAGAAAAGCTTGAGGTGGCGCTATACTGTCGGGGACCATGCGCTGGGGAGTGGCGCAGGTATTTGGGAGGATTTCGAATGAAACATATGACTGCATTTGCAGCCCTGTCGGCGGCAACCCTGACCGCGACTGTCGCCATGGCCGAGCCGCAGGCGGAAGTCCTGCACTGGTGGACATCGGGCGGCGAGGCCAAGGCCGTGGCCGTGCTGCAAAAGCAATTCAGCGACCGTGGCGGTGTCTGGACCGATATGCCGGTCGCCGGTGGCGGTGGTGATGCCGCGATGAGCGCGCTGCGGGCGCGTGTGCTGTCGGGCAATGCGCCGACCGCCGTGCAACTCAAGGGCCCCGCGATTCAGGAATGGTATGACGAGGGCGTGCTGGCCGATATCTCGGATGTGGCCGAGGCGCAGCATTGGGATGATGTGCTGCCCGCACAGATCGCCGAGCATATGAAATGCGACGGCCACTGGTGTGCCGCGCCGGTCAATGTGCACCGTGTGAACTGGGTCTGGGCCAATAAGTCGATCCTCGAGGCCAATGGCATCGAGATGCCCACCACTTGGGAGGAGTTCAACGCCGCTGCCGACAAGCTGAAGGCTGCAGGGATCACGCCTTTGGCGCATGGCGGTCAGGCATGGCAGGATGCAACCATCTTCGAAACCGTCGTGCTTGGCATTGGCGGCCCCGATTTCTACCAGAAGGCGCTCGTTGATCTGGACCCCGATGCGCTGACTTCGGACACGATGAAATCGGTCTTTGACGAGATGCGCAAACTGCGCGGCTATGTCGATGACAACTTCTCGGGTCGCGACTGGAACCTTGCCACCGCGATGGTCATGAATGGCGAGGCGGCGTTCCAGATCATGGGCGACTGGGCGAAGGGCGAGTTCCTTGCCGCAGGCAAAGAGCCGGGCGTGGATTTCGTCTGTGCGCCGACCCCGGGGGATGCGGGTTTCCTTTATAACGTCGACAGCTTCGCGATGTTCAAGGTGGATGGCAAAGACAAGCAGGACGGCCAGAAGCTGCTGGCCGAGCTGATCGTCGGCCCCTCCTTCCAGGAAACCTTCAACCTCAATAAGGGTTCGATTCCGGTGCGGACCGACGTGTCTCTGGACAAGTTCGACGATTGCGCCAAGAAATCCGCTGCCGATATGAAGGCCGATGGTGCGGCGGGCTCGCTTCTGCCGTCGATGGCGCATGGTATGGCGCTGCATGGTGCGCAATCGGGCGCGATCATGGATGTGGTCACCGCGCATTTCAACTCGGACATGTCGTCGGATGATGCCGTGAAAATGCTGGCGGATGCTGTCGCCAACTCGATGTAATCTGCCGATTACACCTTTGCCGTCCGATGCATGGCGTCGGGCGGCCCTCCAACTTTCAGGACATTCCTATGACCGACTGGCTTTCCCGCCATGTCCCAAAGATCGTGCTTGCGCCGACCTTCTTTGCGGTGCTGCTGTTCGTCTATGGTTTTATCGCGTGGACCGCGTGGGTGTCGTTTACCCGCTCGAAGCTGATGCCGCGCTATGACATCGACGGGCTGATCCAGTATGACAGGCTGTTTTCCAACCCGCGCTGGGATACGGCGCTGAACAATCTCTTCGTCTTTGGCGCGCTGTTCATCGTGATCTCGATGGTGCTGGGGCTGCTTCTGGCGATTTTCCTTGACCAGAAGATCCGCATCGAGGGCGCTTTGCGCACGATCTACCTTTACCCGATGGCGCTGTCGATGATCGTCACCGGCACCGCATGGAAATGGATCCTGAACCCCGGTCTGGGCATTCAGGCGATGGTGCAGGGCTGGGGCTTCCCGAATTTCAAATTCGACTGGCTGATCAATCCGAAGATGGCGCTATATACCATCGTGCTGGCCGCGATCTGGCAGGCCTCGGGCTTTGTGATGGCGCTGTTTCTGGCCGGTCTGCGCTCGGTCGATGGCGAGATCATCAAGGCCGCCCAAGTGGATGGCATCCCGACATGGCGCGTCTATACCGCGATCATCATCCCCTCGATGGCGCCGATCTTCCTGTCGGCCTTCATCGTGCTGGCGCATCTGGCGATCAAGAGCTTCGATCTGGTCATCGCGCTGACCGGCGGCGGGCCGGGCTATGCGACCGATCTTCCCGCGACCTATATGTATGCGATGGCGTTTTCGCGCGGCGATCTGGGGCAGGCGGCTTCAAGCGCCATGATCATGATGGGCGTCGTTTTTGCCATCGTGGTTCCCTATCTCTATTCGGAATTGAGGGCGAAACATGACTGATATGCCGCTTCCCCGCTCTCAAGGCTCGCTTCTGGGGCGCCGTCTCCTGCGCTGGGGCCTTTATGCGATGCTCTGCGTCTTTGCGCTCTATTACCTGCTGCCGCTGTTCGTGATGCTGACCACCTCGCTCAAAAGCCTCGAGGAAATCCGCACCGGATCCTTGGTGGCCCTGCCGCGCGAGATCACCTTTGACGCATGGTCCAAAGCTTGGTCGGGTGCCTGCACGGGCATCCAATGCGAGGGGCTGAAGCCCTTTTTCTGGAACTCCATCCTGATCTCGGTGCCCGGCGTGCTGATCTCGACCATCATCGGCGCGATGAACGGCTATGTCTTTGCCCAGTGGCGGTTCAGGGGCGCGAATCTCTTCTTCGCCTTCCTGCTCTTTGGCTGCTTCATCCCGTTTCAGGTGGTGCTGCTGCCGATGGCGCGGATGCTGGGGATCTTCGGCATGGCCGGCACCATTCCGGGGCTGATCTTCGTGCATACGATCTATGGTCTGGGCTTTACCACGCTGTTTTTCCGCAACTATTACGTCACCATCCCGCATGAGCTGGTGAGGGCGGCCAAAATCGACGGGGCGGGCTTCTTCCGTATCTTCTGGTCGATCTTCCTGCCGCTCTCGCTGCCGATCTGCGTGGTGACGATCATCTGGCAATTCACCCAGATCTGGAACGACTTCCTCTTCGGGGTGTCCTTCAGCTCGGCGGGCAGCCAGCCGATCACCGTGGCGCTCAACAATATCGTTAACTCCACCACCGGCGTGAAAGAATATAACGTGGATATGGCGGCTGCGATCATCGCGGGCCTGCCGACGCTCCTCGTCTATATCGTCGCCGGCAAATATTTCATCCGCGGGCTGACCGCCGGTTCCGTGAAAGGCTGATCTCATGGCTCCTATCCTTGACATCAAACATCTGCGTAAAAGCTACGGCGCGACCGAAATCCTGAAGGATATCAACGTCTCTATCGAGAAGGGCGATTTCCTTGTGCTGGTCGGGCCGTCGGGCTGCGGCAAGTCGACCCTGCTCAACTGTATCGCGGGGCTCGAGGAGATCTCGGGCGGAACGGTCGAAATTGACGGGCGCGACATGACCCATGTCAGCCCGAAAGACCGTGACATCGCGATGGTGTTCCAATCTTACGCGCTTTACCCCACCATGTCGGTCGCCAAAAATATCACCTTCGGCATGAAGGTGCGCGGCGTCCCGCAGGACGAACAGGACCGCAAGCTGGCCGAAGTGGCGAAACAGTTGCAGATCGAGGCGCTTCTGAAGCGCCGTCCGGGGCAGCTTTCGGGTGGTCAGCGCCAGCGGGTTGCGATGGGTCGGGCGCTGGTGCGCGATCCGGCGCTGTTTCTGTTCGACGAGCCGCTGTCGAACCTTGACGCCAAGCTGCGGGTCGAAATGCGCTCGGAAATCAAGAAGCTGCATCACCGGCTTGGGGCGTCGATGGTCTATGTGACCCATGACCAGATCGAGGCGATGACGCTGGCCACCAAGATCGTGGTGATGAAGGGCGGCGTGATCCAGCAGATCGGCACCCCTGCCGAGATCTACAACCATCCCGCCAATACCTTTGTCGCCGATTTCATGGGCAGCCCGCCGATGAACCTGATCCCCGTGAAAACCCAAGCCGCAGGCGCTGGGGCGCAGGTTCGGATCGATCGCGACGGCATGGACCCGATTGTGCTGAATGTGCCGCGCAGCGATCTGCCTGCCGAGGTGCTGATGGGCGTGCGCCCCGAAGACCTTGCCGAGGCGGGTTATCGCGCGGGCAGTTCCGTCCAGCGCGCGCAGATCCGTGTGGATATGGTCGAACCTGCGGGGGCCGATACCTATGTGACCACCCAGATGGGGGGGCGCATGATCACCGCGCGTCTGCACGCCGAAACGCTGGCCCATGCGGGCGAGTTGCTGGATCTGGAATTCGATCTGGACAAGGTGACCTTCTTCGAACCCCAAAGCGGCGCGCGGCTATAAGCGCGTCTTGGGGCGGGCCTCTGTCAGGTGGCCTGTCCCCGCGCGTCCTTCGGGGGCGGTCGGGCGGTGCGAACGCCACGGGGCTTGCGGTGCAAAGCTGTGGATATCTTGTCGGAAATCGGGCTTTGGCCGCGTTTCCTGCAAATAGCGTCTTGCCAAGTTTGGATGTTTCGTGATCCTCGGCTTCGTGATCTGCTATGGTCGGGTTATCCTGAGTGATGGCTTGACGCTCGTCTTATGAGCAGTGACAAACAGGCAACCGCTCGTTTTGCCAGCAGGGTCAGCGGATGACCCTTCTGGCCCTTTGCAGACGCCATCCCTCAAGGAGAGTGTGATGAAGTTCCGTTTCCCCATTGTCATCATCGACGAGGATTTCCGTTCGGAGAATTCGTCAGGCCTCGGCATTCGCGCCTTGGCCGAAGCCATTGAAACCGAAGGGTTCGAGGTGCTGGGCGCCACGAGCTATGGCGATCTGTCGCAATTCGCCCAGCAACAATCGCGCGCCTCGGCGTTTGTGCTGTCGATTGACGACGAGGAATTCACCCCCGGTCCCGATCTGGACCCTGCGGTGATGAACCTGCGCAATTTCATCGAGGAGGTGCGTTGGAAAAACCCTGATGTGCCGATCTATGTCTATGGCGAGACCAAGACCTCGCGCCATCTGCCCAATGACATCCTGCGCGAGCTGCACGGCTTTATCCATATGTTCGAGGATACGCCGGAATTTGTCGCCCGCCATATCGTGCGCGAGGCGAAATCCTATCTGGAAAGCATCCAGCCGCCCTTCTTCAAGGCGCTTCTGGATTATGCCGAGGACGGGTCCTATTCATGGCATTGTCCGGGGCATTCAGGCGGCGTGGCCTTCCTGAAATCGCCCATCGGCCAGATGTATCACCAGTTCTATGGCGAGAACATGCTGCGCGCCGATGTCTGCAATGCGGTGGAAGAATTGGGCCAGCTTCTGGACCATAACGGCGCGATTGGCGCCTCCGAGCGCAATGCCGCGCGGATCTTCAATTCGGACCATTGTTTCTTCGTGACCAATGGCACCTCGACCTCCAACAAGATCGTCTGGCACCACACGGTGGCACCGGGCGATGTGGTGGTGGTGGACCGCAACTGCCACAAATCGATCCTGCATTCGATCATCATGACGGGGGCTATACCGGTTTTCCTGAAGCCCACGCGCAACCATTTCGGCATCATCGGCCCGATCCCGAAATCCGAATTCACGATGGAGTCGATCCGCGCGAAAATTGCCGCCAACCCTCTGCTGGCCGGCAAGGACAAGGAAGAGGCCACGCCCCGCATCCTGACCCTGACGCAATCGACCTATGATGGCGTGCTCTACAATACCGAAGACATCAAGGAGATGCTCGACGGCCATATCGAGAACCTGCATTTTGACGAGGCATGGCTGCCGCATGCGGCCTTCCACCCGTTCTATGGCCGCTTTCATGCGATGGGCCGCAAGCGCGGGCGCACCAAGAAATCGGTCACCTATGCGACGCAATCGGTGCATAAGCTCCTGGCGGGAATTTCTCAGGCAAGCCATGTGCTGGTGCAGGATAGCGAGGAGATCAAGTTGGACCGGAGCCTCTTCAACGAGGCCTATCTGATGCATACCTCGACCTCGCCGCAATATTCGATCATCGCGTCCTGCGATGTGGCGGCGGCGATGATGGAGCCTCCGGGCGGCACCGCGCTGGTGGAAGAGAGCATCGTCGAGAGCCTCAATTTCCGCCGTGCGATGGCCAAGGTCGATGAGGAATATGCCGCGGACTGGTGGTTCAAGGTCTGGGGGCCGGAAGATTTCGACCATAATTCCGATGGTATGGGGCAGGCCCGCGACTGGGTCCTGAAGAAAACCGATGCCGAGGGTGTGGAAACCGGCGGTGGCGACAGCTGGCACGGCTTTGGCGATATGGCGCCCGGTTTCAACATGCTGGACCCGATCAAGGCGACCATCGTGACGCCGGGTCTGAACCTTGACGGGCGCTTTGACGACTGGGGGATTCCGGCCTCTATCGTGACCAAATATCTGGCCGAACATGGCGTGGTGGTCGAGAAAACGGGCCTTTATTCCTTCTTTATCCTATTCACCATCGGCATCACCAAGGGCCGCTGGAACACGCTTCTGACGGCGCTCCAGCAGTTCAAGGATGATTTCGACAAGAACCAGCCGCTCTGGCGGGCGATGCCCGAGTTCTGCCACAAGCAGCCGCGTTATGAACGGATGGGGCTGCGCGACCTGTGCGATCATGTCCATAAGCTTTACGCAAAATACGATGTGGCGAAGCTCTCGACCGAGATCTATCTGTCGGATCTGACGCCCTCGATGACGCCAGCCGATGCGTTCTCGCATATCGCGCGGCGCACCACGCAGCGGGTACCGATCGATGATCTGGAAGGCCGCATCACCACCTCGCTTGTGACGCCTTATCCGCCGGGCATTCCGCTGCTGATCCCCGGCGAGGTCTTCAACAAACGCATCGTGGATTACCTCAAGTTCAACCGCGAATTCGCCCGCGAATGCCCGGGGTTCGAGACCGATATCCACGGTCTGGTGCAGGAGACCGGCCCCGACGGCCAGATCCAGTATTTCGCGGATTGCGTGGCCGAATAGGCCCCTGTTCCCTGCGTCATCCGGCCGGATCGGGTGACGCTGCCGCCCCCTGGCACGACCCGTGCGTGAGACCGATGCGCAGACCACACAGGAGCCGACCATGAGCTTTCCCCATCAGGCCATCTTCTGGGATATCGATGGCACACTTGCCGATAGCGAGCCGGTGCATGAGCGTTCGTTCCATCAGGCCATCAAAGGTTTGGGGCTCAGCCTGCCCGACGATCTGCATGACCGCATTCTGGGGCTGAGCGAGGAGGTCTGCCACGCTTTTCTGGTCGATCACTGCGGTCTGCGGATGGATCTGGCCGACTGGACCCATCGTCGCCATGCGATCTATATGGGGATGCTGGGCGAGGTGGCCCCCTTTCCCAGGGCGCTGCAGATCTGGGCCGGGCTGGAGGCGGCCGGAATCGCCCAGATGCCGGTCTCCAATTCCGACCGCAGGCTGGTGATGGCCAATCTGGATGTGCTCGGTCTGAGCCGTCCGCGGATGAAGCTGGTCAGTCGCAATGATGTGCGTGCAGGCAAACCCGCCCCCGAGCCTTACCTGCGTGCGGCATGGTTGCTTGAACTGGACCCGACCACCTGCGCGGTGGTCGAGGACAGCCCGACGGGCGTGCAGGCCGGACGGGCCGCGGGCATGACCGTTTATGCCGCCCCCGATATGGCGCCTGCCTTGCGTGAAAAGCTGGATCTGCCCTGCGCGCTAAGCCTTCTGGACGGGCTTCCGGCGCAGGCGGCACCTGTCGCCTAAAGTCGCAATTTATCGCGCAAGCGTCGGTTTTGCGTAAAAATCACTTGCCCTGTCGCAGCGGATCGGGCATCCCTCAGCCAACAGCCGCTACGGGAGAATCCGGCCATCGCGCCGGTGCCGAAGGAGCAACCGCCCCGGGAAACTCTCAGGCAAAAGGACCGAACGGCTACAGACTCTGGAGAGAGGCGCGGGAAACTGCGTCCGCCGAAGGAATAACATTCTCAGGCGCCTGAGACCCGTATGGGGTCGGGCAGGGACAGATGGGGCATCGAGCGGTTGCAGGGCTTTCCTGCGACGAAACACATCGATGCCGGGGATCCGGCTTTATATAAGGAGATCCCGATGACGGAGCTCTTGCGCACGGATCTGTATGATCTGCATGTGTCTTTGGGTGCCAAGATGGTGCCTTTCGCTGGCTGGGAAATGCCCGTGCAATATCCTATGGGCGTGATGAAGGAACATCTTCACACACGCGCCGAGGCCGGTCTGTTCGATGTCTCGCATATGGGGCAGGTGATCGTGCCCTTGTCAGCCATTGACGCGCTGGAAGCCCTGATCCCCGTCGATATCGCGGGGCTGAAGGAAGGCCGCCAGCGCTATGGCATTTTCACCAATGAGACGGGCGGCATTCTGGACGATCTGATGATCGCACGTAAATCCGACCATCTGTTTCTGGTGGTCAATGCCGCCTGTGCCGAGGCCGATATCGCCCATCTTCAGGCCCATCTGCCCGAGGTCACCGTTATCCGCGACCGTGCCCTGATCGCGCTGCAAGGCCCCAAGGCCGAGGCTGCTTTGGCCCGCCTGATGCCCTCCGTGGCCGAGATGCGCTTCATGGATGTCGCAGAGGCCGAATGGAACGGTCAGCTGCTGTGGATCTCGCGCTCGGGCTATACCGGCGAGGATGGCTACGAGATTTCGGTGCCCTCTGCGGTGGCAGTAAGCTTCACGCAGGCACTTCTCGATATGGACGAGGTTGCGCCCATCGGTCTGGGCGCGCGCGACAGCCTGCGCCTTGAGGCGGGGCTGTGCCTTTATGGCCATGATCTTGACCCCGATACCACGCCTGTCGAAGGCAATATCGCTTGGGCCATCCAGAAGGTCCGCCGCAAGGGGGGCGCCCGCGAGGGCGGCTTCCCCGGTGCGGACCGCATCTTGGCGCAGTTGGAGACAGGTGCCACCCGCCGCCGCATGGGCCTGCGCCCCGAAGGCCGCGCCCCCATGCGCGAGGGCGTCGAGGTCTTTGACGCGCCCGAAGGCGGAGCCAAGATCGGCACGATCACCTCGGGCGGTTTCGGCCCCTCGGTCGGCGCGCCCATCGCGATGGCCTATCTGCCCGCTAGCCTGACCGAAGGCGATACCGTCTGGGGCGAGGTCCGCGGCAAGCGCCTGCCTGCCAAGGTGGCGGCGATGCCCTTCCAAGTGCAAACCTACAAACGTTAAACCTACCTTCGTGCCCTAGGCACAAGCATCATCACATAGGCATCATCATACAGGGGAACGCATGATGAAATTCACCGAAGAGCATGAATGGCTCCGCGTCGAGGGCGATCTGGTTGTTGTCGGTATCACCGAGCATGCCTCCGAGCAGCTTGGCGATGTGGTCTTTGTCGAACTGCCCGAGCCCGGCACGCAAGTGGCCAAGGGCGACGAGATCTGCGTGATCGAGTCGGTCAAAGCGGCGTCGGACATCAGCGCCCCCGTTGATGGCGAAGTGGTCGAGGTCAATGACGCGCTGGCCGATAATCCCGCGCTGGTCAACGAAGACCCGCTGGAAGGCGCATGGTTCTTCAAGATGAAGCTCGAGGACATGGACCAGCTCGACGCCTTCATGGACGAAGACGAATATAAAGACTTCATCGGCTGATTGGCCGGTCGGACGGGCCCTTTTCGGGCCCGTTCGCACGATGGTCCGCCTCTATCGGTCCGCATGTTGCGGGCTGGACGTCTCCCCTATTGGAACAGGTGCTGCGCTATGCCCTTTACCCCTTCCGCCTATAATACCTATGACTTCGCCAATCGTCGCCACATCGGCCCCAGCCCCTCGGAAATGGCCGAGATGCTGAAGGTGGTGGGCGTGCAGACGCTCGACCAGCTGATCGACGAGACCGTGCCTGCGGGTATCCGCCAGAAGGACGCGCTGTCTTGGGCGCCTTTGTCGGAATACCGCCTGCTGGAGAAAATGCGCGAGGTGGCGGGCAAGAACCGCGTGATGACCTCGCTGATCGGGCAGGGCTATTACGGCACTGTCACGCCCCCCGCGATCCAGCGCAATATCCTCGAGAACCCCGCTTGGTACACGGCCTATACGCCCTATCAGCCCGAGATCGCGCAGGGCCGTCTTGAGGCGCTGCTGAACTACCAGACGATGGTGTCCGACCTGACTGGCCTGCCGGTGGCCAATGCCTCCCTGCTGGATGAGGCGACGGCGGCGGCCGAGGCGATGGCCATGGCGCAGCGTTCGGCCAAGTCGAAGGCCAAGGCGTTCTTCGTCGACATCAACTGCCACCCGCAGACGATTTCGGTGATCGAGACCCGTGCGCTTCCTCTGGGTATCGAGATCCTCAAGGGCGAGCCGGAAGAGCTGGTGGCCGATCAGGTCTTCGGCGCGATCTTCCAATATCCGGGCACTCTGGGCCATGTGCGTGATTTCACCGCCCAATGCGAGGCGCTGCATGAGGCTAAGGCCGTGGCCGTGGTCGCCACCGATCTGCTGGCGCTTTGCGTGCTGAAAGAGCCGGGCGCGATGGGCGCCGATATTGCCGTGGGTTCCGCGCAGCGCTTCGGCGTGCCGATGGGCTATGGTGGCCCGCATGCCGCCTTCATGTCCTGCCGCGATGAGTTCAAACGCTCCATGCCGGGGCGGATTGTGGGCGTGTCGATCGACGCCAAGGGCAATAAGGCCTACCGCCTTGCGCTGCAGACGCGCGAACAGCATATCCGCCGCGAGAAGGCGACCTCGAATGTCTGTACCGCTCAGGCTCTGCTGGCAGTGATGGCCTCTTTCTATGCCGTCTTCCACGGGCCGATGGGCCTGAAGGCGATTGCGGAATCGGTGCATTACCATGCCGTGCGTCTGCGTGATGCGTTGGTGGCGGCAGGGGCCGATGTGCAGCCCGCAGCCTTCTTCGACACGCTGACCGTGCGCGTGGGTGTGGGCCAGCAGGGCATCATGGCCGCTGCCCGTCACCGTGGGCTGAACCTGCGCAGGGTCGGCACGGACCGCGTGGGGATTTCGGTCGATGAGCTCACCGATGAGGGCGTGCTGACCCGCCTGCTGGACGCGTTCGGCATCACCGATCCGGCCCCCACGCAGGTTGAACGCGGCTTCCCCGAGGCGCTGGTCCGCGAAAGCGAGTACCTCACCCATCCGGTCTTCCAGATGAACCGCGCCGAATCCGAGATGATGCGCTATATGCGCCGCCTCTCGGACCGCGATCTGGCGCTGGATCGCGCGATGATCCCGCTTGGGTCCTGCACGATGAAGCTCAATGCCGCCGCCGAGATGATGCCGATCACCTGGCCGGAATTCGGCTCGCTGCATCCGTTCGCGCCGCGCAATCAGGCCGAGGGCTATCATGAGGCGATTGCCGATCTGACCGAGAAGCTGTGCGAAATCACCGGCTATGACGCGTTCTCCATGCAGCCGAACTCGGGTGCGCAGGGTGAATATGCGGGGCTTCTGACTATTGCCGCCTATCACAAGGCACGCGGTGAAGAGCACCGCAATATCTGCCTGATCCCCGTCTCGGCGCATGGCACCAATCCGGCCTCCGCTCAGATGGCGGGTATGAAGGTCGTGGTGGTGAAATCCGCGCCCAATGGCGATGTGGATATCGAGGATTTCGAGGCCAAGGCTCTGGAGGCAGGGGCCAATCTTGCGGCCTGCATGATCACCTATCCCTCGACCCACGGCGTCTTCGAGGAAACCGTCCGCACGATCTGCGAGATCACCCATAAGCACGGCGGTCAGGTCTATCTGGACGGGGCCAATATGAACGCGATGGTGGGTCTGGTGAAACCGGGCGAGGTCGGCTCGGATGTCAGCCACCTCAACCTGCATAAAACCTTCGCCATCCCGCATGGCGGCGGTGGTCCGGGCATGGGGCCGATTGGCGTGAAGGCACATCTGGCACCCTATCTGCCCGGTCACCCCGAAGAGGGCACTGATGGCACGGTCTCGGCGGCGCCCTATGGCTCGGCCTCTATCCTGCTGATCTCATGGGCCTATTGCCTGATGATGGGCGGCGAGGGTCTGGCGCAGGCGACCCGTGTGGCGATCCTGAACGCCAATTACATCGCCTCGCGCCTGAAAGGCGATTACCCGATCCTCTTCATGGGCAATCGTGGCCGTGTGGCGCATGAGTGCATCCTTGATACGCGCGGCTTTGCCGATGTGGGAGTGACCGTGGATGATCTGGCCAAGCGTCTGGTGGATAACGGTTTCCACGCGCCGACCATGTCCTTCCCTGTGGCGGGTACGCTGATGGTGGAGCCGACCGAGTCGGAAACCAAGGCGGAAATCGACCGCTTCATCACGGCGCTGCTGGCGATCCGCGAGGAAGTGCGCGCAGTGGAAAATGGCGAGATCTCGGCAGAGGATAGCCCGCTGCGCCATGCCCCGCATACGGTTGAAGACCTCGTGGCCGAATGGGACCGCGCCTATACCCGCGAGGCAGGCTGTTTCCCGCCCGGGTCGTTCCGCGAGGATAAATACTGGCCGCCGGTGGGGCGTGTGGACAATGTCCATGGCGACCGCAATCTGATCTGTATCTGCCCGCCGCCCGAGGCCTATGCGGCAGAATGATCCATAAGAGGGGGCGATAGCGCCCCCTTTTTCTTTGGCCTTTCGGCCTCTTTTGCTTGGGCGCATGACAGGGTAGAAACCGGCAAACCGGAGGAGGACCCCGATGCTTTACGATATGCGCAAGCTTGACGCCCAGATCGCGCTCTGGCTCGATGAAGATTGTGGCCAGTTCGATCTGACCGCGAAGATCATGGTGGAGGAGGACGCGCAGGGGCGGTTCGCCTTTAACGCGCGCGAGGATATGGTGCTGGCAGGGCTGCCGATGGCCGCGCGGGTGTTCCGCCATCTGGACCCGAAACTGAAGCTGGAGGCTTTGGCCGAGGAAGGCGAGCGGATCGAGGCGGGCACCACTTTCGCCATTATTCAGGGCAATGCGCAGGCGATCCTGACGGGCGAGCGTGTCGCGCTGAACCTGATGCAGCGGATGTGCGGCATTGCCACGCTGACCGCCGCCTATGTGGCCGAGATCAAGGGCACGGGGGCGTTTCTGGTGGATACGCGCAAGACCACGCCGGGGCTGCGCGGGCTTGAGAAATATGCGGTCACCTGTGGCGGCGGGCGCAACCACCGCCTCAGCCTTGATGGCGGGATCATGTTGAAAGACAACCATATCGCGGTGGCCGGATCGATCACTTTGGCGGTGGCACGCGCCAAGGCGGCAGCACCCGTTCTGACCAAGATCGAGGTCGAATGCGACCGTCTGGAGCAGGTCGAAGAGGCGCTGGCGGCGGGGGCCGATGTTATCATGCTGGATAATATGAGCAATGACGAGATGCGCGCGGCGGTCAGGCTGGTGGGCGGGCGCGTGCCGCTGGAATGTTCGGGCGGGGTGCGGCTGGACACGATCCGCGCCAAGGCGGAAACCGGCGTCGATTTCATCTCGGTCGGACGTATTACCCAAAGCGCGCCCTGCGTCGATATCGGGCTGGATGACCTGTAAGGTTTTCATGGACATAAGGGCGCAGGGTCTTAGATAATGGCCCGACCGCTCAGGGAGGATGAGGTCCATGCAGACGATCAGCGGGACTGCCCCGCGCAAGACCACAGGAGCGGTCGGGGGCAGGGTCTCGACGCCCGAAGAGATCGAGGGGCTGATCGCCCGTATTGTCCTGCGCGACCGCGCGGCGTTTTCGGCGCTTTATGATGCCACAAGCGCCAAGCTGTTCGGCGTCTGCCTGAACATCCTCGACAACCGCGCCGAGGCCGAAGACGCTTTGCAGGACGTGTTCCTGCGGATCTGGCGCAAGGCCGACCGTTATAGCGCCACAGGGCATAGCCCGATGACATGGCTGATCACGCTGGCACGTAATCTGGCCATTGACCGGTTGCGCAAGCGCCAGAAGGGGCGCACCGACCTTGACGAGATGCCCGATCTTTCCGATGGCCGCCCCGATCCCGAAGCGGTGCTGATTGCACATTCGGAGGCCCGACGGATCGGCTCCTGCCTTGAGCGGCTGGAAGATGGTCGTGCCGATGCGGTGCGCGGGGCCTATCTGCGCGGCGATAGCTATGCCGATCTGGCCGAGCGGCATGGCGTGCCGCTGAACACGATGCGAACATGGCTGCGCCGGAGCCTGATGAAGCTGAAGGACTGCATGAGCCAATGAGTGCCGCGCCCGATTCCGATGACGATCTGCTGGCCGCCGAACAGGCGCTGCGCCTGCTTGCCCCCGAGGAACAGGCCGCCTTTGCCAAGCGCGCGCAAGATGATCCCGCGCTGCGCACCGCTTTGCGCGCGTGGGAGACGCGGCTTTCCGCGCTGTCCGACAGCTTTCCCGAAGCGGCTCCCCCTGCCGCGCTCAAGCGCAGGCTGATGGGACAGATCGGCGGCAGGACCAGCCGGAAATCCGTTCTGCTCTGGGGCTGGCTGGCCAGTGGCGTGGTGGCGCTGGGGATTACGGCGACTTTCTTCGTGCCCAATATCCTGCGCATTCTGACGGCACCGGCGCTGCATGGCTTTACCGCCGGAATGCAGGCCGAGCTGATGGGGGCGGATGACCGCCTTCTGGTGCAGGTGCAATATGATACCGGCACCGGAGATGTCCGTCTGGTGCAGATGGACGGCGTCAGACATGCGGCAGATCGTTCGATGGAGCTTTGGCTGATCCCGCGCGGGCAGGCGCCGATCTCTTTGGGGCTGATGCCTGAAAATCGCGAGGCGCAGATGCCGATGCCCGAAAACCTGCGCCCGATGCTGGCAGGGGCCACTTTCGCGATTACCGACGAGCCTTTGGGGGGCGCACCTGCGGGCGTGGCGACAGGGCCGGTGATTGCGCAAGGGATGATGACGGCGGTCTAGGCTGTCCGGGGTCGCGCGGGGGCTGAAGCCGCGCGACCGCGTCCTGATCCGCTTGGACCAGCGCCCGATATTTAGGAGGCTGGCGCTTCGGGGATGATACGCACAGGGGTGCCCTTATAGGCGGGCGTGCCGGAGCGGATCTCGTGATGTTCCAGCGGAATCAACGGGTTCAGCTCGGGGTAATAGCCCGCGATGCACCCATCAGGCAGATCGAATGCGGTGACGCTGAGCCCCGACACGCGGCGGTCGCGCCCGTCGTCAATATCACAGACCAGCGTGACCTTCTGGCCCTCTGTCAGGCTGGCGCGCGCCATCTCGCCGCGATTGATCAACACCACCATACGCGAGCCGGACAGGCCCCGCAGCCGGTCGGAATGGCCGTAAATCGTGGTGTTGAACTGATCGTTCGAGCGCATCGTATTGAGCGTATAGCTTTGACCGCGCGCGGTTTCTCCGGGTTCCTGCCCCAATGCCGACAAGGTGGTCGGCGTGGTGAACAGCGCCTTTCCGGCGGCGTTGTTCCAGCGCCGTTCCCGTGCCGCATTCCCCCGATAGAAGCCGCCCGCCTGGCTCATCCGCGCATTCATATCGTGGAATTGCGCGGGCCATGTGGCGGCGATGAGATCGCGCACATGGTCGTAATTTGCGGTCCAGTCATCCCATTTCAGGGTGGGGTTTTCAGGCAGGATGGCCTTGGCGATGCCGGTGATGATCGCCAGTTCTGACTTCAGCTGGTCGCTTGGCGGTTTGGCGCGGCCCAGAGAGGCGAAGATATGGCTCATGGTGTCCTCGACCGTCTGCACCTGCGGCACGCCATTTTGCAGGTCCTCGTCGGTGCGGCCCAGACAGGGCAGGATATAGGACACCTTGCCCGGATTGAGATGCGACCGGTTGAGCTTGATCGCGATCGAGACCGTGAGGTTCTGGCTGCCCCATGCCTCTTCCAGCCGTTCGATATCGGGCATGGCGCGCAAGAGGTTGCCGCCAAGCGCGATGGTGGCCTTTACACGGCCCTCGATCACCGCCTTGCCTGCCTTGACGATATTCATGCCGCGTTCGCGGGGCAGGGTGACGCCGAACATCTCCTCCTGTCGGTCAAGCGGGAAGAGGGCGGGGTTTTCGCCAATGCCTACGGTGCGCTGGCCCTGCACATTCGAATGCCCCCGCACAGGCGAGATCCCCGCCCCCAAGCGCCCCATATTACCACGCAAAAGCAACAGGTTGACTAGCATCCCAAGGTTCAGCCAGCCATTCACATGCTGGGTCAGCCCCATGCCATAGACACCGATCACCCGTTTGGCGCTGACATAGATCTGGGCCGCTTCCTCGATCATCGCGCGGCTCAGGCCCGAGTGGCGCTCGATTTCGGCCCAGTCCATCATGCGGATCTCGGCCAGTGCCTCGTCCACGCCCTGTGTATGGTCTTTAAGGAAGGCATGGTCCAGCACGGTGCCGGGGGCGGCGTCCTCGCAGGCCAGAACATATTTGATCATGCCCGCCAATACGGCGATATCACCGCCCGGGCGCACCTGATAATAATGGTCCGAGATTTTGGTCGCTTTGCCCATGACCATCTGTTTCGGGCTTTGCGGGTCGGTAAATTCCAGCAGCCCTTTCTCGCGGATCGGATTGAACGTGACCACTTTGCAGCCGCGCTCGACCGCCAGCTTGAGCGTATGCAGAAGCCGTGGGCTATTGGTGCCGGTATTCTGGCCAAAGAAGAACAGCGCATCGCAATGGTCGAAATCTTCCAAGGTGCAGGTGCCCACCGGCACGCCGAGATAGGTGTTGAGATTGACCGAGGTCGTCTCGTGGCACATGTTCGAGGATTGCGGCAGGTTGTTGGTGCCATAGATCCGCGCCATCAACGCATAAAGATAGGACGGCTCCAGCGCCGCATGCCCCGAGGAATAGAATACCGCCTCGTCGGGGGCGATGGCCTTGAGTTCCTGCCCGATCTCGGCAAAGGCCTGATCCCAGGCGACGGGTTTATAGGTGTCGCTTGCGGCATCATAGCGCATCGGATGGGTCAGGCGTCCGGCATATTCCAGATCGTGGTCCGACCATTTGCGCAGATCGGCCACCTTATGCTGGTCGAAGAATGCCGGACCGACTTTCTTGGTGGTCAGTTCCCATAGCGTGGCTTTCGCCCCGTTTTCACAAAATTCGAATGTGCCGGGATTGGCGGGTTTTGCCCATGCGCAAGACGAGCACATGGCCCCGCCTTGCTTGTTCAGCTTGGCAAGGATCTGCAGCGCCAAAGGGGTTGGCGGCTCTTTTTTCATGATCCGCGCGACCCCTTCCAAAGACCCCCAGCCGCCTGCGGGCCGCTTGTAGGCGGGCGTGCCGGAATCGGCAGAAATGGGCGAATGGCTGTAATCTTCTGGCTTCATAATGCGATCTCCCTGCGCGCAAGGCTTTGGATTTTGTGCCGCGACGGGCGATATGGCACAAGCCTGTATGCGACAATCTATAGCACGCATCGCGACAGCCGGAACGATTTTGCACCGGCTAACGTTCCTCACCCGAGTGAAATTCTGCGTGAGTGCAGCGGGTTCAAGGGGAACAGGACGTGGCGGAAGATGGACAGGCGGCGGCAGATCAGGCGCAGACGCAGGCGGAGAAGAAACATGAAGGCTCTTTCGAAGAGCACGAATTACGCGCGATCGAGCAGACAGGGGCGATGAGCCCGCCCGCGATATTTGAATCGATCCGGCGGTCAGGTATCGAGGAGCTGATGCGTCCGGCCTCGGCCCTGGTGATGTCGGCACTGATTGCCGGGATTGCGATCGGGTTTTCGGTCTTCACCGAAGGCCTGCTGCGCGCGCATCTGCCGGAAACGGACTGGCGTCCCCTGATCGAGAATTTCGGCTATACGGTCGGCTTTGTGATCGTGATCATGGGGCAGATGCAGCTGTTTACCGAGAATACGATCACGGCGGTCTGTCCGGCCCTGGACGAACCCTGTGCCGATGTGTTCAAACGCTTGGCGCGCCTTTGGGGGATTGTGTTTCTGTTCAACCTGATAGGGGCGATGCTGTTCGGGTCGGTGATGTATCTGACGCGCGGCTACGACCCCGCACTCTGGCAGGCGGTGCTGGACCTCTCCGAAGAGGCCACCCATTTCCCGTGGATGGAAACCATGTTGCGCGGCATCGGTGCGGGCTGGTTGATTGCCGCTTTGGTCTGGATGCTGCCGAATGCGCGTCAGTCGAAGCTTCTGATGATCGTGTTGGTGACCTGGATCATCGCCACTGCCGAGTTTACCCATGTGGTGGCGGGATCGACCGAGGCGACGATTGTCATTCTGGCGGGCAAGATGGGCATCGTGGAGGCGTTGTCGGGTTTTACCCTGCCCACACTTATCGGCAATGTTCTGGGCGGTTCGGTGTTTTTTACCGTGCTGACATGGGCGCAGATCAAGACCGAGCTGGAAGAGCCGAAAGACTGCCCGTGGCGGCAGGATCAGAACGCACCCCGCCGCCGCGCCTGACGGGACTGGTGGGGCGTGCCCCACCAGTTCATCGCCATTCAGGCCGCGTGAGACCGCGTGTCCTGCGCCGTGCTCACACGGAACTGGGTGATGGCCTCGTTCAGCGTCTGTGCTTCTTGGGACAAAGCCAGACTCGCGGCGGATGTTTCCTCGAACATGGCGGCATTCTGCTGCGTCATCTGGTCAAGCTGGGCGGTGGCCGAATTGATCTCGCGCACGGCATGCGACTGCTCTTCCACCGAATTCGCGACGCTGGAGACATTGGTTGCGATTGCCGCAATGGAATCGGCGATGCGTTGCAGGGCCGTATCTGTCTGGCCCACCAGATCCACCCCGACCGTGACACTTTGCGAGCTTTCCGAAATCAGCCCGCCAATTTCGCTGGCCGCTTCCGAGGACCGCTGCGCCAGAGCCCGTACTTCCGAGGCGACAACGGCAAAGCCACGTCCGGCATCACCCGCCCTTGCGGCCTCGACCCCCGCATTCAGCGCAAGAAGGTTGGTCTGGAAGGCGATGTCGTCGATGACCCCGATGATCCGTGTGATCCGGTTCGAGCTTTCCGCAATCGAGTTCATGGCGGCAACGGCCTGTGCCATGATCTCCCGCGAGGCAAGGGTCTCGGATTTCGAACTGTCCACGATCTTTTCCGTGCGGCGGCTGTTTTCGGCGGCTGAAGCGGTGTTAGCGGCCAGTTCTTCGACTGCGGCGGCGGTTTCCTCCAGAGTGGCCGCCGCGCTTTCGGTGCGGTGGGACAGATCCGAGGATGCCTGACTGACCTCGGCCGAGTTGTTCAGGATGTGGCTCACGCTGGTCTGGATCGACCCGACCAGATGGCTCAGAGAGTCGATGGTGCGATTGTAATCGGTGCGCAGCGCCTCATAGCTGTCGGGGAAGGCGGTGTCGATGCGGCGTGTGAGGTCGCCATGCGACAGGCGGCCCAAAGCCTCTGCCAATGTCCGGACCACATGCGCCTGTTCCGCATTACGGGCCGCAGTCTCGGCCTCGGCCTGTGCGGCAAGGCGCTGTTTTTCGGCAGCGGCGCTTTGTTCGCGCTCCATCCGTTCCTGCGTCTCGCGGGTCTGACGCTCCATCTCGGCGCGTTCGGCATCCAATTTGCGCTGGGCTTCGGCCTCACGTTCGGCAGCTTCGCGTGCCCGAGCTTCGCGTTGCTGCTCTTCCAGGGCGCGGTTGGCCACGATGTTCTGACGGAAGGTTTCAAGCGCCTCGCGCATCGCGCCCAATTCGCCTGCGCGACGCTTCGCCCCCTCTAGCGCATCGGTGTCACCTTCAGCCAGTTTGCGGGTCCGCGAGGTCAGATCCCGCAGCGGGCGAACCAGCACAAACTGCAAGAAGCCGATGGTCAGCACCAGCACGACGATCGCGGCAAGGGTGGCCATTTCCATCATCCGCGTAGCACGATCCGTCGCGCTATTGAGAGTGTTCGCGCTTTCGCTCACCTCGTCCAAAGCCCTATCGCTGACGGTTTCGGCCGTTTCGCTGAGTTGGGAAACTGTTTTGAGTGCCGCAGTTGCCGCATCCGAGGCCTCTTGCAGCGCCGAGAGTTCCAGACCGCGTTGGGCGATCACCCCGGTGTCAGGGTCGATTATCGTGTTCAGGGTGGCGACATCATCCTCATACCCGCGCCCGAGACTGAAGATCAGCAGCTTCGTCTGCCCTTCAATCGCCGCTTTATGACGGTCCAGTCCGATCAGTTCGCCTTCGAAGGAAATGCTCACAATCTGGCGCAGGAGCGCCTGGGCATCGGCACGGGCTTGCGGGGTGCCCATCAGTTCGAGTTGCGATACCAGCAGTTCCAGCTTGGCAAGTTTGTCGCGCATGGTGGCATGTGCCTGCGCTGCATTCTCGCGGGCGGTCGACAGGGTGTCGATATTGCCTTGGAAGGCGGCCACCTGCCGGTCCAGCAGGGCGGCATCCTCTTGCGACAGCTGTTGGGTCAGGGCAATGAAGGCCTTGAATTGCTGGTCCGACGTGCTCAGCACCTGCTCTATGTCAGCGGGTGTGTCGGCCAGAAGCAAGGCGGTGATGATTTCGGGCAACCGGTTGGTGGCCACCATGATATCGTTTGTATTGCGCAGATCCGGCACGCGATTTTCGCTGAGCCTGTCCATGCTGAGCGAGAAGTGCTGGAAGTTCATCCAGGCCATACCGATGGCACTTCCCAGAATGCCTACAAGAACCAGTTGGCTAAAGGCCAGACGGGGGCCAATGCCCCCCAGAAAGCGTCGGATATTGGAGAAGGGTTTCATATGGTCCTTGGCCTCTTAGTTCTGGACGGCGGTCTGTGCGAAGGGGACCCCATCGGGGCGCGCATTGCCTGTCGTCGCTCTGCGCGTGTTTTGCCGTTGATCTGCGTCGGGTGGCAGGCCGCGCGCCGCTGTGCCCGAGCGGGGGCGGGCCGTGCACGGGCGGGACGTATATGGGCGGGGCGTATATGGGCAGGGCGCAGAATCTGCACCGGAGAAAAGCATTGCACCGAACGTCATGACACACCTTTCAAGCAAAACAGACCAAGGGGATGATTCCCGTCGGCTTGATTTCCTTGGGTAAGGGGCGGACCCTAAAAAATGTTTAGCTAATTGGCTAAAATGCTCATAACGGGTGATCTAACCGGAAAAAATGGCCATAAAACCGCGTTTTTGATCAGGTATGGGGCTGTAAAGTGACAAATCGGCCCCTGCGCGCTCGGCGATGACATGGGCGATCGCAAGGCCCAGCCCTGTGCCGTCGCCTGCTCCGTCGCCGCGTGCGAAACGGTCCGACATGCGGGCAAGCTGGTCGGCGGGCAGGGGCGCACAATCATTCTGCACCGAGAAACGGCCATCCGGCTGCAGTGCGATACCGATCTCGCCCTGACCATGTTTGCGTGCATTTTCAATAAGATTGCGGGCCAGAATGGCAAAGGCATCGGGGTCAAGGTCGCTCATCACCGGCGTGGCGGGACGCTCTACCGTAATCGCTGCGGCAAATTGCGGATCGGCGCGACGCATGTCGTCCAGAAGGATATCCAGAATCATGCGCAGATCGGTTTTCTCCTCCACCCGCAGCCTTGCGCCTTCGGCTCGTGCCATCTGCATCAGCTTCTCGGACAGGCGCGAGAGCCGCTTCAGCCCGCTCTCGATCTCGAGGGCGCGGGCGATCGCCACAGGATCCTTGCTTTCGGCACGTAGTCTCTGGGCCTGCGCGATCGCTCCGGCCACAGGGGTGCGCATTTCATGCGCCGCGTTCGAGGCAAAGCTGCGCTCTGACTCGAAGGCCGATCTGAGCCGGTTGATCAATCCGTTGATGCCCGCCGCAATCGGGCGCAATTCGGTGACCATGCCATCGCTGGCCAGTGGGTCCAGATTTTGCGGGCCGCGTCTGGCCAGAGCGCGCTCCAGACTGCGCACCGGATTAAGCGCGCGCCGCACCGCCAGAAAAATGCCGGAGAGGCCGAAGGGCAGGGCGATCAGCAGCGGCAGGGACAGCAGAACGATCATATTGCGCCGCACCGACTGCCGATGGTCCAGTGGCTCGGCCACGGTGATCGACAGCCCCGCCCGCCGCGAGATATCGGTGTAAAGCCGGTAGCCGGGCACCGTGACATATCCCGCACCAATGCGGGCGGGCAGCGTGATCGTCTTGCTGCCATCGGTTTGCAAAAGCACCTCGCCCGCCTGATTGCGCACGACAAATTCGACCGTATCGGGGCGTTCATCCAGCCGCGCAATGGCACGGCTCTCGGGCGGTGGCGGTGGCCAGAGACGGCCATTGGGGGGTGTCAGGACCTCGTCTCGGGTGCCTTTCGGACGGGAGGGCTCGTCGGTCTCGGTGCCGTCATTGCGAGCGCGCAGGCGCTGTTCGCGCAGCGCGAAAGGCAGGATACGCTGCGCCGTCGCGCTGAGTTCGCGGTCAAAGACGCTGTTCATCTCGTGGCTCATCAGCCCCGCCGTGACGATGGCCGCGACCAGCCAGAGCACGGTGATGCCCGCACCGATCAGCAGGGCAATGCGCAGCCCCAGAGAATGCGGCAGGGTCATTGCGTTACCAGCCGGTAGCCCAGACCGCGTTCGGTCTGGATACGGTCACGCCCCAGCTTTTTGCGCAGATGGCTGACATGGACCTCGATCGTGTTCGAGCCGATCTCGTCATCAAAGCTGTAAAGCGCCTCTTCAAGCTGGGCCTTGGACAGAAGCTGGCCGGGGCGGCCAAGAAAAGCTTCGAACAGCGCCCATTCGCGACCGGTCAGCGTGACAGGCTGCCCGTCACGGCTCACCGATTTCGCGGGTAGATCGATGCTCAGATCGGCAAGCTCGATCATCGGGTTCGGATTGCCGCTATAACGTCGCGCCACAGAGCCGATACGCGCGGACAGTTCGTCCAGATCGAACGGCTTGACCAGATAGTCATCGGCACCGGCATTCAGTCCGGCAATCCTGTCGCTGACCTGATCGAGCGCGGTCAGAATGATCACCGGCACGCTATTGCCGGCATTGCGTTGGTCCTTGAGGAAGGTGATGCCCCGCCCGTCCGGCAGCATCAGGTCCAGCAAGAGCAGGTCGAAGCGCGAAATCCTCGTAAGATCACGCGCTTCTTCAAGCGTTTGCGCCCAGTCGAGGGAATGGCCGTCGGCGCGGATCTGGTCGCTTACGGCGCTGCCAAGGCTCTTGTCGTCTTCGATCAGCAGAATACGCATGGGGCATGTCCTTCGCGGCGAGGGAGGCGGCCCCTGCCCAAAGCACAGGGCGGGGGCATCAAGGGGCTTATGGCATCAGCAGGCGCGCGACAGTGTCGGCGCTGGTGCCCGACGCTTCGGCGATCTGGGTGGCGGACTGGTCTGCGGTGCCTTGGTAGCCTGCCGACGTCAGACGGGCCAGAATGTCTTCAGGGGTGGTGTCAAGCACCGGTGCCACTTCCGATAGCGGCGCCTCCAGAAGCTTCTGTGCCAGCGCGAATTGCGGCGGACGGCCACCTTTGGCGGTGCCGGTCCCCGAAGTGGCCGGAATGGCAAAGGCCAGAGCGGCCACCAAAGACGCGGCCAGCGCCAGCGCCATAGGGGCCTTCTTCATGTAATTCATCAATGGGCGCCAGTTGCGCCACAGATGCAGGACGAAGGGCACGATCAGCACCATCGACAGCCATTCGTGCATGCTGTGGAACCAGCCCATCTGCCAATGGAAAAACAGGGCAACGCCGGAAACGAGGGATACCAGAAATAGCCCGGTGATCAGGGGCGTGGCGTAACGAAAGAAAAAGCTGCGCATGATGGACTCCAGAAAAGCGGTAAACGCGTTCTCTGGAATCCTTCAATATGAACCTGATGTAAAGCTGAAGCTTTAAAGCGATTTGTCGCTGGCATCGGCCTGTCCGGCCACCCAATAGCCTGCGGCCTTCATCCAGGGCAGGGGATGGCCGTTTTGTTGCAGGTGGTCACGCAGCGCTCGGGCCACGGACGCCTCGGCGGCGATCCAGACAAATGTGCCTTCGCCCAGCGGAATCTGCTTGAGCTGTTCCAGAAGCGGCGCGGGGTCGGTGGCATCGGTGCGATGGACCCAGAGCGGCAGGTGGTTTGCCTTGGTCGGCATGTCCTGTTCGTCTGCGGCTTCCGGCACGCCGACCAGCGTGGTCACCGGCGTTCCGGCCTCCATCTCGAAGAGGCGCCGCGCGATGGCGGGCAGGGCGGTTTCGTCCCCGATAAGAACCCAGCGCTGGATCGGGCCGGTGATGTTTTGCGAGCCGCGCGGCCCGCCCATCATCACGGTATCACCAACTTTGGCGGATTTCGCCCAAAGCGTGGCCGGTCCCGCTTCATGCAGGGCGAAATCGACGGTCAGCGACAGGGTTTCGGGGTCGAAATGGCGCGGGGTATAATCGCGCATCGCTTTCTCGCCATTCGCATCGGGGATCATCAGTTTGAAATGGTCATCCGGCGCGGTCGAGGTGAACCCCTCCAGCTCGGGGCCGGTCAGCACGATGCGGATCATATGCGGGGTCAGGGCGCGGGCTTCCGAGACGGTGAGGGTCCGGCGGACAAGTTCGTGGCGCTGGCGTTCAATGCGGGGCAAGCTATCGAGGTCGGTCATTATAATCCTTACTAAAGACGGAAGGCCGGTGCGTATGATGTGCATATGGGGTCAGCGGAGCGCGGCCTGTTATTTCTTGATAAAAAAGATCGAGATTGAGGTTTCGTCAAGCCGTCCCGATGCAGAATGGTCTGTGCAAATTTTCACTGTTGAGTGAGACGGGAAGCCGTCACGGGCCGATTTGCGCAAATCTCGGACGTAGAGCGGGAATTGCCATGAGTTCAGTGCATATCGGATATGCAATTTTATCAAAAAACTGTGAGTTGAAAACCGTATCTCCGGCGCGGGGCAGGGGCAGATAATCGGCTTGATTTGCGCCAGATCAATTCTGTCAACCCACATCTAGGAGAGGTGGAGATGTCGTTGCGATCAAGAAAAATTTTATGAACAAAAACAGGGTGATTTTTCAAAATTGTTATATTTTACATTCGCTTGCTTAGCAAAATTCACGCTTCGTTACACTTTTGTGATACATGATTCGCGCCGCCGGTTTTCGAAAAAGAGAATCGGCTAGTCCAAAGCATGCCCTAATGCAGCGCGTCGGAATGTCGCATCGCGAAATGGCGCCGTGATGCATAATGCGGGCAATAGTCTTGTCTTGGCGACATGCTCATGGCATGTGGTCACGACTTTTACTACCAATTGCGGCGAGGGTGCTGCATTGCATGCCCGAAGCTGCAAAGCTGCAAGAGGCACGCATTGTTGAAACACTTCAAACTCCCCCTGATGCTGTTGGCGGCAGCGTCTCTGGCGGGATGTCAGTACGAAGTTCTCGCACCGAGCGGCTGGGTCGCTGTGCAAGAACGAAATCTGCTGCTCATCTCGACAGTTTTGATGCTGCTGATCATCGTTCCCGTGATCGTCATGACCGTCTATTTCCCGTGGAAATACCGTCATGACCGTGATGACACCTCCGATTACGAACCCGAATGGGCACACTCGACCAAGCTCGAGGTGATCGTATGGGGTGCGCCCATCATTATCGTCGCTATCCTTGGCGTCTTCCTGGCGATCTATACCTATCGTCTGGACCCCTATCGTCCGCTGGACCACACCGAAAACATGGGTGCGCCGGTGGAAGTCGAAGCGGTATCGCTCGACTGGAAATGGCTCTTTATCTATCCCGAACAAGGTGTGGCTTCTGTCAATGAACTGGTGATCCCGGAAGGGCGCCCGATCAACATGAAGCTGTCCGGCTCGACCGTGATGAACACGTTCTGGGTTCCGGCGCTGACGGGGATGGTTTACTCGATGGCCGGTATGGAGACGCAACTGCACTTCATCGCCGATACCACCGGTGACTTCCAGTCGCGTTCTGCCCATTATTCGGGCCCCGGTTTCTCGAAAATGACGTTCACCACGCATTCCGTGACCGACGCCGATTTCGATGCTTGGGTCGAAAAAGCAAAAGCACAAGGTCAGCCTCTGACCCGCGCATCTTACTTGCAGCTTGAGCAGCCCTCGATCGCCGCCCCGATCAGCTATTACAATTCGGTCGAAGACAATCTCTTCAATCGCATTGTCGGGCTTTGTGTCGAAGAGAACAAAGTTTGCATGAACGAGATGATGATGCTCGACATGCATCGCGACATGATGCCGAAAGCCGAAGAGGACGATAAATCTTCCGAAGGCGAGCATGGTCAGATCGGTCTGCCGAAGCAGCTGTTCGAATATGACATGGAGCGTTCGATCGACGGTCATGGCAACCTGATCAGCCTTCCGGCCGACACGTCCGAAGAGCATATGTCTGCTTTGGACGCGCGCAAGCTGATGGCTCAGGTCGCACTTAGCGCCGATGGCCTCTGCCTCCCGAACCAGGAGTACAAAACTAATGTCAACTGAAGTCGCTCAAACGACGCATGAGACGATTTCGCCGATTTTCGGGCGGCTAAGTCTTTCGTCGATCCCCTATCACGAGCCGATCCTCATCGCGACCTTCGCGGGTGTGGCCGTGGCCGGGATTATCTTCTTGGCGCTCATGACCTATTTCAAGGCATGGAAGCCGCTGTGGACCGACTGGGTCACCACCATCGACCACAAAAAGATCGGCATCATGTATATGGTGCTCGGGTTCATCATGTTCGTGCGCGGCTTTGCCGATGCGCTGATGATGCGTGCGCAGCAGGCAATGGCTGCGGGCGGGGCAGAGGGCTACCTTCCGCCGCACCACTACGATCAGGTCTTCACCGCACACGGCGTGATCATGATCTTCTTCGTGGCTATGGCCTTCATCACCGGTGTGATGAACTTCGTCATGCCCGTGCAGATCGGTGCGCGCGACGTGGCCTTCCCCTTCCTGAACAACTTCTCGTTCTGGATGACGGTGGCCGGTGCGCTTCTGGTCAATATCTCGCTGTTCATCGGTGAATTCGCACGCGTCGGCTGGCTGGCTTTCCCGCCGCTGTCGGGCGCTGCCTATTCGACCGGACCGGGGATGGATTACTATCTCTGGGCGCTGAACATCGCGGGTATCGGGACAACGCTTTCGGGTGTGAACATGTGCGCCACCATCTTCAAGATGCGTGCGCCGGGCATGTCGCTGTTCCGCATGCCGGTCTTCACCTGGACCGCGCTGTGCACCAACGTTCTGATCGTGGCGGCCTTCCCGGTCCTGACCGCGACCCTCGTTATGCTGACGCTTGACCGCTATCTTGGCACGCATTTCTTCACCAACGACCTTGGTGGGAACGCGATGATGTATATCAACCTGATCTGGATCTGGGGTCACCCGGAAGTCTACATCCTGATCCTGCCCTGCTTCGGTATCTTCTCGGAAGTGGTTTCGACTTTCTCCGGCAAGCCGCTCTTCGGTTACAAGACCATGGTCTGGGCAACCTGCTGCATCATGGTTCTGTCCTTCATCGTGTGGTTGCACCACTTCTTCACGATGGGTTCGGGCGCAGCCGTGAACACCTTCTTCGGGATCACGACGATGGTTATCGCCGTGCCGACCGGTGTGAAGATCTTCAACTGGATTTTCACCATGTACAAAGGCCGCGTGCGGTTCGAGACCCCGATGTACTGGGTGATCGGCGGCATCGTGACCTTCACCATCGGTGGTATGACCGGCGTTATGCTGGCAATCCCGCCGGTTGACTTCCAGCTCCATAACTCGCTGTTCCTGATCGCGCACTTCCATAACGTGATCATCGGTGGCGTTGTCTGGGCGATCTATGCAGCCGTCTACTACTGGTGGCCGAAAGCCTTCGGCTTCAAGCTGCATGACGGTCTGGGCAAAGCCTCCTTCTGGTGCTGGTTCGTGGGCTTCTACCTTGCGTTCATGCCGCTTTACGCGCTTGGCCTCATTGGTGTGACCCGCCGGATCAACGAATATTCGGATCCCTCGTGGCAGCCCTATTTCGTGATCGCAGCCATCGGCGCGCTGTTCATTCTGGCAGGCATCCTGTTCACCTTCGCGAACTTCGCCTACTCGATCTACAAGCGCAAAGAACTGGCATGCGGTTCGGACCCGTGGAATGCCCGCACCCTTGACTGGGCAACCTCGTCCCCGCCCGCGAAGTACAACTTCCCGCAGGACATCCATGTCCACGGCATCGACGAGTTCTGGCGCATGAAGCAGGAAGGCTTCAAGTGGTCGACCGACTACCAGCCGATCCACATGCCGCATTACACGCCCGCAGGGTTTGTGATCTCGGTGCTGGCCTTCATCTTCGGCTTCGCAATGATCTGGTACATGTGGTGGCTGGCTGTTCTCAGCTTCGTCGGCCTCGTTGGCTACACGATCTACCACACCTTCAACTACAACCGTGATTACTACATCCCCGTAGAAGAAATCGCGGAAACCGAAGCAAAGGGAAATATCGCATGACGATGCTTGATACCCCCATCACCGGCCCCATCGAGGGGCCGGAAGGTCCGGACCATCATCAGGACCATCATCATGTGAGCCCGACGCCGATCGGCTTCTGGATCTACCTGATGTCGGACTGCATCATTTTCGGCACGCTGTTCGCGACCTATGCCGTTCTTGGTGGCAACTATGCCGGTGGTCCGGGCCCGAAAGATCTGTTCGAGCCGGGTCTGGTGGCGTGGGAAACCGCGCTGCTGCTGATCTCGTCGATCACCTTCGGCGTGGCCATGCTGAACGCGACTGCCCATAAGCTGGGCAGCACGATCATGTGGCTGATCATCACCGTTCTGTTCGGTGCAGGCTTCCTTGCCATCGAACTTTACGAATTCCACCACCTGATCCATATCGGTGCAGGGCCGGACCGTTCCGCTTTCCTGTCGGCGTTCTTCCTGCTGGTCGGGACCCACGGTCTGCACGTGACCTTCGGGTCGATCTGGCTGATCACTCTGGTCTTCCAGCTTCGTAAGCACGGCCTGATCGAGGCGAATATGCGCCGTCTGTCGACCCTGTCGATGTTCTGGCACTTCCTCGACCTGATCTGGATCGGCGTCTTCTCCTTTGTCTATCTCGTGAGGCTCGTCTAATGGCTGAACATAGCTCGCATTCGCATGGCACCATGGGGCAGCTGATGATCGGCTTCGTTCTGGCGGTCATCCTGTCGATCATCCCCTTCTATCTGGTGATGGCTGACGTCGAGATGTCGCGGACCACGATCATCGGGATCATCATGGGTCTGGGCGCGGTGCAGATCATCGTGCACCTCGTCTACTTCCTCCATGTCAACCGCTCGGTTGAAGAGGGCTGGACGCTGGCAGCCAGCGTTCTGGCGATCATCATCTTGTGTATCGTTCTGGCAGGCTCGCTCTGGGTCATGCACAACATGAACGAAAACATGATGCCGATGCCCAGCCAAGAACAGATGCTGGAAATGATGAACCTCCAGAACCAGCAAGGCTGATCCGAGGCGCATCTCCCAAAAGACGGGGCCGGGAAACTGGCCCCGTTTTGCTATCTGCAGCTCGCTTCCATTTGAGGATGACCACCATGAGCAGGAATATTCGCTGGGTCCGTTTGAGTATTGCGACCATCCTCGCCGCAGGGTTTGTGGCAGTTTTCATGTCATTGGGGATCTGGCAGGTGCATCGTCTGCATTGGAAGCTTGATCTGATCGCGCGGGTGGATAGCCGTGTGGCCGCCGCGCCCGTGCCCGCCCCCGGACCGAACGCTTGGGCCGGATTGACCCGCGAAGTGGATGAATATCGCCATGTCGCGGTCACCGGCACCTTCCTGAATGATCAGGAAGTGCAGATCTATACGCCCTCCATGTTCGGACCGGGATATTGGGTGCTGACGCCACTCAAGCGCGATGACGGTACGATCGTCATGATCAACCGCGGCGTCGTGCCCGAGGAAAAGAAATCCCCCGCAAGCCGTGTGGCCCCCGAGGGCGTGCAGCATATCACCGGCCTTTTGCGGCTGAGCGAGGATCACGGCTGGCTCTTCAGCCAGAAGGATCGCCCGCAGGATGGTGTCTGGTATCGTCGCGATATTGCATCGATCACCCAGACCAAGGGGCTGGAAAATGCCGCCCCCTATTTCATCGATCAGGATCTGACCGATCCCGAAGGCTTCCCGCGCGGCGGGCAGACGGTGGTGAAATTCCGCAATTCCCATCTCAGCTATGCTATTACATGGTTCGCGATGGCGCTTCTCAGTCTGGTGGGCTGGGGGGTCGTGCTTCGGCAAGAGCTGAAAAATCGGGACTGATCGCTTATTTTGCAGGCAAAACGAGCACCGCAAACCTGTTTGCCACGCGCCCTGCCGCAAGATCGTTGCGGCAGGGCTGTGTCTTTCGTAAGGGAAGGAAAGCGGCAATGGCGTCGCGCTGATCTCCAGTAAAATCCGGGCAAAGCTGCCTGATCGGGTGCCAAGGCATCGCGATCGGTCGGCTTTTTTCTTTTTGAGGGACCGTGACTATGATGAGCATTCCGTTGGCCTTGCGTGATCGCGTTCGGTGGTTCGGCATCGGGCTTGGGTTGGTCAATATCGATGCAGGGGCCAAAAGCCCGCAGCGGCTTCTGGCGCAGCGCCGCAAGGCCCGTGGCAAGACGGGGCATATCGCTTTGGTCGGGGCCGGGCCGGGGGCGGTGGATCTGTTGACCATGCGCGCCATCGACCGTATCCGTCAGGCCGATATCGTGCTTTATGACCGGCTGATCTCTGACGAGGTGCTTGATATCATTCCGCAGGGCGTCGAAACCGTTTATGTCGGCAAAGCCGTGGGGGCCTGCACGTGGCCGCAGGACAAGATCGACCGGCTGATCGTTGAAGAGGCCCGCAAGGGGCGGCGTGTCGTGCGACTGAAATCCGGTGATCCGTCGATTTTCGGCCGGGCCAGCGAAGAGATCGATGCGGCCCGCGCCGCAGATATTCCCGTCGAGATCATACCCGGTATTACAGCCGCTTCGGCGGCTGCCGCCAGCCTGACCCGCCCGCTTACGGAACGCGGCGAGACGGATACATTCGTGCTGACCACCGGCACCTGCCGTCCGGGGGATGCGCCTTCGGACAGGACCCGTTTCGCACGGCCCGGCACGTCGATGGCCTTTTATATGGCGGTCGAACGCGCTGCCGAAATCCAGCGGGATCTGCTGAAAGCGGGCGTACCGCCCGATTGCGCGGTGGATGTCGTTGGGTCGGTGAGCACCGCCCATGAGCGCCAAGGCCATATGACGCTGGGGCGGTTGTCGGAAGACATCGCAGCGCAGGGCCTGCAAAGTCCGGCGGTGATCTTGATCCGCTATCCGAAACAGGCCAAAGCCGCGCTTTCCAGAAAAGCCGCCCGCAAAGCCATAGCCGGATAAACCCTGTTCTATCTGAAAATACGCCGGACCAATGGTCCGGCTTTTTTTATTCTGCCAAGAAAGTAATCTTATCAGCCGATGATACATCAAATTTATGCATTCAAAGCGGGCATCTCCTTGTTTTTCGGCTTTCATCCAGCGAGCAACGAGAAATCTTTTGGCGGAATCGGGATGATTTCGTAAATATCTGTTCAAGGCCTGCTGAAAGGCCAGCTGCCGCAAAGGCGCGGTATCTTCCGAAAATGCCCCTAGGGGCCTGCGGCAATGGCGCTGCATTTCGCACTGATCTTCTTCAGAATGCGGGATGATGCCTGCCTGTCACTAAGCAGCTTCACTCCCGAACTCACTCGCCGCGACCATTGTGTTGCATGCCATTAGGGGTTCGTTATGACCAAGCAGAAACTCGTTATTGTTGGAAATGGTATGGCTCCGGGCCGGATGCTGGAGCATCTGTTCGAGACCGCGCCTGATCTTTATGATGTGACTATCTTCAACGCCGAGCCGCGCGTCAATTATGACCGCATCATGCTGTCGCCGGTTCTGGCAGGCGATAAGACCTATGAAGATATCATCATCCATTCCGAGGAGTGGTATGCCAGCCATGGTGTGACGCTGCATATGGGCGAGCGCATCATCGGCATCGACCGTGACGCGAAGACCGTGACCTCGGCCAAGGACCGTGTCGTGCATTATGACAAGCTGGTCATTGCCACTGGCTCCAACCCTTTCATCATTCCCGTTCCGGGGCATGAGTTGGAAGGCGTGCTGGCCTATCGCGACCTTGACGACACGCAGAATATGATCGCGGCGGCGGCCCGTGGTGGGCGTGCGGTGGTGATTGGCGGTGGTCTTCTGGGGCTTGAGGCAGCAGCTGGCCTGAAAAACCGCGGCATGGAGGTGACCGTTCTGCACCTGATGCCCTCGCTGATGGAGCGTCAGCTGGACCCCGCAGCCGGTCATCTGCTGCAGCAGGCTCTTGAGGCGCGCGGGATCGAGGTGCGCTGCAAGTCGAACACCAAGCGGATCCTTGGCACCGACCGTGTGGAAGGGGTCGAGCTGGAAGATGGCACCATTCTGGACGCCGATCTGGTGGTCATGGCGGTGGGTATCCGCCCCAATACCGGTCTTGCGAAAGAGGCGGGCCTTGAGGTCAATCGCGGCATCGTCACCGACGGTCAGATGCGCACCTCGGATGCCTCGATCTATTCGGTGGGCGAATGTGTCGAAGTGGGCGGTATGGTCTACGGGCTTGTCGCGCCGCTTTACGATATGGCGAAGATCGCCGCCGCTGATCTGGCTGGCGCACCGATTGCGGGCTTCAAACATGTCGATACGCCCACCAAGCTGAAGGTGACGGGCTGCGATCTGTATTCGGTCGGTCAATTCGGTGAAGGCTATGAGGAGATCGTGCTGCGTGACGCCTCGCGCGGGTCGTACAAGCGCCTGATCGTGCAGGACAATAAGATCGTCGGCGCGGTGCTTTATGGCGATGTGGCCGATGGCGGCTGGTATAACGAGATGCTCAAGGCGGGCACCTGTATCGAAGACATGCGCCAGACCATCATCTTCGGTCAGGCCCATCAGGGCGGCGGCAATTTCGATCCGGTCGAGGCAGCGGCGGCCATGTCCGATGATGCCGAGATCTGCGGCTGTAACGGGATCTCCAAGGGCACCATCGTTAAGGCCATCAACGAGCAGGGTCTGACGACGCTGGCGGATGTGCGCGCCCATACTAAAGCCTCGGCGTCCTGCGGGAGCTGTTCGAACCTTGTGGCCTGTGTGATGAAATCCGTTCTGGGCGAAGGTTTCGTACAGAAGGCGGTGGAACCCGTCTGCTCCTGTACCGAACATGGCCATGAGATCGTCCGTGCCACCATCAAGAAGGCTGGTCTGAAATCTATTCAGGCCGTCTATCAGACGCTGGAATGGAAGACCTCGGAGGGCTGCGCGAAATGCCGTCCGGCGATCAATTACTACCTGCTGTCGGAATGGCCGGGCGAATATGAGGACGACCAGCGCTCGCGTTTCGTCAACGAGCGTCTGCATGCCAATATCCAGAAAGATGGCACCTATTCGGTGGTCCCGCGGATGTTTGGCGGCATGACCACGCCCGACGAGCTGCGCGCGATTGCCGATGTCGCCGATAAATACAACATCCCCACCGTGAAGGTGACCGGCGGCCAGCGGATCGACCTCTTGGGCGTGAAGAAAGAAGACCTGATCCCCGTCTGGGCCGATCTGAACAAGGCGGGCATGGTCTCGGGTGCGGCCTATGCGAAGGGGCTGCGCACGGTAAAGACCTGTGTTGGCAAAGAGTGGTGCCGCTTTGGCACGCAAGACAGCACGGGGCTGGGGATCAAGCTTGAAAAGTTCCTCTGGGGGGCATGGTCTCCGGCCAAGCTGAAACTGGCGGTCACCGGCTGCCCGCGCAACTGCGCCGAGGCCACCTGTAAGGATATCGGCGTCATCTGCGTCGATAGCGGCTACGAGATCGTCTATGGCGGCGCGGCGGGTCTGCATATCCAAGGCACCACGAAGCTAGTGAATGTGGCCACCGAAGAAGAGGTTGTCGAATATACCGGCGCGCTGACGCAATGGTATCGCGAGACGGGCTTCTATCTGGAACGCATCTACAAATGGGCCAACCGTCTTGGCTATGACCATATCCAGGACGTGCTAGTGAACGACCCCGAACAGCGCCGCGCCTATTACGACCGCTTCGTCTATTCCCAGAAATTCGCGCAGATCGATCCTTGGGCCGAATTCGTCGCCGGTAACGGTGCGGCCGAAATTGAACCGATGGCAGAAATCAAACTGGAGGCCGCAGAATGAACGCCACCGCAACCAGCCTGCATTGGGTGGCCATCGGCCCCCTGACCGCAATCCCCCGCCTTGGCGCGCGCTGCGTTATCAAGGGCGATACCAGCATTGCCGTCTTTCGTACCAGCGACGACCGGCTCTTCGCGCTGGAAGACCGCTGCCCGAATGATAACGGGCCGCTGAGCCAAGGGATCGTGCATGACGGCCTTGTCACATGCCCGATCTGCAACTGGGTGATCTCGCTTGAAACCGGCGCCGCTCAGGGTGCCGATAAGGGCCAGACCCAGACATTCCCCGTCAAGCTGGACGGCGACACCGTCTATCTAGGCGTCTGACAGAAGATAAGACCTATAAAAATCAACCAACAGGGACCTAAACTCATGTCGTATATCCAACCCAAGGAATTCGCGGCCAAGATGGTCGATGCCGGTGAAGGCAAGATCTTCATGTCCACCAAAGACACGCTGATCCGTGCCTATATGGCGGGGGCCATTCTGGCGCTGGCGGCGGCTTTTGCGGTCACCATCGCGGTGCAGACTGGCAACTTCCTTGTCGCTTCGCTGCTGTTCCCCGTGGGCTTCTGCATGCTCTACCTGCTGGGCTTTGACCTCTTGACCGGCGTGTTCACCCTTGCTCCGCTGGCCGTGGTTGCCAAACGTCCGGGCTGTACCTGGGGCGGCGTGCTGCGCAACTGGGGGCTGGTGGCCTTGGGCAACTTCGGTGGCGCGATGACCGTGGCCGTGTTCATGGCGATCATCTTCACGATGGGCTTCTCGACCGAACCCAACGCCGTGGGCCAGAAGATCGGTAAGATCGGTGAGGCACGGACGCTGGGTTATGCCGCAGCAGGTGCCTCGGGCATGCTGACCGTCTTCATCCGCGCCGTGATGTGCAACTGGATGGTCTCGACCGGCGTGGTCGCCGCGATGATGTCGAACTCGGTCTCGGGTAAGATCATGGCGATGTGGATGCCGATCCTCGTGTTCTTCTACCTCGGTTTCGAGCACTCGATCGTCAACATGTTCCTGTTCCCCTCGGGCATCATGCTGGGTGGCCAGTTCACCTGGTCCGACTACCTGCTGTTCAACGAAATTCCCGTTGTTCTGGGCAACCTCGTTGGCGGTCTGACCTTCGTGGGCGGCATGATCTACATGACCCACTTCAAGGAATCCCCCAAGCGTAATGCGCAGATCTCGCGCAATAACGACGCAAGCGGCGTGGCCGCAGAGTAACCCACTCTCGGAGGAAGGCCCTGCCATTGGCGGGGCCTTTTTATTGAAGCCCGAAGGATATTTCCATGAAGCCAATGCGCAGTAGCCTTCGGGTCTCTCTTGGTCAGCTGTCGGTTGCGGGGGTGAAACCCGAAAATCAGGACCGCTCGGGGGCGATGCTGACCGATAGCGCGGGGCATGGGATCAGCCTTGTGCTGGCCGACGGGATCTCCACCTCGGACTTCGGAGCGGAGGCGGCGGAATTCGCGGTGACCTCCTTTCTCAACGATTACTACGCAACGCCTGTCTCTTGGCCTGTGAAGACAGCCGCCATGGGGGTGGTCTCTGCGATCAACGCAGCGCTTTGGGCCGCGAATGAGGCGCTGACCGATATCGAAAAGGGCCATGTGGCGACGATGGCGGCGCTTGTGGTGAAGGATCAGACCGCCCATTGCCTGCATCTCGGGGATAGCCGGATCAGCCTGTGGCGCGGGGGGCATTTGCAGGCGCTGACCGAAGATCACCGCACGGGCACCACGCTGGAGGCCGCTTTGGGGATCGGCCCCCAGCCCGAGGTAACCTATCGCAGCCTGCTCCTCGAAGAGGGCGATATCCTGATGCTCTCGACCGATGGCCTGCACGAGCATCTGTCGCCCGAGGCGCTGCGCATGGCCTTTCTTCTGCCTGACCCTCAGGAGGCCGCGCAGATGCTGGTGGATCAGGCGCTTCTGGCGGGCAGTGCCGATAATCTCAGCGTGCAGATCTTGCGGCTGGATCAGCTGCCCGGGGCCGATGCGCCCTTGCCGCAGGATCTTATCCTGCCTGCGCTGCCGCGCGCGGGCGAGATGCTGGACGGGTTTCGCATCATCCGCCAGATCCAGTCGACCGCCCGCAGCCATATCTATATGGCCGAAGCCCCCGATGGTCTGCACGTCGCGCTGAAGATCCCCACTGCCGAGATGGCCGAGGATCCGACCTTCCGCGCGGGTTTTCTGGCCGAGGAATGGGCCGCGCGCAGGGTCCGCTCGGACCACGTGCTGCGGGTGCCCGAGGCGGGGCCGCGCAGCTATCTGTTTGCCGTGTCGGAATGGATCGAGGGCCAGAGCCTGCGTCAATGGATGACCGACCATCCGCAGCCCGAATTGCCGCAGCTGCGTGCCATATTGGGCCAGATCATTCAGGGTCTGCGCGCGCTGCATCGGCGCAATATGATCCATCAGGACCTGCGCCCCGAGAATATCATGATCGACCGTCAGGGTACGGTGAAGATTATCGACCTTGGCTCGGTTGCGGTGACGGGCGTTGAACGCACGACCGCGGGTGGCTTTGGCGCTCAGGCGGGGACCTATCAATATACCGCGCCGGAATATCTGTCGGGCGATCAGGTCAGCTGGCGGTCGGATCAATATGCGCTGGCGGTGATCACCTATGAGATGCTGACGGGCCGTCTGCCCTATGGTGCCAAGGTCGCGCGCATCCGCTCGCGCAAGGATCAGGCAGCCCTTCGCTATGCCTCGGCCCGCGATGACCTAAGCGGCGTGCCCGACTGGATGGATCAGGCGCTGAAACGGGCCTGCCATCCCGATCCCAGCCGCCGCTATGATGCGCTGTCGGAGTTTCTGGCCGATATGACACGCCCCAATCCAGAGTGGCAATCAGGCCACCACCGCCCGCTGGTCGAGCGTAATCCGGTTTTACTCTGGCAAAGCCTCTGTGCCGTTCTGGCGGCGCTTTGCCTTTATCTTGCTGTCAGTTGACCGCCAATCAGGGAGAACGACCATGAAAGACCTTCTGACCGAAAGCCTGACCAAAGAAGACGTCACCGCCTTGATCCTACAGGCGAAAAAGCGCAAGTCCCTGACGTGGGAAGGCATTGCCGAGGGCATCGGCATGTCGCCCGTCTGGACCCATTCGGCAGCGATGGGAATGAATGCTTTCCCCGAGGCCAAGGCCCGCGCGGTGATTGACCTGCTGGATCTTCCCGAAGAGGCGCTGGAGGCGCTGACCGAAAGCCCGACCAAGATCTGGGATCAGACCGTGCCGACCGACCCCTGCATCTACCGCTTTTACGAGATCGTCGGCGTCTATGGTCCGACGCTGAAGGCGCTGATCCATGAGAAATTCGGCGATGGCATCATGTCGGCCATCGATTTCGACATGAAGGTCGAGAAGGTGCCGCATGAAAAAGGCGACCGCGTGAAGGTCGAGATGTCGGGCAAATACCTGCAATATAACTGCTGGTAAGCCTGCCGCCGCAAGATTACCTCTGACTGGGTCCAGAGCACGCTCTGGACCCTTTTTTAACTTTCGGGATCAAAGACCTGCCCGTCAAAGAAATGATCGGGTGACAGGATCACGCGGCCGCGTTCCGAAGGCACCGCCGTGGGCTGCGAAATGGCACCTTCAAGCTTTTCTGAAGCTCCGGGAAGATCAGCACCAAGCTCGCGCAGATGCTTGCGGTAGATATCGGTGCGGAAGCAGCTTTTGCCGGTCTTGATGGCGCTCGCCTCTTCCAGCCCAAGACGTTTGGCGATGCGCATGGCGATCCAGCTTGCCTGAGACCGCCATGGAAAGCCCACAGCACCTTCCTGAAAGGTCAGGAAATGCGGATCCTGCCGGACTTCACCCATTTCAGAAATTACGAAACTGCCATTCAGCCCGCGCTCGATCAGATTGACGGGCAGGTCCAGATATTCGGGGCGGGACATGATCTCGGCGGCTGTGGCGCGTTTGAGTGGACGGTCCAGCCAAGTGCCCGCCCGCCAAAGGGCCCGTAACAGCCGCCCCGCCAGATCGCTATTATCATCGGCCCAGCCGCCGCGCACCGCCAGCACCTTTTCGATTGCCGAACGCCTAATCGCGCTTGTGGGCAGCAAAAGCGTTCCTACGCCATTTTCGACCGAAAGCGACCCCCAAGGCTCGCCCACGCAGAAAGCGTCAATCTCGCCTGCGGCCAACGCATCGGCCATCAGCGGCGGCGGCACCGTATTGACCGCCAGCATCGCCGGATCGCTTAGCCCGCAGCGTTCAAGCCAGTAATACAGCAGCTCGGCATGCATCGAGAAGGGGAAGGGCACGCCCACCCGCAAAGGCCGCCCCAGCGCCAGCAGAGCCTCGCCCGCCGCTCGCGCATCGGCAAAATCGAAACGGTGCCCAGCGGCGCGCATCTCTTCGGCAATCGCGGCACTGACGCCGATCACATTGCCGCCCGTATTCATCGCCGCAATCGCATCGATTCGGCCCTCGGGGCCCGACAGCCCCAGCGCCTTGGCGACCGGTACCGGCGACAGAAGATGGGCCGCATCGATCATCCCCAGCATCAGGTAATCGCGCATCACCGACCAAGAGGGCAGTTTGACCAGATCGAGTTCCAGATCTTCCTCGGCGGCAAAGCCCATCTCGCGGGCAACAATCAGCGGGGCGGCATCGGTTAGCGGTAGAAAACCTGCCTTGAGTGTCAAAGTCATGCCAAAAGCCCTGCCGTCGTCACCAGAGCCTCGGCGACCTCAGAGACCTTGCGGCCCCGGTCCATCGCCGTCTTGCGCAGAAGGGCATAGGCCTCGTCTTCGGACAGGCCGCGTGCTTTCATCAGGATCCCCTTGGCGCGGTCGATCAGCTTGCGCTCTTCCAGAGCGCGCTTGGTGGTTTCCAATTCGCGCCGCATACGGTTGAACATATTGAACCGCGTGATCGCCGCATCCAGAACAGGGCGCACCCGATGGGCCTGCAGACCGTCCACGACATAGGCGGAAACGCCCGCCTCGATCGCCGCCCGTGTCAGGCTGTCATCGGATTTATCGACGAAAATCGCCACCGGACGCTCCAGCGGGCCGGAGGTCGCCGCAAGGTCTTCGAGAATATCGCGCGAGGGGCTGGCCAGATTGATCAGCACCACATCGGGATTGCGCTCGGCAATATGACGCGCCAGCCCCGCAGATTCGGAGATAACGGCAATTTTTACGCTTTGGTCTTGCGACAGAAGATCCACGATTTGCATCGCGCGATCACGGTCGGATTCGACCAGCAGGATGGAGAGTTCGTCTTTCATAACCGCAATCTGGGCCAGTTTCGCGGGCCACGCAAGCGCTGGCTGTCTCGGGCGTGATGCGACTTTCGGCGGGCCGCCCAAGAGGTGAAAATCCGGTCGTTCAGGCCTTCAGCTTTGGCACCTCAGTTCGTGCCAGCAGCCCCGCCAGCTCGGACCGGCAGGATCCGCAGTTGGTGCCTGCCTGCAGCGCAGCCCCTATCGCATCGACGCTCATCAGCTTTTGCGAGGTGATGGCACTGAGGATGGTGTTCATACCAACGTTGAAACAGGCGCAGATGATCGGCCCCGGATCGGGGCGGTCTTCGGGAGCGCGTCCCGAAAGCGCCTGGGGGGCGGATTGGCCGGGCAGGGTGGTCAGATAGTCGCGCATCACGGCCACCGGCTCGCGCGAGACAAATAGCGCCGCCTGCAGCGTGCCATTGTGGTGGAAAGCCATACGGATCATGCCACGCGCCTCGTCGCGCAGGATCTGCACGGGGCCGTCGGGCAGGTCAAAGAGCGCGCGGGCCCATGCTTCCCAATCGCTGGGGCGGCGCGATCCGGCCAGCTCGGCGCGGAAGCCCGCCTGCGTCGGCGCATAGGCCTGATAGTCGCAATCGGCCCGCATCGGCTTGGCCGAAATGGCAAACCCGTACCAGTCAGCCTCGAAACGATCCGCCCGCACAACGGCGGCCTTGCTTTCGGGCTGGCCCGAGACGGGGTCAACGACCGATGCCACCAGCGCATCCACGCGGGCCGAGGGCGCGGTCTCGCCCGTCCAATGGATCGGCGCAAAGACATCGCCCTTACGGGTGGCCTCGGTGATCAGCGCACGGAAGATGCCTTGGCCTGTGGGCGAGGTCAGCCGCACCAGATCGGCGGATTTGATGCCCTTGGCGGCCGCATCCTCGGGGTGGATCTCGACGAAGGGCTCGCCCAGATGCGCCGAGAGCCGCGCGGTTTTGCCGGTGCGCGTCATCGTATGCCACTGGTCGCGGATACGGCCCGTGTTCAGCCGCAGGGGATAGCGTTTCTCGGTTTTAGCGGCAGGTGGACGGTAGGTTACCGCCAGCGCACGCGCACGGCCATCGGGGGTGAAGAAGCGGCCATCGGCAAAGAAGCGACCGCCCTGTCGGGTGGCGCTGACCGGCCAGCGGGTAGGCGACAGCGCGTCGTAATCGCTCAGCGACAGGCTCTCGAAGCCGGAAATATCGAAATCGCGGCCAAAGCGGGCGGCCACATGCGACAGAGCGGCATATTCGCGGAAGATCTCGGCGGGGTGTTCATAGTCAAAGGCGCGGGGCCAGCCCATGCGGCGGCCTACCTCGGCAATCTGGCGCCAGTCTTCGCGCGCCTCTCCGGGGATCGGCAGGGCAGGGCGCTGACGCGAAATCGTGCGGTCGGAATTGGTGACAGTGCCGTTTTTCTCGCCCCAGCCAGCGGCGGGCAGCAGCACATGCGCCAGACGCGCGGTATCGGTGGCGCGGGTCACATCCGACACCACCACAAAGTCACAGCCCTTCAGCGCCTCGGCCACGCGGTCGGCGTCGGGCATCGAGACCACCGGATTGGTGTGGATGATCCAGACCGCCTTGATCTTGCCCTCGCCGATGGCGCGGAACATATCCACAGCCTTCAGACCCGGTGCCACGGGCATCTCGGGCGCATCCCAGAAGCTGCGCACGGCAGAGCGGTGGTCGGCATTCTCCAGATCCAGATGGCAGGCAAGCATATTGGCCAATCCGCCCACCTCGCGCCCGCCCATGGCATTGGGCTGACCGGTGACGGAAAACGGCCCACAGCCGGGCAGGCCGATGCGCCCTGTCGCCAGATGGCAGTTGAGGATCGCATTCACCTTATCGGCGCCCGAAGACGACTGGTTCACGCCTTGGCTGAAGATGGTGACCACTTTCTGCGTGCCGATCCAAAGATCATGGAAACGGGCGATGTCTTCGGGCGAAAGGCCGGTGACCGCAGGATCATCCATCTCGGCATTGCCAAAGGCCTCTTCCAGCCCCGCAACATTATGCGCAAAGGCAGGGTCCACGGCATTGCGCCGCGCGATCTCGGCCAGAAGCGAGTTGAACAGCGCCACATCCGTGCCGGGTTTCAGCGCCAGATGCAGCTCGGCCTGATCGCAGCTGGCCGTCCGGCGCGGGTCGATCACGATGATCTTCATCTCGGGGCGTGCGGCTTTGGCAGCCATGATGCGCTGGTAGAGCACCGGATGGCACCATGCGAGGTTCGACCCCGTCAGCACGATCAGATCGGCCTCTTCCAAGTCCTCATAGGTGCCGGGCACGGTATCGGTGCCGAAGGCGCGTTTATGCCCTGCGACGGTCGATGCCATGCAAAGCCTTGAATTCGTGTCGATATTGGCGGTGCCGATAAAGCCTTTCGCCAGTTTGTTGACCAGATAGTAATCCTCGGTCAAAAGCTGCCCCGACACATAGAAGGCCACTGAATCCGGCCCATGTTCGGCGATGGTTTCTTTGAACCGCTGCGCCACCAGATCCAGCGCCTGATCCCAATCGGCAGGGCGGCCATGGATTTCGGGCGCAAGCAGGCGGCCCTCAAGCCCCACGGTTTCACCCAAGGCGGACCCTTTGGAACACAGCCGCCCCTTATTGGCGGGGTGATCAGGGTCGCCCTTCACCTCCAGCCCATGGGCCGTATTGCGCAAAAGCACCCCGCAGCCCACGCCACAATAGGCGCAGGTCGAGCGGGTCCAAGGGGCGTCATTCAGGGCCAGATGGGTGTCTTTCATGACCTTGATCCTTCTCCAAGGGGGCTTAACCGGCGAGAGAGCACCGGCTTGGCTGGGCTGCGGCATTGGCCGAGGCAGGCCCGAAAATCAACGCCTCGCGCAGATCGGAAATATCGGCGCCATCACGGATCAGCCCGTAATAGAAACCGCCATGTTCGGTATCGCCATAGATCACCGCGCCAACCAGCTTCTGGCCTGCGATGACAAGGCGCTTGTAGATGCCATCTTCCGGCGCGCTCAGCAGGATTTCCTCGCGGTCCGGCCCTTCGGCGAAACAGCCCGCCGAGAAGAGATCACAGCCGGTGACCTTCAGCTTGGTCGAGGTCTCTTTCGGGATATAGCTCTGGTCCGCTCCAGTCAGATTGGCGGCCAGCACTTCGGCCTGATCGTAAAGGGGCGCGACCAGCCCGAAGAGAGCGCCGTTCAGCTCGACACATTCGCCAAGCGCGAAGATCGACGGATCGGAGGTGCGTAGATGGTCGTCCACCGTGATGCCGCGCCCGACCGCAAGCCCTGCCGCTTGCGCCAACGTGGTCGAGGGGCGGATGCCTACCGCCATCACCAGCAGGTCGCAGGGCAGGGTCGAGCCATCTTTCAAACGCAGCCCCGCCACATGGCCATCGGGGCCTGCGACAATCGCTTCTGACGCCCTGCTGCAACGGATCTTCAGCCCGCGCGCTTCCAAGGTACGCGCCAGCATCGCGCCGGCCTCTGCGTCAAGCTGGCGGTTCATCAGGTGGCTTTCCAGATGGACCACGGTCACATCCATGCCGCGCGCGGCCATGCCAGCCGCGGCCTCAAGACCCAAGACGCCGCCGCCCAGCACCACAGCGCGGGTGCCTTGCTGCTGGCCGATCATCACCTGCGTATCATCCCAGTCGCGCCACGAGATGACGCCGGGCAGATCATGGCCGGGCATGGGGATCACGAAGGGGTTGGACCCCGTCGCGATCACCAGCCTGTCATAGGGCACTGGGCCATGCTCGCCTATGACAGTCTTCGACGCGCGGTCAATCATGGTGACACGCTCGCCAAAGCGGGTTGTGATGCCGTGATCCGCATACCACTGCGCATCATGGGTCACGATCTCTTCGTAGGTCTTCTCGCCCGCCAGCACAGGAGAGAGCATCAGCCGGTTGTAGTTCCCGCGGTTTTCCGCGTTGAACAGGGTGATCTCGAAGGCATCGGGGGCGGTTTTCACCAGATGCTCCAGCATCCGCCCCGAAGCCATTCCCGCACCGATGACGACCAGACGCGTCTTCATGGCCCTTACTCCGCCGCGATCTTTGCGGGGCGCTTGGGTTTTGCGCCATGCTCGTATTCCTCTAGGAAATCGAGCACTTCCTGACGGTAGTTGTAGTAATCGGGGTGGTCGAGCAGCGCCTTGCGGGTGCGCGGGCGCGGCAGTTTCACATCGGTGATCTTGCCGATGGTCGCCTGCGGGCCATTGGTCATCATCACCACACGGTCGGCCAGAAGGATCGCCTCGTCCACATCATGGGTCACGCAGATCGCGGTGACCTTGGTGCGCGACCAGACCTCCATCAGAACCTCCTGCAGCTCCCAGCGGGTGAGGCTGTCAAGCATGCCAAAGGGTTCATCCAGCAGCAGAAGTTTCGGCGAGAGCGCGAAGGCGCGGGCAATCCCCACACGCTGCTTCATACCGTTCGACATATCGGCGGCGGATTTATCCATCGCATCGGCAAGGCCCACGCGTTCAAGGTAATATTCCACCACATCCTGACGCTCGGCGCGGCTGGCATTGGGGTAGACCTTATCCACACCAATCGCCACATTCTCCTTGGCGGTCAGCCACGGGAAAAGGTTGGGCGATTGGAACACCACGGCACGCTCGGGGTCGGCGCCTTCGACGTGGAGACCATCCAGCTTGATCGCCCCTTTCGAGATGCCGTTCAGCCCCGCGCACATCGTCAGAACGGTGGATTTGCCGCAGCCCGAATGGCCGATCAGGCTGATGAATTCGCCCTTCTGCACATCAAGGTTGAAGTCCTCGACCACGGTCAGCGGGCCTTTCGGCGTCGGGTAGATTTTGTGAAGCTGCGAGAACTGCAGGTATTTCTCGTCATTCAGGCTGCGGCCCGCTTCCTCATAGGCTTTGGGCAGCGCATGGATCGGGGTGACATTGGGCAGCGAACGCGACCCTTCGGCGGCGGCCTCGATGCCCGCATCCATCAGGTATTTCGTCACCTCACCGCGCAGGGCATGGAAGCCCGCGTCATGGTTCATGGCCGAGCGGTCACGCGGGCGGGGGATCGTTACGCGGAACTCCTGACCCAAAGTGCCATCGGGGTTGAGCGCGATGATACGGTCAGCCAGAAGGATCGCCTCATCCACGTCATTGGTGATCAGCACGCAGGTCTTCTTGTCGGCATCCCAGATCGCCTCGATCTCGTCGGCCAGATTGGCGCGGGTCAGCGCATCCAGCGCCGAAAGCGGCTCGTCCAGCAGCAGCACCTCGGGGTTCATCGCCAGCGCACGGGCCACATTCACCCGCTGGCGCATCCCGCCCGACAGCTCCGCAGGGCGGCGGGTCTTGGCATGGGCAAGCCCCACCATCTTGATGAAGTGATCCACTTTGGCCTGTTTCTCGGCCTTCGACAGCTGGGGGAAAACCGCATCCACCGCCAGCATCACATTGCCATCCACCGTCAGCCAAGGCATCAGCGAGTAGTTCTGGAAGATCACGCCACGCTCGGGGCCGGGGCCTGCGATCTTCTGGCCGCGGAAGGTGACCTCGCCGCGCGAGGGCGTATCCAGCCCTGCCATCAGGTTGATCAGCGTCGTCTTGCCGGTGCCGGAGAAGCCCAAGAGAACGAGGAACTCGCCCTCTTCTACCTCGAGGTTGATGTTGCGCAGGACATGGGTGGCATTGGTGCCATCGCCGTGGCTTTTCGAGACGTTCTTGAAGTCAATGATACCCATAGAGATCACCGGTTGTTCGAGAAGGTGAAGAGCGATTGCAGAGCGAACATCACACGGTCAAGCAGGAAGCCGATGATGCCGATGGTCAGCACGGCCACGATGATGCGCGCCAGCGATTGCGAGGAGCCGTTCTGGAACTCGTCCCAGACGAATTTGCCAAGACCGGGGTTCTGGGCCAGCATCTCGGCGGCGATCAGCACCATCCAGCCCACACCAAGCGACAGACGCAGGCCGGTGAAGATCAGCGGCAGGGCGGAAGGCAGAACCAGTTTGGTGATCTTGGTATAGGTGTTCATTTTCAGCACCTTGGAGACCGAGATCAGGTCTTTGTCGATCGAGGCCACACCAAGGGCGGTATTGATCAGCGTGGGCCAAAGCGAGCACAGCGTCACGGTGATGGCCGACACAAGGAAGGATTTGGCAAACAGCCCGTCATTGGTGGCATAAAGCGCCGAGACAACCATGGTCACAATCGGCAGCCATGCCAGCGGCGAGACCGGTTTGAAGATCTGCACCAGCGGGTTGATCGCGGCATTGGCATAGGGCGAGAGGCCCGCAAAGATGCCAAGCGGAATGGCGATGACCGACCCGATCAGGAAGCCGAAGAAGACGGTTTTGATCGAGGTCCAGATCTGGTCATAATAGGACGGCGCGCCGGTATAGGGGATATCCTTGACCTGATCGGCCTTGCCGGCGGCGATCAGCTTCTCGTTGCGGGCGGCAACGCGCTCGTTGTGCTGGTGCTCTTTGGCGGCTTTGGCGAGGGCATCGTTATTCAGCGATACGGCCTCATCCCAGACGGCGACGGGGCCGGGGATCGCGCCAAGCGAGGTCTGCACCTTGGGCGCAAGCGTGCCCCAAGCCACAAGGAAGGCCACGATGGCCAGAACCGGCACACCCAGAAGCTTCCAGATTTCGCGCCCTTGGGTGCGGGGATTGTCGCCCGCCATGATCTTCAGGATCGGGGTGATCCATGCCAGACCCAGCACCTTGAACCAGCCATCGGCGCGGTTGATGCGGGTGAACGCGCGGGCGCGGCGTTCTTCGCGGGCCTTGCTATCATTTGTCTCAAGCGATTGCGGGTCGATGGCGGTCATGATCGGATCCTTTGGGGCGATATGGCGTCTGGATGCCGGAGGAATGGGGGGAGGTCCGGCGGGCGGGCCGCCGGACGGTGCGCTTAGCCTTTGACTTCCGCGCCTTCGACGGTCTGCGCGTCTTTCAGGCCGATGGGCAGGCTGTCGATATAGGCGTTGGGGTGTTTGCCGTCATAGCCGATCCCGTCGATCACATCGGCTGCGGGGGTCGGGGCTTTGTAGCCATCGCTATCCCACGGGAAGTCGGCCTCGTTCGCCTTGCCTTCCTCGACCAGCATCCGCGCGGCTTTGAGGTAGATCTCGGGCTTATAGACCGATTTCGCCACTTCGTCATACCAGCTGTCGGGCTTGGCTTCGGGGATCTGGCCCCAGCGGCGCATCTGCGTCAGATACCACACCGCATCCGAATAGAAGGGGTAGGTCGCGTTGTGACGGAAGAAGGTGTTGAAATCCGGCACGTCGCGCTTGTCGCCTTTTTCATACTCGAAGGTGCCGGTCATCGAATTGGCGATCACTTCCGCATCGGCGCCGACATATTCGGGGCGCGACAGGATCTCCACCGCCTCGGGACGGTTGGCGTTGTCGTTCTCATCCAGCCAGATGGCGGCGCGGATCAGCGCTTTGGTGATGGCCAGCGTAGTATTGGGGTTTTCCTCGATGAACTCTGCGGTCAGGCCGAAGACTTTCTCGGGGTTGTTCTTCCAGATCTCGTAATCGGTCACCACCGGCACGCCGATGCCTTTGAACACGGCCTGCTGGTTCCACGGCTCGCCCACGCAATAGCCCATGATGGTGCCTGCCTCAAGGGTTGCGGGCATTTGCGGCGGAGGGGTCACCGACAGGAAGACATCCGCATCAATCTGGCCCTTCACATCTTCGGGCGAATAGTAACCGGGGTTCAGCCCGCCCGCCGCCAGCCAGTAGCGCAGCTCGTAGTTATGGGTCGAGACGGGGAAAACCATGCCCATGTTGAAGGGCTTACCTTCGGATTTAAAGCGGTCGACCACCGGCTTAAGCGCCTCGGCCGAGATCGGGTGCTTGATCTTGCCATCCGCATCGGTTTCCAGATTGGCCTTCATCTCTTCCCAGACTTCGTTGGACACGGTGATACCGTTGCCATTGAGGTCCATCGAGAAGGGGGTGACGATATGCGCCTTTGTGCCATAGCCGATGGTCGCCGCCAGCGGCTGGCCTGCCAGCATATGCGCGCCATCCAGCGTGCCCGAGATCACGCCATCCAGCAGCACTTTCCAGTTGGCCTGCGCCTCAAGGGTCACAAACAGGCCCTCATCGTCGAAATACCCTTTTTCATAGGCCACGGCCAAGGGGGCCATATCGGTCAGCTTGATGAAGCCGAAGGTCAGCTGGTCCTTCTCGAGATCCAGCATCTCGGCGAAGGTCGGGCTGGCCAGAAGCGTGCTGGCTGCGAGGCCAAGGAGAAGTTTCTTCATGTCACGTCCTTTGCGGGCTGCCATGCAGCAAAGTCGAAAAACAAAAAAGCCGCCGATGATCGGGCCCCGTTAGGTCCAATACATCGAGCGGCTTTGCTCATTCCCCGATCATCGGGGAGAAATTCCGTGTCGCGGCACCGTTGCCAAGCGACAAGACCTTCTTGCCAGAAAACCGGCGATTCGTGGGATTTCTTTCAGTTTCGCGCTGCAAAATGCTGCGTTACCCGTCTTGCGAGAGCATTTTGAGCGTGTGGGGCGGGCCCATGTGTAAAAAAGCGGCGAAATGCGAAGCGATCCACCGGAGAAAGTGGATAAAATGCGTAGGGCAAGCTTCTCTTTCGCGGCAAGAGAGATCAGTAAGGGGCCGCTATTGAGCGTCTGACTGATGGGTTTATGGTTTTGTTGAAGATTTTTGTGATGGCGATCGGGGTGATGGCAGCCCTGTCCGGTGCGGGTCGGGCGCAGGAGGCGGCGGTTCCCGCGCTTTCCTCTCCGGCGCAAAGCTTTCTGGAGCGCCTGCACGCGCTCGACGGCCCGAGGGCGGCAGTCTATGCGGGCTGCTGCAAGACCTGCCATAAGGGGAAAGCCTGCGGAAATAGCTGCATCAGCCGCAGCAAGCAGTGTCATAAAGGCGTAGGTTGCGCCTGCGATGGCTAACGCGGCTGCGGGTACCCCGGCCGGTATGGCGGCGGATAAACGCAGCCGCTGAATTCCCGCGCGCCCTTTTTATTGCCGGACAGGCAGGCGCTTTGCCGAAAGCGTCGCGTGCTAACGTCTGGCCTCAAGATCCAGCTTAAACATAAGGAACCTAGCTTGAGCGAGAGGTTATTATATATTTTCGGTGATTAAGTGGTGCTGCCGGAGAGATTTGAACTCTACCTAGTGATAATAAAATCAATGGCTTAGGTTTTGATCTGACACCTGATCCGGCCAGTATTCTGACACCAAATTATTTCTCAAAGCTACCTTATAATCGGCGCCGAAGCAAGATCGGGCAGGGCGGTGCACATTGCTTCGGCATTCGATTCATTTCCCGAAGATCGCCCGAAGTGCTGAGCGGGATCGGGCGGTGATGCGTGGATCGCTATCCTCTGAGGCCTCACGCAATTCCAGCAGCCAGCGACGCTCGTTCTCGGTGACTGGGCTTCCGTAGATCTCTTCGATGGCTTGCGCAGAGGTCTTCCCCACAGCTTGCTCCAGCGCGAGCCGGAGGAACCAAGCAGGGTCCGTCTCTAGCGCTTTGGCCAAAGATGGTATTCGGTCGAGAGGGATCTTCGACTTTCCTGCCTTCAGGATCGAGATCATATTGGCGTTCGTGAAGCCCGCCTCTGCGGCGATTTGGCTCTGGGTCTTACGGTGTGCTAGATCGTTGATACGCTCTCGAAGAAACCGGGCGGCCGTCGAGGTTTGATAGGGGTGCAAGTTCCGTCTCCTTTTGTGCTGCTTCGAAGCGCTTAGTTTATGTATTTAAATATATCAATATCAACGACTTGGTGGCTATTTGGCTATCCAGCTATTTGTCTCTCTAGCTAGCTTCAATACTCATTTTTTAGCTTATTTGCGGCCATAGGTCGGGTGGGGAAGTCGCTTCTAATTTTCGACATTATCAACTTGGAAGATCAGAGAGCCGCTCCTACCGTTCTAGCCGATAGTGGATGGCGGCGAGGAGCATCGTGAGATACTGGTTGGGCGGATTGTTCGTGGTTCTTTATTGCAGCTCTGCGCTGAGGGCTGAGCTGCCTTGGTCGATGCAGCAGCAGATGAGTGAGGCTCTGGTCGACTGGACTATGGCTGATTACTGCTTTGGGTCTGGTCTATTGTCTGAAGAAGAGTATGAAATCATTTCTCAGCCTGGGCGGAAACTCGACAGAGAAGTAGTTGCAGCTTTGCAGTCAGAGGACGCCAAAGCGATCCGTCGTGAAGCCGATGAGCTTGCGGTCAGCCTTGTCGCTATAGACGGCAACGCAGTGGCATTGCAGCCACTATGCGCTTCTCTTCGCATGAAGCATGACCGTTAGCACAGGGAGCTGGGTCGAGGTTGCAGCGCGTTCTATGATGGCGAAGTCCTAGAAAGAAATAGAGGCGCTGATTGGGGTGCCTCCGTTGGTGAGACCTGAAAATCGCCTCAACCCTCCGGGTGTGATGATGCGCGCCGCTAGACGCTTAAATCTCCTCCGCGCTGACGGAATCCATATTGCGTCCTGAGCATAGTAAGTGATAGCTTATCAGGGCAGGAGAGGGCAGGCACCCTCGGGTGCAGCAGACATGAGAGCAAGTCGGATCGGTCTTGAAAGAGTCCCATGCCGAGCGAGCCCAATGTCAAACATACTAGCCATCGAAAAGTCGAAAGCCTCCGGTTCGTCCGGCCTTTTCCCTCTCGTTGATGGTGCTCCCCATGATGTTATCTTCTGCTTGCCCGACCTCGGTCGGGAACTCACCTATGCGCGCTGGTTCGCTTGCCCCAAGCTGCACTGAAAACTCCCTAAATCAGCGACGTGGCGAACGTCCGAACTTTGTTTCCAAGCCCTCACGACGGAATGCGCGAAATCGTCAATGTGCACAGCCTTTTGAGGCCGTGGCACTCAAGGCGGATCAGTGTGCAGATGACCTTCCTTTTAATGGGGTTGTATCGCTCCTAACTCACCCGTCCTTCATCCCACCACAGCAGCCGGTCCAGCCTGTCCCGCGAGTGGTCTCGTCGCCCGCCTCGGGTAAGCCAACCAATCGTCAGCCTAGGCTCAAGTCTGTCCGTATCGATGAGATTGTGAAGACGAAGACGTGGGAGGGAACTAAGAGTAAGAAGCGGCGGGACCGATTGGGTAAGCGAGAAAAGTTCGCAGCTGCCGTCTGGGCCGCTGCGAGCGCGAATGGATACTCCTTCAGCCTCAATCTAGGCGCGCGTCGTGAGACAATGCTGTATGGTCATGCACGTCCTCATAGGCAGATGATGAACAATCTCAGGCGGTGCCTGAATGCACATGGCCTTGGCGATCTTCCGTATGCGGTGGTGTTGGAGGTCTCTGACACAGAGCGGCTGCATCTGCATGGTGTTATAGACACATCGGACTTAGATGCTGCGTCTCGTGCCGCCTTGGGTGACGCCCTGATCTCGGCGGGTTCAGAGGCCGTTGGGGCGATCGGCGGAAAGAGGCAGCTTGATCTGCAGGACATTTCTAGTGCTGATGGTTGGGCAGATTACTGTCTCAAGACTGCTTCCAAAACGGCACGCCTGCTCGAAGTAGATAAAGACGATCTGATAATGATCAACAATCCGATGAAAAGGGTCGCACGCCGGTTCTTTGAGGGGCTACAGCGCGAGCGCGGCGTAGGTCGGGTTTTCTGAAGGCACAGATTGACGATTCACAAGGGAATGGGATTGTGGTATATACATACCATCCGGTGAGAGGGATTGTTTTGGATCGGCGCGTGTTCACAGTGGACTGACGCTGATCCAATGACAGTATGAGGGATGGCCTAGCTCTACACATAGCCCATGGTTACTTAGGAAATCCATAGATAGCGGCATGTTTCAACGATCGTGCTCTCCTGCGGGTTGCCCCGTGGGATGTCAGATCGAATTGATGGAATGAAGAAGGGGCCTCGCGGCCCCTCGTCTTATTCTTCGCCCAGCTTTTTCTTGAGCCGCTTCTCTTGATGGTTCATCCAGAACACACCTATAATGGCGAATGCTCCGGCGGCGCCGAATACGATCCAATCACTTAGCATTCTCTTCCTCCTTCGCTTGTGTCACTTTCTTCTCCTTCCTCAATCTAGTGAGGTTGTCTTGAGAAATCCAGTGAAAAGCCACCATAAAGGCTAACCCCGTAATAATCTGGAGCCACCCAGGCTTGCCAAAACCATCACCCACATATCGCAACACCATAAAGCCAAAACATGCGAGACCCAAGTTATTCACAGTGTTGCTGAAAATCTTTACCTGCTCGTTAAAGGCCGCAATTCTGTCCTCGTCCGAGATCGTGTGGATATGAGGCTCTTTGGGCCTTTTGGGCTTCTCTGGCACCGATGGCCCACCGTGCTTTATGACGACCTTTTTCTCGATAATCAAAGGCCGTTTCCGTGAATACCTTCCCACCAATAACTCCTATTTCTTCGGCTTGCTCATGACAGAACCCATTGTGATCAAAAACTTGTCGAGGGGCAGGTAGCGTTGAAGGGCGCCACCACGGCTCTCGTAATTCAGCACCGGAGCATTATTGAAATCGCCCAAGGTTGCAAGATAGAGATCGCCTTAGAAGTGCTGCGTGTAGACTTCGGCTTGCCCATAGGGGGGGCTCAAGGGCGCGCTGGGTGGCCTCTGGCAGGCGTTGGGATGGTCTCCGGCCAAGGCAGGTGCGCCCAGCGCGAACGGGCTTCTATGGGCCGCTATTCCGAGCGTGGAGGGGGTGCTGGGCGGTGCCATCGGTAGAGGCAATCTGATAGAGAGTGCTGGTGGCTGTGGATGCTTTGGTCGGTTCGCTGCGGCGGTTAGTCGTCGATGTCGAGGTTAGCATCGCGACGGCTCTTCTGAGTGGAAGCCGGGATCCTGCTAAAGGTTACACCACTAAGCCCAACGCTTGCTCCGGCCCGTGCGGGCGAAGCTGTGAGGGTTTGCGGAATGACGAGCTTGGTCTTGCTCTTATGTGGCTGCTCAGAAAAGCTAGAGATGCAGACCGTGCTCACCCAGACAGGAAGCTCGTCCCGTGGGATGTCAGATCGAATTGATGGAATGAAGAAGGGGCCTCGCGGCCCCTTGTCTTAGTGTCTCTCGATGTATTTCGCGTATACGATGCCCGCGATGGCGGCAAACACGCCAAACCCATAAACGATCCAGTCAAGGTCAGTCATTGGCCTTCTCCTTCTTCGTGTCGTTAGTCTTCGCCGCTATTCTTAAAGATAGTGCGAATGGCGTTACGGAGCAATAGACGCCACAACCCAGCCAAGCAACGATCAGGGGCAGTTCTAACCTATCGTAGACCGAACCGTCGATTGTCTGATGATAGCGAGATTGCTGACATCCAAGGGCGTCGCGATTAGCTTTCGGCATTCGTCTTGCCGGAGATTTCGTCGGGAGTTCAGGCGGCATCGAAGTTTCAAGCACCTCAATCTTCACGCCTTCGATCTGTGTGCCTCAGAGCGCGCTGGGTGGCCCTTGGAAGGGGCTGACGGGGTGCCCCGCCAGGGGCAGCGCGCCGAGCGCAGATAGGCCTCTGTGGGCCGTTCCTTGGGGGTATGGAAAGGGGCGCTGGGCTGCTTTACGCATAGAGGCGATATGATAGGAGAGCGCTGGTGACCGTGGGTGCTTTGATCGGTTCGCGGCGGTTCTCTTGGACGTATCTGTGGTGGAGTGCTTCGGGGCCGGTGGTCTAGTTTTTCGGTGGTTCGGAGTGGTCTAGTTCACTGAAAAACTTAACATTTTGACGTTGACCGGCCCGAAAATGGAAAGATTGCGTCAGAGAATGTTAACTTTCCGGGCAAATATGTCGCGATTTCCGCTCGTAAAGTTAACATTAGTGGGCGAAAGTTACCATCAGGGCGGATCAGCTGGCGTCGAAGAGCCCTTGTTTTTATGGCGTTCTGGTGAGAATGTTTACGCTAAGTTGACAAAAGTCGCCACGAAATCGCGTTTTCTGAAAACAGCGGAGCCTTCCGGAAACGAAATCAGCCTCGCACGAAACGAAATGGCGACCAGATGCTAGGCGTAGGCATCCGTGCATTTATGGTCCTGATAGAGTGATTTCGGTGCTGAAAGGGCGCATTTCGTTTGTAGGGTCGCTTGCTGCTCGGCCTAATATGCGCTGGGCGGCAGTTTTCCTAGAGCTGTTCTAGGCAATCGAAATGCTGATGGATGGTGGCCTCAGACGCTTTGCGTCATTGATAGCCTTATGATGGTTGCAGAAGCGCAATCGTAAGGGCGGAAGCTATCTGGCGCGCGGTCGCTCTGTTCGCAGGCGGGTTCCACTCCGCTCCCTCCACCTCGCGCGGGCCGTAAAGTGCTGACGGTGGAGCGCAGCTCTCGGGGCGCACCGGGCAAGGCCAAGCGCGGAACCTGATATTGGATGGCACCGCCAGCGGTTGCAGCCTAGCCCAGAGGCCATGCTGTGGCAATCACCTCAGGCGCTCACGAAACGTCTTACCGCCTTGTTATCGTTGTCACCGTGCTGAATGTCCGATACCTCTATGCGTGACCATGATTTCGATAAGAGTCCCTTCTGATGTCTCCTCTTGATACCCTGCTGAACAGCTATCGCGAAGCCGCCGTAACCGAGCGAGAGAAGGGCACATATTTCGAACGCCTTGCCTGCGCATACCTGACTGCAGATCCAGTTCAGGCCGAGGAATATGAAGCCGTCTGGACTTGGGCAGACTGGGCCAAAGAGCGGGGCGAGAGCGGAAAGGACGTCGGTATTGACCTTGTGGCGAAGCTTCGGAATGAAGATGGCTACGCTGCGATCCAGTGCAAGTTCTACAGTGCGAGACACCGCATCCAGAAGGGTGATATCGACAGCTTCATCTCGGCCTCCGGTAAGGCCCCGTTCGTGCGTCGTGTCATCATGGATACGACCGAGGTGGACTGGGGCAGCAATGCTGAGGCGATGATCTCCGGGCAGTCCATTCCTGTTGTGCGGATCTCGCTGACCCATTTGCGTGAAAGCCAGATCGACTGGACCGCATTCGGGATCAAGGGAGAAGCTGTCCTCTCCGAGAAGAAGAAGCTTCGGGCGCACCAAGTCGAGGCTTTGGAGGCTGTCCGTTCGGGGCTATCGGAGGCTGATCGTGGCAAGCTGATCATGGCCTGCGGCACGGGTAAGACCTTCACGTCCCTCAAGATCGCAGAAGACCTCGTGGGCAAAGGCGGACGCGTTTTGTTCATGGTGCCGTCGCTTGCATTGATGTCCCAGACCGTGCGGGAATGGACCAATGATACGGAGACGTTGCTCCGGTCGTTCGCTGTCTGCTCTGATGGTCAGGTCGGGAAGCGTCGTGTGTCAAATGACGATACCGCCGAAATCGAGGCGCATGATCTCGCCTTTCCTGCAACGACCAACCCCGTGCGTTTGGTCGAGAAGGCAGGCGAGACCGATCCCGACCGGATGACGGTGGTCTTCTCGACCTATCAATCTATCGGTGTCCTGAGCGAAGCACAGAAGGTTGGGTTGCCTCCCTTCGACCTGATCATCTGTGACGAAGCCCACCGCACGACGGGCGCAACACTTGCTGGTGACGAAGAGTCCAACTTTGTGCGCATCCACGATGATGCTCATGTCGCGGGCCGTAAGCGCCTTTACATGACGGCGACCCCGCGCATCTTCGGGGATGCGGTCAAGACACGCGCCGATGAAGAGGCGGCTGTCCTGTCCTCTATGGATGACGAAAGCCTCTACGGTAAGACCCTTCTGCATAAGGGCTTCGGCTGGGCCGTCCAGAATGGTCTGCTGACCGACTACAAGGTGATCGTCCTTGCAATGGACGAGGGTCTGGTCAGCGCGAACGTCCAGAAGCGTCTGGCGGATGAAAACACCGAGCTGGACCTCGATGACGCGACGAAGATTATCGGCTGCTATAAGGCGCTGACCAAGCAGGATCTCCAGCAGGATATCACCTTCGATCCGCAGCCCATGAAACGGGCGCTGGCCTTCTGCAAAAGTATCGCGGCCTCCAAGCTGATCCGGGACGAGTTTGCCAATGTGGTGGCCGAATATACCGGCGATGACGCACTCATCGATGACGAAGCCCCTTCGGACCCGAACCGCCTCGATATCGAGATCGAGCATGTGGACGGCACGTTCAACGCCAAATCCCGTAACCAGCTCCTCGATTGGCTGAAGGCCGAGGCCGATGGCAATACCGCCCGCATCCTCACCAATGCCCGCTGCCTCTCTGAGGGCGTGGACGTGCCCGCTCTGGACGCGATCATGTTCCTGCACCCCCGCAAGTCCCTGATCGACGTGGTGCAGTCTGTGGGGCGCGTTATGCGCCGTGCAGAGGGCAAGCGGATGGGCTATGTGATCCTCCCTGTGGGCGTGCCTGCGGGTGTGGAGCCCGAGGTGGCGCTGAAGGATAACGAGCGCTACCGCGTCGTCTGGCAGATCCTCAACGCGCTCAGGGCGCATGACGAGCGCTTTGACGGCACCATCAACCAAGCATCCCTCGGTCAGGACGTATCCGACCGTATCCAGATCGTCGGTGTCACCAGAGAATCTGAGGAGCTGAAATCGATCACCCATGAGGTGACCGATCTGCCCACCCGCAAAGCCAAGGCCGAGGCAGGGCTGGGGCGCGGTGGCAATGAGGGCGATGCCGTCAAACCCGGACCGGCCCCCATCCAAGGCGAACTGTTCATCGACGAGTTCTCCCGCGCCATCATGGCCAAGATCGTCAAGAAATGCGGCACCCGTGACTATTGGGAGGATTGGGCCACCAATATCGCCGAGATCGCCCAGCGCCATATCTCGCGCATCACCGGCATCCTTGCCGAGCCGGACACGCCAGCACGCCAAGCCTTCGACAGCTTCCTTGCCGAGCTACGCGATGACTTGAACGACTCGATCAGCGAACAGGATGCAATCGAGATGCTGGCCCAGCACCTCATCACGCGCCCCGTCTTCAAGGCGCTCTTCGAAGGTCATGCCTTCACCGACCAGAACCCTGTCTCCCGCGCCATGCAGCAGGTGCTGAACATTCTGGACGAGAACCGGCTCGATAAGGAATCGAAAGACCTCGACAAGTTCTACGAGAGCGTCCGCAACCGTGCGCATGGCATCACCGATCCTCAGGCCAAGCAGCGCCTGATCGTTGAGCTATATGACAAGTTCTTCCGCAACGCCTTCCCGCGCACCACCGAGAAGCTGGGCATCGTCTATACGCCGGTCGAGATCGTCGATTTCATCCTGCATTCGGTCAACGAGATGCTGCAGGAGCATTTCGGCCAGACGCTCGGCTCGCGTGGCGTCCATATCATGGACCCGTTCACCGGCACGGGCACCTTCATCACTCGCCTGCTGCAATCGGGGCTGATCGCGCCTGAGGAGCTGGAACACAAGTTCCGGCACGAGATCCATGCCAACGAGATCGTCCTGCTGGCCTATTACATCGCCGCGATCAATATCGAGGCCGTCTATCAGGGGCTGGCGCAAAGCGACGACTATGTGCCCTTCGAGGGGATCTGTTTGACTGATACGTTCCAGATGTATGAGGGCGCGGATGAATTGGCGCTTTACATGCCCGACAACTCCGAGCGCCGGACCCGTCAGAAGGAGCTGGATATCCGCGTGATCGTGGGCAACCCGCCCTATTCGGTGGGTCAAGAAACAGCGAACGAAAACAATACTAACGTCGCATATGCCGGCCTTGATGGGCGAATACGCGAGACCTACGCCGCTCGCACGGAGCAAACATCGGTTCGCACGCTTTACGATAGCTACATCCGAGCCATCAGATGGGCCTCTGACCGCATCGGTGATGCGGGGGTCGTCGCGTTCGTGACGAACGCTGGCTGGGTCGACGGCAATGCGACCGATGGAATGCGTGCTTGTCTGGCTGAGGAGTTTACGGACCTCTACATCTTCCACCTTCGGGGCAATCAGCGGACCAGCGGCGAGCGATCGCGCAAAGAGGGCGGCAAGATCTTTGGCTCGGGCAGCCGTGCGCCCATCGCCATCAGCGTCTTCGTCAAAAAACCGAATGCGGCAGAACATGGCCGCATCTTCTTCCATGACATCGGCGACTACCTCGATCAGAAGCAGAAGCTATCGACCATACGCGGCTTTGGCTCTCTCGGAGGCATTGGCAATGTCGCAGGTTGGGATCGCATCGCTCCCGACGATCAGCACGACTGGGTCAACCAGCGTGACGTGAGTTTCGACGCTTTCATGAAGATTGGTGACAAGAAGCGGGACGCTGCGCCGCCACTGTTCGAGACCTACTCGCTTGGCGTCGCAACAGGGCGAGATGCTTGGAGCTTCAATGCCTCAAAAACCGAACTCATCGTCAACATGCAGCGAATGACGGAGGCCTATCACGCTGATCTCAATGAGGTTCTTAGCGGAGCAGTAACTAGCGAGGTTCATCTAAATTCGGACGCCAGAAAGATCAGCTGGTCACGCGCATTAAAAGCAGACGTCTTTAAGAGGAAGCCGCTGGAGCTCGCGAGCGCCTCGCCTACACTCGCAATGCATCGACCCTTTGATAAGAAATGGCTCTATTTCGGTCGCAGATATAACGAGATGGTCTACCAGATGCCGCGCATCTTCGGACGGCCAGATTGGATCAATCGAGCAATCGCGATTTCGGGTCCAGGTAGCATGACGGGGTTCACCGCGTTGATGATTGGGAGTGTCGCGGAGCTATGTGTCGCAACCATGAAGGGCGGCTCGCAATGCTTCCCCCTCTACCTCTACGACCAGCAGGACGAGGAGCCGGGCGGCCTCTTCGCAGGTCAGGCCTCCGGTCTCCAGCGCCGTGACGCGATCACCGATGCCGGGCTGGCGCATTTCCGCGCCGCCTATCCGGGGGAGGCGATCAGCAAGGAGGACATCTTCTACTACGTCTATGGCCTGTTGCATTCGCCTGACTATCGCGAGCGCTATGCCGATAACCTGACCAAGGAACTGCCCCGTATCCCTTGCGTGAAGACCTATGCCGATTTTCGGGCCTTCTCGGAGGCAGGGCGGCGCTTGGGTGATCTGCACGTCAATTACGAGACGGTCGATCCCTATCCGGTCACCTATAAGCAGGGCACGCCCGAACTCTGGAAGATCGACAATCCGAAAGCCTTCTACCGCGTCACCAAGATGAAGTTCGGCGGCAAGCGCCCGAAGACCGACAAGACGACCGTGGTCTATAATGCCAACATCACCATGACGGACATCCCGCTGGACGCCTATGACTACATCGTCAACGGCAAGCCCGCGCTGGAATGGGTGATGGAGCGCCAAGTCGTCAAGACCGACAAGGCCAGCGGCATCGTCAATGACGCCAATGATTACGCGAACGAGACGATGCACGATCCGGCCTATCCGCTCGACCTCTTCCGCCGCGTGATCACCGTTAGTCTGGAGACGATGAAGATCGTGAACGCACTGCCAAAGTTGGATTTGCCGAAGTGAACATGAATCGCGCGTGAGAGGCGCTGGGAGGGGGCTTAGATGGGTGTGAAGTCGAAAGTGGCCTCGATGGCAGCGGGGCGCACAGAAGTGCTCCTCTGAGCCTCCTGTGACGAATGCAGAGCTATATGCGAAGTCGCCCCCTTTGTTGACCGATCAGGAGCAGGCGCACTTCAAGTTCGGTGACCGCTCTATCGACAATTTCTTCCTCGGACTCTCCGATGTCTTGAAGGCCTGTTATCGTAACGGGCATGGTGCAGCAGATGTCTCGAAGGTGTTGAACGCCAGAGGGGCCCGAACAGCCTGCGGGGCGCAATGGACACCGCGTCTGGCATGGTTCCTTATGAAAACATGGCGCACGGTTCATCTGCGCGAGCAGAAGCGGGAGGCAGAGCGTCGTCAGGCCGAACGGTTCTCGAGCCAGGGCACTGCAAAGCACGATGCGCTGGGCCGTGCGATACAGCGTCAGGATGAGCTGACCTATAAAAAGGTGCTTCGAGGGTATTTCAAGAACCCGACCCTTGGCGAGATCTTTCCCGAACTTAGTGCTTTTCGAGACAAGCTGGCTGGGAAGGCCCCCGACGCGGCTCCTGAGGTTGGGGTGAAAGCCGAGCAGGTTACGAAAAAGAAGTCGGCTAAAAAGCCGAAGCGTTCCACACCCGTCGAGGAGGTGACGGCTGTCGGGCCGGAAGCCGCTTCTAAAGTGGTGCCCGATTTGCGCGTCTTCAGTGGTCCTTGGCGAGAGTTTTTCGGCGATCCGAGGGGACGTGGCTATTTGGTCGCATTGGTGCGTGAGCATCCGAGACTGCTAGAGCTAGATCCGACAAAGCCCACAGGGTTTCTGGGTTGTCTACGGTCACGCAAGGCGAAGCATCCGGCGAACCGATATTGGGAGCCAGCCGATGCAGATCAGGTTCGGCTGGCGATATTTCAAAACCTTCATCTATGAGACGTTTTTCGACGGCGAGCTAGAGTTGCGAGCAGCTAAGTCGTAATTCTCAAGTTTCGTTATGACACCCTTCTTGGCGAGCAGCGTAGAGTCGCCATAGCCGCCACTTGCACCGCTAGTTGCATGGCCATTAATCGCGTCTACGACATCCCGATTCAGGGACAAGTCGCGGCTGAGGGTTTTAAAGCGATGCCGCCACGCGTGATTAGGCTGCATGTTTTCAGGAATAAGCCCGAGGGATTTGAGCCATTTGGCAACCCTCCCCCCTGTCGCACGCGCACTTTTGAGGTATTTTTCGGGATCAGTCGCGTTGTGGAACAGCGGTCCTTCGTCACTTGATGCGAGGAAATTCAGAAAGCCAAGTTCGATCAGTTGTTGATGAAGCGGGATGTCACGATATCTTTTGTCTTTAACGGAGCCAGCCTCCGGTGTGATGCGCATAACCCAGCCATCGCCCTCTTGCCTAATGTCTTCTTTTCTTAGCTGGGTGATCTCGGTGATACGCGCACCGGTGAAGGCACAGAGCAACGGCGCCCAGCGCTTAGCTGCTGTAATATGGGCACTTTCGCGGTTAGCCGGGTTGTCTCTATACTCGGGGACGTAATTGACGCAGGTCTGCAGGATCGCTTCCGCTTCGAGGGTGGTGAAGCCTTGCTCACGAGTTTTGATTTTTTTCTTGGTCTCTTGTTTGACATCTTCGGAGGGGTTGTGCTCGAGGATGTCATTGACTTTGGCCCACTTGAAGACCGCACGAATTGCAGCAAGGTATTTGGCGGACACGGTTTTGGTGGACTTGCCCTCTTTGAGGAGGCTATCGCGCCATTTTAGGAGATCGGCCTTCGCGACCTTTCTGGCGTCATCGTGCCCAAGAAAATCGATCAAGTGGATGAAACAGGGCCGCCAAGCGCGTCCGCCGTCTACATGCGTGCCTACATGCTGTTTGGTTGCTATGTATTGCTCGAACAGTTCCATGAGCTTTACCGGGGCAGTTGGTGTGCTGCGCGGTGTTACCGGCTGAATGATGGTGTCGCGTGGGGTGTCGTTATAGATGCCCTGGTCCCGCTCCATAGTGCGATCTAGCGCATCAATTTCGGCTCGGATCATCTTCATAGCGAGGTCGCGCCATTCAGCGCTACCTGTCGCAAGATCTAGCCCGTTGCTGGCGATGAATGCATTCAAGGCTGGGGTGATAATCTTGGTCTCCGCCGCCTGCAAATCTCGCCGGAGGGCACTCAGCTTGCGAGTGCGTAATTGTTCATAGAAATAGCGTGCTCCTGCGGCCATTCTATAATCGGCGTCCTCGCTCAACACGCTCAGCCCATATTTCTCTACATCTGAATAGCCTTGCGCGACGCGTTCGTAAAAACGCTCTAGCTCGCGTTCTATGTCCGCTGGGCTGGGCATTTCTGCCCGCTTGGCGGTGTCTTCCGTCAGGACCGATTGGAAATGCTCCCAGATCGCGCGCTTGATGTCGTCCTCCGATAGAGCGCGCAGAGATGCGGGCTTGGCAGGGGGTGCCACTTGCTTAAGGGCTTCTTGAGCTAATTTAATCTGTCTCTTGAGGCGAGCGACAGCTTCGTCGTGCTCGTGCTTTGCTACACGAAGGTCTCCACCGAGAGGCTCTGTGAGTTCGGTCTTTCCGCCAAAAAGATGACGAATGTCTTCACGCAAAGTAATGCGCGCCCAGTAACGGCCATTCTTCTCTTTCCAGTAACGAAGTTTCGCTGCCATGTGACACTCGATTCTGACACCAATTCTGACACCAGAAATGGCACTTCGCCCAGCAAATCAAGGGTCTTCTTTGTTGTCAGTGGGTTAGTGTGGTGCTGCCGGAGAGATTTGAACTCTCGACCTCTCCCTTACCAAGGGAGTGCTCTACCCCTGAGCTACGGCAGCATCCTGTGTCGGTGGCGGTGCTTTTCAGTGCCGCCCTTCGACCGTGAGCGGGGATTTAGAGGAGGTCGCCGACGGGTGCAAGAGAAAAAATGACATCTCTCGACAGATTTTTCTCCTGACGCTACAGAAGGCGCATGGCACAGGATCCGAAGAACCCCAAGAACGGGTCGAAAGACCCCAAATCGGCGCGAGAAGATCGTTTGCGCGCGGCCTTGCGTGCGAATCTTTCCCGCCGTAAGGCGCAGGCACGCGGTCGTAAGGCCGAGCAGATAGAAACAGATAGGGATGGTGCAGCCTCTCACGGCACGCCGCCACACGAGCAGAACGAAAAGGACAGCTGATGGACCGCATTATCGTGCGCGGCAACGGGCCGCTTTCGGGGCAGATCCCAATCGCGGGCGCGAAAAACGCCTGTCTGGCGCTGATGCCGGCCACGCTTCTGTTGGAGGAACCGCTGACGCTGACCAATGCGCCGCGTCTGTCTGACATCCGCACCATGACCGATCTTCTGGCCAGCCTCGGGGCAGAGGTCACCCAGTTGCAGGAGGGCAAGGTGCTGGCCTCGGCCTGCCATGGCGAGATCAATCCGGTCGCCGATTATGACATCGTGCGCAAGATGCGGGCCTCGAACCTCGTGCTGGGGCCGCTTCTGGCGCGTCTGGGTCATGCGGTCGTCTCGCTGCCCGGTGGCTGTGCGATCGGCGCGCGCCCGATGGATATCCATATCGATGCGCTCACCGCTTTGGGCGCCGAGATCGAGCTGAAGGAAGGCTATCTGCATGCCAAGGTTGCCGGTGGCCGCCTGAAAGGCGCTGTGCACGAGATGCGCTTTGCCTCTGTGGGGGCCACCGAGAACTTCCTGATGGCGGCGGCGCTGGCCAAAGGCACCTCGGTGCTGAAGAATGCCGCGCGCGAACCCGAGATCGTCGATCTGGCGGATTGCCTGCGGGCGATGGGGGCGCAGATTTCGGGCGATGGCACGTCGACCATCGAAATTCAGGGTGTGGACCGTTTGCATGGCGCGACCCATCCCGTTGTGGCCGACCGGATCGAGCTGGGCACCTATATGCTGGCCCCTGCGATCTGTGGCGGCGAGGTTGAATGTCTGGGCGGCAAGATCGCGCTGGTCGAATCCTTCTGCGAGAAGCTCGATGCGGCGGGCATTCATGTCGAAGAGACCAGAGACGGGATCAAGGTCAAGCGTCGCGGGGATGTGGTGAATGCGGTGGATGTGGTCACCGAACCCTATCCGGGCTTCCCGACCGACCTGCAGGCGCAGATGATGGCACTTTTGTGTACCGCCGAGGGGACTTCGGTTCTGGAAGAGAAGATCTTCGAGAACCGCTTCATGCATGCACCCGAACTGGTGCGGATGGGCGCCAATATCGAGGTGCATGGCGGGCATGCCACCGTGCATGGCGTCAAGAAGCTGAAGGGGGCGCCGGTGATGGCGACCGACCTGCGGGCCTCGGTGTCGCTGATTTTGGCGGGTCTTGCCGCCGAGGGCGAGACCATCGTCAACCGTGTCTATCACCTTGACCGCGGCTATGAACGTCTGGTGCGCAAGCTGAAGGCCGTCGGTGCCGATATCGAGCGCGTGTCCGAATAGGCACCGATCCGGAAGGGGGATAGACCTTCTGGCCGGACTTTCTGGACAGACTTTCTGGACGGGCAGACCTGCCCGTCTATCTTTGCGGCAGCAGATCAATGGACGGAGGCGACTATGGCGGATGCAAGATTCGAGGACGGGGCGGAACGCGCCTTGGCTTTGCGGGCGGAGACGGCCGAAGACCTGCCGGTGATTTCCGCGCTGGTGCAGGATTGTGTCTTGCCGGTGACCGAGATCCGCTATGATCGCGCCCGTCGCCAACTGGCGCTGCTGGTCAATCGTTTCCGCTGGGAAGATCGTGCCGCCGCCGAAGCCGATGGGCGCGCCTATGAGCGGGTGCAATCGCTTCTGGTGGTGTCCGAAGTGCTGGCCGTGCGTTCGCAAGGGGTGGACCGGGCCGAGAAAGATCTGGTGCTCTCGATCCTAGATCTGGTCTGGACCCCTGCGGAGGATGGCGCGGGCGAGCTGGTGCTGACCTTGGCAGGGGATGGCGCGATTGCGGTTTCTGTCGAGGCATTGGCCGTGGATTTGCGCGATGTGACCAAGCCTTACAAGGCTGTCTCGGGCAAGGTGCCGCAGCACCGTGACGATGGCATGTAAGGGCTGTTCGGCAGTCGGGGATCTGCGGTCGGGGATCTGCGGGCGGGGAGCTTCGGGGGATGTCACGTTGGCTGTGCATCTGACGGGCGGCATCTGACTGCGTGAACGGCATTATATCGCGCTCGCGCTGGCCTTGACCATTGCGCGGCTCTTCTGGAGGACGATCAAAGATCCTTTCCCGCCACAGTAGGAGCGTCCGGGCCGTCTTCCTGCGTCGTTACAAAAGTTTCACTGGTTGCAGGTCCATATTTCGCATATCCACGAAATATGGAAAAAGAGATTGCAGAAATTCTCGCCGTTTTGGGCCATCCGCAGCGGCTTGCGGTGTTCCGTCTTCTGACGCGCCGCTATCCCGATCAGTTGCCCGCAGGCGAGATCGGGCAGATCCTCGGGTTGCGGCCCAGCACGCTTTCGGCCTATCTTGCCGCGCTGATGCAGACGGGGCTTTTGGCGAAAGAGCGGGTGGGGACGTCGCTTCTTTACCGCATCGAGATGGAGGTCGTGCAGACCACTTTCGGATTTCTGCTGGATGACTGCTGTCGCGGGCGGGTGTCGGACTGTCTGTCTTTGGCCCCCCGCAAGCCTGCGCGCCGGTATCGGGTGCTGTTTGTCTGCACCGGCAATTCCGCGCGCTCGATCTTTGCCGAAGCCCTGTTGCGCGAGCTGGGGGCAGACCGTTTCGAGGTGCATTCTGCGGGCACCCATCCCGGAAGTATGATCAACCCGCAGACGGTGACGCTGTTGCAGCAGCAATGCCATGATGTGGGCGGGCTGTTTTCCAAGGATCTCGGCTCCTTGGCCGATGAGCCGCCTTTCGATTTTGTGTTTACGGTCTGTGATCTGGCCGCCAACGAGGATTGCCCGGCCTTGCCCGGACGGCCTGTCAGCGGCCATTGGGGCGTGCCTGATCCGGTGGCGCGGGCCGCGCAGGCACGCAGCCCCGCCGAGGCGGCCTTGGCCTTCCGCGAGGCTTACGGAGCTTTGCGCCGCCGGATCGAGGCGTTTATCGCGCTGCCTCTCGAAAGTCTGGATCGCCTCGCCGTGCAGCGCGCCGTGGACGATATTGCCCGCAGGGAGGGACATTAGAATGGTACGCTATGCGCTGAATGGTCTGGGCCGGATGGGAAAGCTGGCGCTGCGCCCGCTTCTGGATGCGGGGGCCGAGATTGCATGGATCAATGACGCGATCGGCACGCCCGAGCTTCACGCCCACCTGCTGGAATTCGATAGCGTGCACGGGCGCTGGGATTCGCTGTTCGCGCATGATGCGACATCGGTCAGCATCGACGGGGTGCGCCTGCCTTTCGTGGGCACCCCTGCGCTGGCCGATCTGCCGCTGGAGGGTGTGGATGTCGTGATCGACTGCACCGGCAAATTCAAGACCGAGGCCGATCTGGCGTCCTATTTCGCAGCGGGAGTGAAGAAGGTGGTGGTTTCGGCGCCGGTGAAGGACGGGCCGACGGCGAATATCGTCTATGGCGTGAATAACGACAGCTATGACCCCGCCCGCCATCATATCGTGACGGCGGCCAGCTGCACGACCAACTGTCTGGCTCCGGTGGTGAAGGTGATCCATGAGGGGCTGGGCATCAAGCACGGCTCGATCACCACGCTGCATAATGTCACCAACACCCAGACCCTCGTGGACCGCCCCGCCAAGGACCTGCGGCGCGCGCGCTCGGCGCTGAATTCGCTGATCCCCACGACAACCGGCTCGGCAACGGCGATCACGCTGATCTACCCCGAGCTGAAGGGCCGTCTGAACGGTCATGCGGTGCGGGTGCCCCTGCTGAACGGGTCACTGACAGATTGCGTCTTCGAGGTCGAACGCGCAACCTCTGCCGAAGAGGTCAACGCCTTGTTCAAGGCGGCCTCGGAAGGGGTGTTGAAGGGCATTCTGGGCTATGAAACGCGGCCTCTGGTTTCGGCCGATTACGTCAATGATGTGCGTTCGTCGATCATTGATGCGCCCTCGACGATGGTCATCAATGACACGCAGTTAAAGATCTATGCGTGGTATGATAACGAATATGGCTATGCCCATCGTCTGGTGGATGTGGCTTTGATGGTCGGGCAGTCGCTGTGACCTCCGGCGGGCAGAAACCCGAGGGGCTTTCCGCCTATATCGCGGTCACGGCGGCCTATTGGGCGTTCATGCTCAGCGATGGCGCGCTGAGGATGCTGGTGCTGTTGCATTTCCACAGCCTCGGGTTCTCGCCTGTGCAGCTGGCCTATCTGTTCCTCCTCTATGAGGTGGCGGGCATGGTCACCAATCTTTGCGCGGGCTGGATTGCGGCACGCTTCGGGCTGGCTTCTACGCTTTACGCGGGGCTGGGGCTGCAGGTGGTGGCGCTTCTGGCGCTGGCGGGGCTGGACCCCGCATGGGGGGTGACAGCCTCGGTTCTCTATGTGATGGCGGTGCAGGGCGCCTCTGGCGTGGCCAAGGATCAGGCGAAGATGTCGTCGAAATCGGCGGTGAAGCTCTTGGCCCCTTCCGCACAGGGCGGGCTGTTTGCTTGGGTTGCGGTGCTGACGGGGTCGAAGAACGCGGTGAAGGGCTTTGGCTTTCTGCTGGGCGCGGGGCTTCTGGCGCTGGTGGGCTTTACGGGGTCGATCCTTGCCATGGCGCTTGTGCTGGCGGTGATCCTGATGGCCATCGTGATCGCCATGCCGAAGGGGCTGCCGCAGGGGCGCAAGGGGGCGAAATTCTCCGAGGTCTTCTCGAAGTCGGCCAATGTGAACCGGCTCTCGGCGGCGCGGGTGTTTCTGTTCGGTGCGCGGGATGTGTGGTTTGTGGTGGGCATCCCGATCTATTTCACCGCAATCCTGTCGGATGGCACCGAGGCGGGCGACCGTGCGGCCTTCTTCCTGATCGGCAGCTTCATGGCGGGCTGGATCATCCTTTACGGGCTGGTGCAGGGCTTTGCCCCAAAGATCCTGCGCGCCAAGACCCGTGCGCCAGAGGCGCTGGTGGCGGATGCGAAACTTTGGGCATGGGGGCTTTGTGTGATACCTGCGGGGCTGACCATTGCCGCGCTGGGCTTGGGCGGGCAGGGGCTGACCGTGGCGCTGGTGATCGGGCTGCTGGTCTTTGGCGCGGTCTTTGCGGTGAATTCCTCGCTGCATTCCTATCTGATCCTCGCCTTCACCAAATCCGAGCGCGTCACCATGGATGTGGGGTTTTACTATATGGCCAATGCGGGCGGGCGCCTTCTGGGGACGTTGGCCTCGGGACTTAGCTATCAGCTGGGAGGGCTGCCCCTCATGCTGGGGGTGGCCACGGTGATGGTGGCGCTGTCGGCGCTTATGGCGGGGCGCCTATCCGCGCAGTAGTGCTTGCCCATGCCTGCCTGCTGGACTATTTCCGTGGCGACCTCAAGGAGACTCCCATGCCGCATTTCCTGACCACGCTTGCTGCCGATTTCGAGACCCGTTTCACCGCGCTTTTGGGCATGAAGCGCGAGGATAGCCCCGATGTGGATGCGGCTGTGGGCCAGATCATCGCGGATGTGCGGGCGCGGGGCGATGTCGCCGTGCTGGAGCTGACTGCGAAATTCGACCGGCTGGAGCTGACGCCCGAGACCATGCGCTTCTCGGACGCCGAGATCGAGGCCGAGATCGCCCGCGTGCCGGTGCCTGAGCGTGAGGCGCTGGAACTGGCCGCCGAGCGTATCCGCATCTATCACGCCCGCCAGATGCCGCCCAATGCAATGTGGGAAGAGGAAAGCGGCGCGAAACTGGGCTGGCGCTTCACGCCTGTTTCGGCGGCCGGGCTTTATGTTCCGGGCGGTCTGGCGAGCTACCCGTCTTCGGTGTTGATGAATGCGATCCCTGCCAAAGTGGCGGGCGTCGAGCGTCTGGTGGTGGTCTGCCCCACGCCCGATGGCAAGGTGAACCCGCTTGTTCTGCTGGCCTGTAAGATTGCAGGTGTGGACGAGATCTACCGTATCGGCGGCGCGCAGGCGGTGGCGGCACTGGCCTATGGCACGGAGACCATCCGCCCCGTGGATAAGATCACCGGTCCGGGCAATGCCTTTGTGGCGGCGGCCAAACGTCGGGTCTTTGGCAAGGTGGGCATCGATATGATCGCCGGTCCCTCGGAGATCCTCGTGATTGCCGATGGGCAGAATGACCCCGACTGGATCGCTTTGGACCTGCTGTCTCAGGCCGAGCATGACGCTTCGGCGCAATCGATCCTGATCACCCCCGACGAGGGTTTCGCCAATAAGGTCGTCGAGGCCGTGGAAAAACGCCTTGAGACGCTGGAACGCCGCGAAATCGCGGGCGCAAGCTGGCGTGACTTTGGCGCGGTGATCCTCACCCGCGATCTGGCCGAGGCGGCAGAGCTGTCCAACCGCGTGGCGCCCGAGCACCTTGAGCTTTGCGTGGCCGAGCCCGAGGCTCTGGCGCAAGAGATCACCCATGCGGGCGCGATCTTCATGGGTGCCTGGACGCCCGAGGCGATTGGCGATTACATCGGCGGGCCGAACCATGTTCTGCCGACGGCACGTTCGGCACGCTTCTCTTCGGGGCTATCGGTGTTCGATTTTGTCAAACGCACCACGCTGTCGATGATGACGCCCGAGGCGCTGCGTCAGATCGGGCCGGGGGCCGAGGTGCTGGCGAAATCCGAAAGCCTTGAAGCGCATGGTCTTTCGGTCCGCGCGCGTCTGGATGCGCTGAATAAATAACCCGATCGTCGCAATCGCGCCTGCCTCTGTCGCGGGACGCGGTTGCGCGTGGCCATTACTCGGTCTAGCCTTTCCTAAAGCCGCGTCGCCGGCCACAGGGAGAGAAGAGTAATGGCCCATATTGCCAAGTTGGAAGTCGATGATTCCGGTCTGCCCGCGCCGAGCGCGGAGATCGAGCAGGAACGTCGTGTGGCCATTTTCGACCTTCTGGAAGACAATAGCTTCACCCTGCCGGGGAAAGGCGATCTGGCCGCGCCGGAAGGGCCGTTCAACCTGCTGCTGTCGGTGCGCGACGGGCGGCTGGTCTTTGATACCCGCAGCGAGAGCGATGATCCGCTGGCCGAGTTCCACCTGTCTTTCGGCCCCTTCCGGCAGGTGATCAAGGATTACTTCCAGATCTGCGAAAGCTATTTCGAGGCTGTGAAAACCATGCCGCCCAGCCAGATCGAGGCGATCGATATGGCGCGGCGCGGCATCCATAACGAGGGTGCGCGGATCCTTGAGGAACGTCTGGAAGGCAAGGCCGAGCTGGATCTTGATACCGCCCGGCGGCTGTTCACCCTTGTTTGTGTCCTATCGCCGGTGAAATAATGTCAGGCTTGCCGCAATCGGTGCTGTTTTGTTGTGACTACAATGCCACGCGCTCTCCGATGGCCGAGGGGATGATGAAGCGCTTCTATGGCCCTGGCGTGTATGTGCAATCGGCAGGCGTCAAATCGGAACTGGATATCGACGGGTTCACGATTGCCGTCATGCATGAGGTGGGTGTGGATCTGGAACGCCACCGCGTGCGCAGCTTCGAGGATATGCAGGAATGGGGCGATGATATCTCGACCTTCGATCTGATCGTCGCCTTGTCGCCCGCCAGCCAGCGTCAGGCGCTGGAGCTGACCCGCTTCTATCATCTGGATATCGAATATTGGCCGATCATGGACCCCACGGGCATCGGCGAGGGGCGCGAGGCCAAGCTGGCCGCCTATCGCCAGACCCGCGACCAGATCCGCGACCGGATGGTGTCGCGCTTCGGGCCACCCACCCATAATGAATAACAAAACCAGCAGGATGGAACCATGTCACGCCTTGAGGCTCTTGAGACCCTGAAAACCTATTACGATGCTTTCAACGCCGGAGATACCGCAGCGATGGAGGCGCTTCTGGCGGATGATTTCGAACATCATGTGAATGAGGGCAATATCCGCCGTGGGGCCGAGGCCTTCCGCGAATTCAATGCCCATATGACGCAGTGCTACCGCGAGACGCTGACTGATCTCTGCGTGATGGCCAATGAGGCGGGCACGCGGGCTGCGGCGGAATTTATCGTCAACGGCACCTATCTGAAGACGGATGAAGGCCTGCCCGACGCCAAGGGGCAAAACTACCGCCTGCCTGCGGGCACCTTCTTTGACCTCAAGGATGGCAAGATCGCGCGGGTGACCACCTATTACAACCTCTCGGACTGGATCAAGCAGGTCTCCTGATGGAGGTGCGTGTGCTTACGGGGGCGGCGCTGGATGCCGCCTTGGACGATGTGGCAGAGCTGCGCATCCGCGTGTTCCGCGACTGGCCCTATATCTATGACGGCTCGCTGGAGTACGAGCGGCGCTATCTGGAACGCTACCGCTCGTCGAAGGACGCGGTCGTGGTTGGCGCTTTTGACGGCGCGCGGCTTGTGGGGGCGGCCACCGGCACGCCGCTGGAAGACCATGCCGCAGATTTCGCGGCCCCCTTTGGCCGCACCGGTCTGGCGCTGGGGAATGTGTTCTATTGTGCGGAATCGGTTCTTCTGCCGGACTATCGCGGGCAGGGTTTGGGCCATGCCTTCTTTGAGGCCCGTGAAACACATGCACGGGCGCTCGGGCGCAGCCACAGCGTCTTCTGCGCGGTAATCCGCGAGGGTCACCATCCTTTGAAGCCCGCGGCCTATCGCCCGCTGGATCAGTTCTGGCATAAACGGGGCTATCAGCCGCTGGAGGGGGTGATCGCCGGTTTCCGCTGGATGGATCTGGGCGAGACGGCTGAAACGGTGAAACATCTGCAATTCTGGGGGCGTGCCCTATGACACTCCATATCGCTACCGCTGCCTATCCGCTGGACTGGCATGACAGTTGGGACGCCTATGAGGCCAAAGTGACGCAATGGGTCGAAGAGGCCGTGGCCGAGGGCGCCCAGCTTCTGGTCTTTCCCGAATATGGCGCGATGGAGCTGGCGTCACTGGGCGGGACCGAGGCTGCGCGCGACTTGGAGGCCGCACTGCAGGTTGTGGCGCGTTATCGCCCTGAAATGGAGACGCTGTTTATCGATCTGGCCTTCCGGCATCGCGTGCATATCCTTGTGCCCTCGGGGCCGGTAATCGAAAACCATACAGGGGCCGATATCCGCACCAACCGCGCGACCCTTGTGGGGCCTGCCGGTCTGATCGGCCATCAGGACAAGGCGGTGATGACGCGCTTTGAACGCGAGGATTGGCAGATTGGCGCGGGCGAGGGGCTGCAGGTCTTTGACACCGCCCTCGGGCGCATCGGCATCACCATCTGCTATGACAGCGAATTCCCCCTGCTGGCGCGGGCGCTGTGCGAGAAGGGCGCCGAGATCCTTCTTGTGCCGTCCTGCACCGATACGGTGGCGGGCTACTCGCGGGTGCGGATCGGGGCGCAGGCGCGGGCGCTGGAAAACCAATGTGTCACAGTGCAATCGCCCACCGTGGGAGATGTCGATTGGTGTCCTGCGGTCGATACGAACCGCGGGGCTGCGGGGGTCTTCGGCCCGCCCGATACCGGCTGGCCGGAAACGGGGGTGCTGGCCGAAGGCGGGCTTGATTCTCCGGGCTGGGTCCATGCGCAGGTCGATCTGGATCAGGTACGGCAATCGCGCCATGATGGCGGGGTTTTGCTGTTTCAGCACTGGCCCGAAAGCGCCGATCAGGCCGAAACGGTCGCGATTGTGCGTGAAACTGCCCCCCAGCCTTGACATTAAGCTTGAATTTTAAAGCGGGCGGGCGCATTTAAGCGCCACGATGGCGCGTTTCAAGCGCCTTTACGCAATTATGGAGTGACCATGGCCAAGGAAGAAATGCTCGAATTCCCCGGCGTCGTGAAGGAACTCCTGCCAAATGCGACGTTTCGGGTCGAGCTTGAGAACGGCCATGAAATCATCGCACATATGGCAGGGAAGATGCGCAAAAACCGCATCCGCGTTCTCGCCGGCGACAAAGTTCAAGTCGAAATGAACACCTACGACCTTTCGAAAGGTCGCATCAACTACCGCTTCAAGTAAGCCCATGAAACTGATCCTAGGCTCCGCGAGCCCGAGGCGACGCGAGCTACTGGACCAGCTAGGTCTGGTGCCCGACGCCGTGCGGGCACCCGATATCGACGAGACCCCCCGCAAGAATGAACGCCCCCGCGATTATGTCGCGCGGATGGCCCGCGAGAAGGCAATGGCGCTGGATCTTGCGGCCGATGAGGTCATTCTTTGTGCCGATACCACCGTCACCTGTGGCCGCCGCATCTTGGGCAAACCCGAAGATGCCGCCGAGGCCGCCGAATTTCTTTTTATGCTGTCGGGCCGTCGTCACCATGTGCTGACGGCTGTGGCCGTGCGTGGGGCCTTTGGCATCCGTGAACGTCTGGTCGATACGGTGGTGAAATTCCGCCCGCTGTCGAATGAGGATGTGAACGCCTATCTTGTCTCGGGCGAATGGCAGGGCAAGGCGGGTGGCTATGCCATCCAAGGCTTGGGCGGGGCGTTTGTCCCGTGGATCCAAGGGTCTTACACCGGCGTCGTGGGGCTTCCCCTCGCCGAGACCGCAACCCTACTGACATCGGCGGGCGTGACCGCCAAGGAGGCCGTATGAAGGGGCGTACTATCGTTCTGGGCAGCTACAAAGAACGCGAGGCCGCCGCTTTGATGGTGGATGGTCAACTGGAAGATTTCCTGATTGATGCCTCCGAAGTGCAGCCGCTTGCGCCGGGTGCGATCCTGCGCGGCAAGGTGGGCCGCCAGATGAAGGGGCAGGGCGGGGTTTTCGTGGACCTGCCCGAAGGCCAGCGCGGCTTCCTGCGCGAGGTCAAGGGCCTTGCGCCGGGTCAGACTGTGATCTGCATGGTCACTGGCGGCACCGAGGCGGGCAAGGCCGTTCCTGTCTCGCTGCGGGTGCTGTTCAAATCGCGCTATTGCATCGTGACGCCCGGTGCGCCCGGCATCAATATCTCGCGCCGTATCCGCGACGAGGACACCCGCGATGGTCTGAAGTCGCTGGCGGATGTGGTGATGGACGGCTCGGATATGGGGTTGATCCTGCGCTCTGCCGCGCCGCTGGCCGAGGAGGGCGAGCTGGCCGAGGATATCAACGCCATGCGCGAGCTGGCCGAGGCGGTGATGGCGGACCTCTCGGGCGAGCCGGAGCTGCTGGTCGATGTGCCGGACCCGCATGAGGAAGCATGGCGCGACTGGGCCGAGCCGGAACCCGAAGAGGTGATCGAGGGCTCCTTCGAGGAGCACGGGGTGCTCGAGCAGCTCGACGCGCTCCTGCGCGCGCGGGTCGAGTTGCCGGGTGGCGCGCATATGATGATCGAGCCGACGCGCGCGCTGATCGCCGTGGATGTGAATACCGGCAATGACACCTCGCCTGCGGCCAGCCTGAAGGCCAATATCGCGGCCGCGCGCGAGCTGCCGCGTCAGCTGCGTCTGCGGGGCTTGGGGGGGCAGATCGTTGTCGATTTCGCGCCGATGCCCAAACGTGACCGCCAGCCGCTGGAGCAGCAGATGAAGACTGCCTTCAAGGGCGAGGCCGAGGCGTCGCTTGCGGGCTGGACGCCCTTGGGCAATTACGAGCTGCAACGCAAACGCGATCGCGTCTCGCTGGAGGCGCTGGTCGGGAAGGGGGCAGCATGAGCTGCCCCGTCTGCGGCAAGAAAGCCGATGCCAAATACCGGCCGTTCTGTTCCAGACGCTGCGCCGATGTGGATCTGGCGAAGTGGCTTAACGGGTCCTATGTGATTCCGGGCGATATTGCCGAGGAAGAAGAGCGCGCACCGGAGGAATGGGCCCCCGATCAGAAACCCCACTGATCTGAAAATACTGGAGAATTCGGAATTTTGAGGGGGGCTGGAAGGAAATTTGAAAAAACTTCAAATTCCCTCTGGACACCACCCCCGAGCTTCTCTAAATACCGCCCTACCGAAGCAGAGGGCAGCGCCCGAAGCCGAAAGTGCCCGGATAGCTCAGTTGGTAGAGCAGCGGATTGAAAATCCGCGTGTCGGTGGTTCGAATCCGCCTCCGGGCACCACGTTTTCACCCTGAAATTGTTGGATGCTCTGTTCTGTAAGGCCTGATGCTTTATCGGGGCTGGCAGTGCTGGTCCTGCGCTCGATCGCTTCTTGATAGGCCTGAATCGTTGCGCTGCTGCGTTTGGCGAGCGCCAAGGCGGTTTGACCGAGGCATTGATCGCGGCCGTTTGTCGGGCGCTCTTGAGTGTCAATGCGTGGACGTTGATCCAGAATTGGAGATGTCGGGCGCAGAGGGCGATCATGCGCGGCGCCGGCATTTCGGAAGGTTCCGGCAAAACGGTCTTGAGAGGTCAGCTTTGCACGGCGTTTGATATCGCTGTTTATGTGGTGCTTTTGCTTTGCTGGCCAAGCCGTGTCTTGGCGACCTGTGCGGTGATCTTCGCGATCTGGCGGAGAAGCGGTACCATATAGGAGCTGCGCCGCCAGATCATACCGATCTGCCGTCCCGGTTCGGGGGTGTCGGCGAGGGGGATCAGGCTCATGACGGCGCTGGCGGCCATCGGGCCTTCGGTGGCGAGCTTGGGCAGCAGTGTAATTCCCATGCCCGCTGCCACCATCTGGCGCAGGGTCTCGAGGCTGGTGGCGCGGAAGCCTTCGATCTCGTCAAGGCCCCAGCGGTTGCACAGGCTGACCGCCTGATCGCGCAGGCAGTGGCCATCTTCCAGCAGCATCATTTCCTCGGCCCCCAGATCGGCGAGATATAGCGGCCCGCTATGCGCCAGCCGATGGCCTTGCGGCACAGCCAGCAGGAAGGGTTCCTCGAAAAGTGGCTGGGTCTGGAGGGTCGGATCCTCGATCGGCAGTGCCAGAAGGGCGGCATCCAGATCACCACTGCGCAATAGCCCCAGAAGCGTTTCGCTTTTCTCTTCAAAGAGCTGCAACTGCAGCTTGGGGAATTTGCGCGCGATTTCGGGCAGCAGGGCCGGAAGAAGATAGGGGCCAAGCGTCGGGAATGCCCCAAGCCGCAGGCGGCCCGTATCGGGGGCGCGGTTGCGTTCGGCGATGGCGCGGATATCGCGGGCCTCGTCCAGCATCTTCTGCGCACGGGCCACGATTTCCTCGCCCACCGAGGTCAGCAACACCTGCCGTTTGCTCCGCTCGATCAACTGGACGCCAAGGCTTTCTTCGAGCTTGCGCAGCTGGGTCGAGAGAGTGGGCTGGCTGACATTGCACATCTCTGCCGCACGACGGAAATTCCGCAGGCGGGCCAGTTCGACCAGATATTGGAGTTCGCGCAATGTCATGGGCAAAGACCTGTGACATTTACCGGCGCAAGTAAAGAGGCCAGAACAAGGCGCATAAAAAACCGCGGTCCTGACGGGCAGAACCGCGGCCTTTACCGTGAGTGGTGCACGATTACGCGGCGACCTCTTCTTTTTTCGCGGCGGTTTCTGCCGGAACAGACGTGCGGATCAGGTGGTCGAAGGCGCCCAAGGCCGCCGTTGCCCCGAGCCCCATCGCAATGACGATCTGCTTATAGGGCGTGGTGGTGCAGTCACCGGCAGCAAAGACGCCATCCATCGAGGTTGCGCCATGCGCATCGATGATAATCTCGCCACGCGGGCTCAGATCGACGGTGCCTTTGAGGAAGTCGGTATTCGGCAGCAGGCCGATCTGCACGAAGATGCCTTCGAGCGCGACATGGTGGTCCTCGCCGGTGGTGCGGTCGCGATAGGCCAGACCGTTCACTTTGGTGCCGTCGCCGGTGACTTCGGTGGTTAGGGCGTTCATGATGATCGTGACATTCGGCAGGCTGCGCAGTTTGTCCTGCAGCACCTGATCGGCACGCAGCTTGGTGTCGAACTCGATCAGCGTCACATGCGCCACGATGCCCGCAAGGTCGATTGCCGCCTCGACGCCCGAATTGCCGCCGCCGATCACCGCCGTGCGCTTGCCCTTGAACAGCGGGCCGTCACAATGGGGGCAATAGGCCACGCCCTTGTTTTTGTATTCGTTCTCGCCGGGCACATTCATCTGGCGCCAGCGGGCACCGGTCGAGAGGATCACCGATTTGGACTTCAGAACGGCGCCGCTTTCCAGCGTGACCTCAACCAGATCCCCCTTGCGGGCAAGGCCGGTTGCGGTTTGCAGGTTCATGATGTCCACGTCATATTCCTTGACGTGCTGTTCCAGCGCCGTGGCCAGTTTCGGGCCTTCGGTATGCGGCACCGAAATCAGGTTCTCGATGGACATGGTATCCAGCACCTGACCGCCGAAACGCTGGGCGGCCACACCGGTGCGGATACCTTTGCGGGCGGCATAGACGGCGGCAGCGGCACCGGCGGGGCCACCACCGACCACGAGCACGTCGAACGCGTCCTTGGCATTGATCCTGGCGGCGGCCTTGTCTGCCGATCCGGTATCGATTTTCGCGACGATCTCGCCCAGTTCCATCCGGCCCTGTCCGAAGACCTCGCCGTTCAGGTAGACGGTCGGCACGCTCATCACCTCGCGGGCGTTGACCTCGTCCTGAAAGTCCGAACCGTCAATGGCCACATGTTTTACATTGGGGTTCAGCACGGCCATCAGGTTCAGCGCCTGCACCACATCGGGGCAGTTCTGGCAGCTTTGCGAGAAATAGGTTTCGAAGGTGAACTGGCCGTCGATCTCTTTGATCTGGTCGATCAGCTCCTGTTCGACTTTCGGCGGATAGCCCCCCACCTGCAAAAGCGCCAGCACCAGCGAGGTGAATTCATGGCCCATCGGCAGGCCTGCGAAAGTCAGCGAAATATCGACCCCCGGCGAGGTCAGGCTGAAGGAGGGCTTGCGGGTATCGGTGCCATCAACGGCGACCGACACTTTGTCATTGAGTTCCGCGATCTCGGTCAGCAGCTCGACCATTTCGGCAGAGCGGGCCGTGTCATTGGTCGAGGCGGTCAGAACGACCGGACGCACCAGCCGTTCGAGATAGGCGGAAAGTTGGGTCTTGAGCGTGCTGTCGAGCATGGGAGAACTCCGAATGTCTGGGGGAGGACCAAAACGTGCGCTCTGCGTCCTTGCGGCGCAGTGATCGGCATCGAGCTTTGGCGGGGGAACCTCTGCGCAAGGAGCGCAGAGGCGATGTTCGTGATCCTGACGGATCAGATTTTGCCGACGAGTTCGAGCGACGGTGCGAGGGTTTTCTCGCCTTCTTTCCATTTAGCGGGGCAGACTTCGCCCGGATGCGCGCGCACATATTGTGCAGCCTTGATCTTGCGCACGAGGTCGGAGGCATCACGGCCGATCCCTTCTGCGGTGATTTCCATCGCCTGGATCACACCATCGGGGTCCACGATGAAGGTGCCACGATCTGCCAGACCTTCATCTTCGCGCATCACTTCGAAATTGCGGGTGATCGCGCCGGTCGGGTCGCCGATCATCGCATATTGGATCTTCACGATGGTATCGGAGGATTCGTGCCATGCTTTATGGGTGAAGTGGGTGTCGGTCGAGACCGAGAACACTTCCACGCCCATTTTCTGCAGCTCGGCATAATGGTCGGCCACGTCGCCCAGTTCGGTCGGGCAAACGAAGGTGAAATCGGCAGGGTAGAAGAAGAACACTGCCCATTTGCCCGCGATATCGGCGTCGGTCACGTCGATGAATTTGCCTTGCTTGAAGGCTTTGGCGGCGAACGGTTTGATCTTGGTATTGATGAGAGCCATTGTCGTGTCCTCGTCTTTCGGTTTGGGAGGCCGGTTCTTTACGATCCGGTTCGGGATTTAACCCTTGGACGCACATTGTCACGTTCCGCAGATTATATGAAATTGATTGTTCTGCTAGTTTTGATAGCTTTTATCTATCGTGCCTTCCTCCGGCACGGCGCAGGCGGCCAGCAAGGGAGCCAGCTCATGCGCGGCATGGATCAGCTTGGCATCCTCGTGCCGCGCCGCTACCAGCATCAGCCCGACGCCGGCATGGGGCAGCGGCAGGGATATCGCACAACCGTCGATCACATTGGCCAGCGACGTGTTGCGCAGCGCCAGCTGGTTGAGGCGGTTAAACGCCTCTTCGTCCTCCAGCGCCGAAAGCTGCGGCGGCAGGATCGGCGTGGTCGGCAGCACGATCGCGCGGCCCAGAAGCTCGCGCTTGGCGCTGCGGGCGATCGTTTCGCGCAAGAGCAGGCTACGGGCGTAATCGGGCGCGGTGACCTCATCGGCGCGCGCCATGCGTTTTGTGACACGTGAATCAATACGGTCGTGGTGTTCGGCATATTCGCTTGCGTGATGGAGCCGCGATTCGACCGCCGAGAAATGCCAGATCTCGAGCTGGCGATAGAGGTCGAGGAACGGTAGGTCCATTTCGATGATGCGGTAGCCCGCCTCCGTCAGCACCTCCCGCGCATTCTCGAAGGCCTCTGCCACCTGCGGGTCCAGCGCATCGCGGCCAAAGCTGCGCGGCAGGATCAGCTCTTGCGGCAGTTCGGCCTCGTCATAGGGGGCATCGCGCAGCACTTCCATCGCGGCATGGAGGGTCAGCGCATCGCGTGCCATTACCCCAACGCTATCCAGTGTATGTGACAGCGCTACGGCACCGTCGCGGGGCACATCGTCAGCGGTGGGTTTGAAGCCGATAATCCCGCAAAACGCCGCAGGAATGCGCAGCGAGCCGCCCGTATCGGTGCCAAGCGCGATATCGGCCACGCCACGCGCCACAGCGGACGCCCCGCCCGAGGTCGACCCTCCGGCAATCGCACCCGCGATCAACGGTGTCAAAGGGGTGCCGTAATGCGGGTTCTGTCCGAGGCCGGAATAGGCGAATTCCGTCATATTGGTGTGGCCGACAAGCCCCGCGCCTGCCGCACGCATTCGCGCGACGGCAAGGGCATCTTTTGTCGCCAGCGGGCGGGTGTCACGAGCTTTGGAACCCGCGCGGGTCTGGTAGCCTTGCACATCAAAGAGGTCCTTGACCGCCACGGTCAGACCGTCCAGCGGCCCGTCCGATGGCCCGGGCACGGGGCCTGTGAAGACCTGAGTGAAATCGGGCGCTTTGGCACGGGCGCGGGCGAGGGTCAGCGGATCGGAGGTCATAGCGGCACTTTCGGCTGTCGGCAGAGTTGATCGGTGCGGACCGGATCTGCCAGAGAAATCTGCCCCGATTTGTGAGCCAGCTTTCCTGTGAAGTCCAGCCCTCCCGCCTTGTGCACAGACAGGCCCGAGTAAGAGGTGGCCCGAGTAAGAGGCGGCCCGAATAAAGCATGGCCGAGCGCAGAAAGGTCAAAGGGCAGGTCTGCGGACCTGCCCCTTGCGTCGGTCAGTCTTTTGCCGGTGCCATCTCGGGCGGTGGGGTCGGGTCCGCGCCATAAAGATCGCCGGGCAGTTCGGGCGGCATGGCATGGTCGGCCTCGTCGTCATTGCGATAGATCTGGTTGTGGCGGTAGATCATCAGCGTGTCCCAACGCAGCGCCTTCAGAAGCCCGATCAGGATCAGGAAGCACACCACCGCGAAGGGGAAGCCCGCGACCACGGCCGCCGCCTGTAGCGCGTTCAGCCCGCCCGCGATCAGGAGCACCGCCGCCACGCAGCCTTCGGTCACGGCCCAGAAGATCCGCTGGATCTTGGGCGGGTTCGGGTCGCCGCCTGCGGTCAGCATGTCGATCACGAAGGAGCCCGAATCCGAGGAGGTGACGAACCACATCACGATCAGGATCATCGCGAAACCGGAGGTGAGGTTCGACATCGGGAAATAGTCCAGAAGGGCGAACATGGCCTGCCCGTAAGCCTGTCTGGTGGCCTCGACCAGCGTGTTATCCCCGCCCAGCGAGATATTCAGCGCGGTGCCGCCAAAGGCGCAGAACCAGAAGAACATGATCGAGCTTGGCAGCAGCATCACCCCCAGCACGAATTCGCGGATGGTGCGCCCGCGCGAGATCCGTGCGATGAAAACCCCCACGAAGGGCGACCAGCTGACCCACCACGCCCAGTAGAAGATCGTCCAGCTGTTCTGCCATGTGCTTTTTTCATTATAGGCTTCGGTCCACGTGGCCCAGCTGATGAAGTGCGAGATGTAATCGCCATAGCTCTGCACATAGAGATCGAAGATGAAGATGGTGGGGCCGACGATCAGCATGAACAGCAAGAAGACCATCGAGAGGCCGATATTGAGGTTCGAGAGCCGTTTGATCCCCGCATCAAGCCCCGCCACGACCGAGATGGTCGCCGCGAGCGTGATCAGGGCGATGATGATGACCTGTGTCAGGATCGACTGTTCCCAGCCGAACAGATCGCCCAGACCCGAATTGATCTGCATTGCCCCGAGGCCCAGCGAGGTCACGATGCCGAACATGGTGCCGAAAACGGCAAGGATATCCACCGCATCGCCCCATTTGCCGAAGATGCGCTCGCCCAGAATGGGATAGAGCGCCGAGCGGATGGTCAGCGGCAGCCCCTTGCGGAAATGGAAATAGGCCAGTGCAAGCCCGATCACGGCATAAATCGCCCAGCCGTGGATGCCCCAATGCAGGAACGAGATGACCATCGCCTGTTTGGCGGCCTCTTCGGTTTCGGGCGTGCCGACCGGCGGTGCGAAATAGTGGTAAAGCGGCTCTGCAACCCCCCAGTAGATCAGCCCGATGCCGATGCCTGCCGAAAACAGCATGGCGGTCCAGCTGAACAGCCCGTAGGCAGGTTTTTCATTCATCCGTCCAAGCCGGATATCGCCGAAGCGTCCAAACGCCAGATAGATCGCGGCGATGACGAAGAGATTCATCTCGATAATGATCGCCCAGCCGAGATTGGTGGCGAACCATGTCTGCAAACCGCCGAAAAGGGCATTTGCCTGATCGTTAAACAGCGCGCCATAGATGATGAAGCCGACGATCAGAATCGCCGAGACCGAAAAGACGCGTTTATGAACCTTTGGAAAGAACAGCAGGCGTTCCTGCTGGAGATTATCTGCCATATCTGGCCTGTCCCTTTGTTTTCGCTTGTTGTTTTGGCGTGTCTGCGCGCCGCTCGGGACGCGGCGCTCCAGACAGGGCAACAAACGGGGGCAGGTTGGGTTCCGCAAAAAGCTCACAAACCCTCACCGCCATGTGAGGGTGCGGCGTGGCGGGCGGTCTTACTCGCGGGAGATATCGACCACCACCGACAGACCGGGCACCAGCTTTTCGGCCCCGTCCTGTCCCGCATCAATCGTGATCCGCACGGGCACGCGTTGGGCGATCTTGGTGAAATTGCCGGTGGCGTTCGAGCTTGAAAGGACCGAGAATTCCGATCCGGTGGCGGGCGAGAACCCTTCCAGATGGCCAGTAAAGGCTTTGCCGCCAAGCGCATCGACCGTGAAACGCACCGGCTGCCCCAGCGCCATGCCCTGCAGCTTGGTTTCCTTGAAATTGGCAATGACCCAGACATCCGTGCCCACGAGGCTCATCAACGTGGTGCCTGCCGCCACATATTGCCCGCCGCGCACCCCGATCTGGCCCAGCCGACCGTCTATCGGGGCGGTGATGGTGGTGTGTTCAAGGTTGATCCGCGCCAGTTCCAAGGCGGCTTGTGCGCTTTCGACGCTGGCTTGCAGGGTCTGGGTGTCCATCTTGACCGATTTCAGATCCTCTTCCGCAACATGGCGGGCGGCAATGGCCTCTTCCAGCGAGGCTTTGGCCTGTTGCAGGGCAAGCTGCGCGTCATCGGCATCCGATTGCGAGAGGTAGCTCTTGTCTTTCAGGCGCGAGGCGCGCTGCCATTCGCGCTCGGTGGTGGCCACCGAGGCCTGCGCGGAATCCTGCGAGGCCTTGCGGGATTCAATCGTGGCCTCGGCCGAACGGATGTCTTGGGTGTTGTTGGCCAGCGCGGCTTTGGCGGAATCCAGATTGGCCTGCGCCTGATTGAGGGCCTGCACATATTGCCGGTCATCGATCTTGGCCAGCACATCGCCTTTTTTCACCACCTGGAAATCCTGCACCGGAACGTCGGTGATGAAGCCCGAAAGCTGCGGGGCGATCGAGGTCAGGCGACCGCGGATATAGGCATCATTCGTCTGTGCGACAGAACTGCGGAAGGGGGGGATCTGCCATGCATAGAGGATGATCGACAGGCCGATCAGTCCGAAAGCAAGAGCGATAAGCGAGGGAAGGTAACGTTTTACGGACATTGGGGACTCATGCGGTTTGCGTCTGGAGACGCTCTTGGCGTTTGGTCCAGAGATAGTGGAGGATCAGGCAGGCCAGCGTGGCCAGAGCCAGATAATTGAGGGCGCGGAATGCATCGGCATAGGCCAGCACACTGGCTTGCACGCTGACACTGTTGGACAGGGCCGTCAGGGCCTCGGCCTTGATGATGGTGGGGTCCGCCGAGGTGGTGGCGTAAAGGGCCTTGAGCTGGGTCATCGTGCTGGTGACGATGGGGGCACCATCCCTCAGTTGCTCGTTCAGCAGTTGCGTATGCAGATTGGTGCGCAGCTGGACCATCGAGCGGAAGACCCCCGATCCGATCACCGCGCCAAGGCTCTGGCTGGCCAGAAAGACGGCAATGAAACTGAGCAGGTAGTTCGGGCTGCGCTTGAAGGCGCTCATCACCCCGTTGGCCATAGCCGTCGGCAGGAAGATCGTCGAGGCAAAGCCCAGCATGGCCTGACTGAGGAAGAACTGCTGCGGGCCGTATTGTGCTGTCACACGTGTATCCATTGCCAGCCCGACCGCCATCATCGCCAGCGCGGCCATGTGCATTTCGGGCATGCGCTCCATCTTGAAGGTCAGGGCGCAGACGATCCCCCCCGAGATGGTGGCGATGGTCACGATCAGGAACAGAAGCTGCTCTTGGTCATTGCTGTAGCCCAGCGTGTTCAAAAGGCGTGGAATGCCAACGGTCTGTTCGCTCAGCAGCATCCGCATCAGAAACAGTGCCGCAGCAAGCCGCAGGATCGGCCAGGAGGCCAGCCAGCGCAGATCGATCAGCGGGCGCTCGCGTTTGAGCTCTATCGCCACGAAGGCGGTGAGGCAGGTGACAGCCAGCGCGGCGACGCCGCCCAGCCATGTCGCATCGGTCCACCATACGGTGGTGCCCCAGAAAAACAGCACCACGATCGACCCGAAGCCGATGGCCAGCAACCCGAAGGTCAGCACATCCATCACCGAAATAACCGGTGCGCGCGGCATGGGGGACAGCGGCAGGATGTAGATCAGCGCGATCATCAGCAGCGAAAGTCCGAATTCCATCTGCCGGAGCGAGAGGAAGTTGAAATGGTGATAGAGGCTGGGCGAAATTGCATAGGCCAGCGGAGTGCCGACCAGAATGAAGGTCATGACCAGTGGCAGGCCCAAGGTGGTTTTCTTGGGCAGGGGCATGATCTCCAGCATGTAGAGCACCGCAACCGAGGCCAGCGGGGCCGAGGCGCAGCCTGCGAAGAATTCGACCACGATGGCGCTATGTAACCCGTCCACCCAGAGGGTCGCGAAGTTGATCAGCGCAAAACAGGCCACCGATAGAATGGCGAAATTGCGCAGGCCGTATTGGGTGCGCAGTTTGACCAGCATCAGCGACAGCGAGGCGCGGGGGATCATATAGGCCGCCGTCAGCCATAGGGCCTCGGTCTGGCTGGCTCCGAGGTCACCGGCAATGCGTTGCGAATTGGCCGTTACAAACCCCTGGCTGAGCGACATGGCGATGGCCACGCAGATGGACGCCGTCACATATCCCAGAACATGCAGGCGCGGCTTCGGCTCGAAGGGCGGCGGCGGGCGCTGCTCTTTGGGCGAGGGGTCGCGCGGGTTCGGGTTCACACCCGGGATATGTAGATGCGGTGTCTCAGACATTTTTTGCCATATCGTCCAGATTGACGTGCAGACGTTGCACCAGCTCGTAAAGCTGGGCGAATTCCTCGTCGGACAGGTTGTGGAACAGGTCGTGCCGCAGCGTATTCGTGTATTGCAGGATATCGGCGGCCTTATCTTTCGACAGATCGGTCAGGAACACGCGCCGCACACGCCGGTCGCCCTCGACAGCGCGTCGTTCGATGAAACCGGTCTGTTCCAGACTGTCCAGCGTGCGGTTCAGGGTCGGGGTTTCGATGCGCAGGGCCTCGGCAAGCTCGGTCTGGCTGCTGCCCTCATTGCGGGCGATTTGTAGCAATGCTTGTGCGCGGGCAAAGGTCAGACCCAACGCGCTGGCACGGGCGTCAAAGGCCTTACGCAAGCGGCGGTTTAAAAAAACCATACTGTTCAAGACCATACGGTCATCAAGGCGGGTCATGGCGCTCCTCTGGGTTAGCACTCTAACTATTAGCAAGCTTATTTAAGGAAGGTGTATATCTTTTGCGTGTTTTTCCAATGCCAAACTTCGGGAAAAACGGTGCACTTATGCAGACGCATTGCGCGCGCAAGGCACAATGCTGCAAAAATGGTCAGGGTGTGAAATTGGCCGTGGCCAGCGCCAGCCCGTCGATCACGGCAGTGAACGCTTCGGCCTTGCGTAATTGGGCGTTGGGGCAGATCGATTGTGCCTCTTCGGCGACAAGCGCCATCAGGCTGGAGCCGCCTACCAGCACCACCGCATCCAGCATTTGCGGGGCCAGTTGTGCCTGCATCAGCGTCTGGTAGATTGCATTGCGCAGTGCTTCCTGATGCTGGCTGAGCGCGGCGTTGAGCATGCCACGGGTCAGGCGGACCTCGAGCTTGGGTTCGATCATGCCCATTCGGATGGCGGCCTGTGCGGCGTTCGAATTTGCCGCGATCTTGCCGCTTTCAACGGCAAAGGCCAGTTCATGGCCAAGCTGTTCGTCCACCACCCGCGCCAGACGCCCGATGCGCAGCGGGTCCAGCGCGTTGCGCGCCATATCGGCCACGAGGCGACGGGTTTCCGGCGTGTAGACAAAGGGGATCTTTTCCCAGCGCGACAGATCGACATAGATCCCGCGCGGTACGGGCAGGGTGCCGTCGCCCATCTCGCGTTTCAACGTGCCGCCCAGACCGAGTTCGGGCATCGCGCGGGCCAGCGAAAGCGCATGGTCGAAATCGGTGCCGCCCAGCCGGATGCCGTGGCTGGCGAGGATGCGGATCTCTTTTCCCTCGCGACGGTAGACCGAGAAATCCGAGGTGCCGCCGCCGATATCGATGATCAGTCCGGTCTCGCTGGCGCGTTCGGAATGGCCTGCCGCCAAGGCGGCCGCTTCGGGCTCGGGCAGGAACCGCACCGTCTCGAAACCCGCCGCCAGATAGCAGGCGCGCAGATCGGCTTCGGCGCGGGCATGGCGTTGGGGGTCGTCGTGGAAGGCCACGGGGCGGCCCGAGAGAACCTCGGTGAAACGCACCCCCGTCTGGGCTTCTGCCTCCTCGCGCAGGCGGATCAGGAAAATCGTGATGATCTGGGCAAGGCTTTGCCGTTTGCGGCCAATGCGCCGTTCCTCGTGCAGAAGCTCCGTGCCCAGAACGCTTTTGAGCGCCCGCATATAGCGTCCGGCATCGCCTTCGATCAGTGCCTCGCCTGCCGCGCGCCCGATCCGCATCTCGCTGCCGTCTTCGGGAAAGAACACCGCCGTGGGCAGGGTGTCCTGCCCGTCTTCCACGGTCAGGCGGCGGATGCCGTCAGTCTCCAAGACGGCAAGGGCGCTATTGGAGGTTCCGAAGTCGATGGCAAGGCAGGGCATGGGCGTCTCTTTCAGGCAGGTGCGCGCCACTGTTCAAAGCGGCGGAACATGCCAGCTAATGAGTTCATCGCGCTCTGGCAAGAGGCCGCGAGAGAGATGCAAAACTTCCCCCGACGCAGATCGGAAAGGGGCTTGCATCGCGGCTGTCGCTTCTATATCCACTCTCCCACTACGCGGGCGTTGTGTAGTGGTAAGACCTTAGCCTTCCAAGCTAATGACGCGGGTTCGATTCCCGCCGCCCGCTCCAAACTCCCCGACATCATCCTGTATCTGCAAACGGTTGCGACTGTTTCGTCCCGTGCTCAACCGGGCCGTGGGTCACATGTGTATAGCGTCATCCGGTCAGGCCGGATCGGTGGGGGCCGCAGGGCGCGTGGGGCTCCGTTACAGGCTGCGCTGTCTTTCGGGGTAGTAGGTCCAGGCAAGAAAACGGCTGGTTTTCTGCCCCTGTGCCATGTCAACGGTCCGGTATTCGGCGACTTTTGCCCGTTTCAACAGCCGGTATAGCGGATCGAGATTGTCTTTTTTCGAGACCAGACAGCTGAACCACAAACATTGCTCGGCGACATCCATGCTTTGTTCGATCATGGTCGCGATGAAGCCGATTTCGCCACCGGGGCACCACAGCTCGGCATTCTGTCCACCGAAATTGAGTTGCGTGGAAGGCGTCTTGCCAAGGTTGCGCCATTTGCGTCGGGTGCCTTTTTGCGCCTGTTCGGGCGAGGCATGGAAGGGCGGGTTGCATAAGGTGACATGGAACAGGTCATCGGGCGTGATCACCCCTTTGAAGATATCCTCGCGCCGGGGCTGGTATCTGAGCGTGATGTCAAGCGCGTTGGCGCGGCAGATATCCTGCGCCGACCGGATCGCTTCGGGGTCGATATCGACGCCGGTGAAGCTCCAGCCATATTCGCTTTGACCTGTCAGCGGATAGACCAGATTCGCGCCGGTGCCGATATCCAGTGCCCTGATCTGCGGGCCGCGCGGAATGGCGCGGTGGTTACTTTCTGCCAGAAGATCGGCCAGATAATGGATGTAATCGACCCGTCCGGGAATCGGTGGGCAGAGATAGCGGGCCGGAATATCCCAGAACCCGATGCCGTAATGGGTCTTCAGAAGCGCACGGTTCAGCATCCGGACAGCCGCGGCTTCCTTGAAATCTATTGTCGTCCCGCCCAGAGGATTTTTCAGGGTGAAGGCCTCAAGCTCGGGGGTCTGCGCCACCAGACGCGCAAAATCATACCCTTCCCGATGCTGGTTTCGGGGATGCAACATGGGTTTGGTCGTCACGGGAAAGCTTCCATTCAGGGGGGGCGGGCGATGCGGGCAGTCTAAAGGGTCATGCGCGGCGACGGAATACCCGAACCGGATTTAGCGCCCTATGGCTTTGGGCCGGACTGGAAGGCGGGGGCGGTGGCTGCGTGTGACACAGGTGGGCGCGGCCTGTTCCGAAGCCTCCGGCCTGTGGGGCACAAAAAAGGGAGCGGCTCGTGAGGCGCTCCCTTGGGATAATGATAAAAATGAAATCTGGACCCTGCGGAATACGCTTCACTTGGTCAGGATCAGCTTGCCGGCGCGGGTGATGCGCAGCGTATAGACCTGACCGTTGAGAAGGATATTGGCCTGATTGCCGCCATTGGTCAGATCTTCTGCATCATGCGCGGGAAGGGCTTGGGTGAAGCTAGGGGAAATGGTCATCTGGTTCTCTCAATTCTGTCTAGCATGGTGTCGATTGCATTCGTGCGCGGGCTGAAGCCGTCGCACAGGGCTTGTACGAGGTCTGCGAGTGTAATCGGTGTGGTCGAGCCCGATTTTGCCTGTTTTGCAGGCCGGTGGGCGGGGCGTAGGCGCATATCCATCATCCTTTCGGCAAGCGGCTGGTCGAGATCAACTGGCATCGTGGGGCTTAATCTGAGTGAAAAAATCAGGTTTGTAAAGTCTGATTATTATAGTCAGGTATTATTTCTGCAAGATCCTGCCACAAAGCAATGCAGACAAAGCCGGCGCAAGCGATTAGGGTTGATATATGAGCATGGAACACGATCACACGCCCTATGACAGCCCTGCTGCTGCCCCGCCTCTGGCGGTAGAGGAGGCCGCTTGGGTCGATGTTTTGTCCGCGATGGACAAGACCTATGCGAATCTCGTCGATTATCAGGCGCAGCTGGAAGACCAGAATCATGCGCTTGAGGATATGCGCTCCTATCTGAACTCGATCATGTCTTCGGTGTCGGATGCATTGATCGTTGTCTCGCGTCAGGGGCGTGTGGAAGAGACCTCCAGCTCTGTGGCGCAGATGACCGGCTGTTCGGCGGGGGATCTGTCGGGTCTGGATATCCTCGATATTGTTGCCCCCTCCAGCCGCGACCACCTGATTGCGGCGCTTTCCGAATGCACCGACCGTCGCGCCACTGTGACCTGCGAGCTTAGCCTGAGCGGGCCGGAGGGGGAGATCTTGCTGGAGATGTCGATCAATGCGCGCTTTGACGAACGCGGGCGGCTGAGCGGGCATGTGCTGACGGGGCGGCCTGTGGGGGAATTGCGGCGCGCCTATTCCGAGCTGGCGGCCAGCCATGACGCCTTGAAATCCGCGCAATCCCTTCTGGTGCAGAATGAAAAGCTGGCCTCGCTGGGGCGGCTTCTGGCCGGTGTCGCGCATGAGCTGAACAATCCGATCAGCTTCGTCTATGCCAATACCCATGCTATGGAGCGCTATGCGACCAAATTCGAAACCTATTTCAACGAGGTGCAGGACGGTGCTTCGCGGGAAAAGCTGATGGCTCTGCGCGAGGAATTGCGGCTGGATCGCGAGGTGCGCAACCTGCGCGAAGCCATTGCCGGTGCAAGGGACGGGGCCGAGCGGGTACGGGATATTGTCGAGGATCTGCGTCGCCTGTCCTCGGATGGTTCCGGCGAGAGCGTCGCTTTCGATCTGGTGACAGTGGCGCGGACTGCGGCACATTGGGTCGCGCGCGGGTCGGATCGGGAGGTCGCCATTGTGTTTGACGGGCTGGCTGTGCTGCAGGCGATGGGGCGCGCAGGCCATATCCAGCAGATCATCATGAATCTTGTGCAGAACGCGCTGGATGCAATGGTGGCAGAGCCTGCGCCGCATCTGACGATCACGGCATCCGAAGAGGCCGGTATGGCCCGCCTTGTGATCTGCGATAACGGGCCGGGTATTTCCGAAGAGGTGGCGCGCTCGATGTTCGATCCGTTCTTCACCACCAAGGAAGTGGGGCAGGGCACGGGGCTGGGGCTGGCCATCAGCCACCGCATTGCCACCGATCATGGCGGGCGGCTATCCTATCGGGCCAATGCGGCGGGCGGGGCCTGTTTCCTGCTGGAATTGCCACAGACTAAACAGATGGGGTCCAAGGTTTAATGAATGTTCTCTGGCTGCAATCCTCGGGCTGCGGCGGTTGTACGATGTCGCTGTTATGCGCCGAAGGGCCGATCCTGTTCGACCGGCTGGCCGATGCGGGGATCAACCTGCTCTGGCATCCTTCCCTGAGCCTCGAGACAGGGGCCGAGGCCCGCGCCCTTCTGGCACGGGTCGAGGCCGGAGAGATCGCGCTTGATGTGTTATGTGTCGAGGGCGCAATCGCGCGTGGCCCGCGCGGCACGGGGCGGTTCCAGATGCTGGGCGGCACGGGCCGGTCCATGCTGGACTGGGTCAGAAGCCTTGCCGCCAAGGCGCGCCATGTGGTGGCGGTGGGCACTTGTGCCGCCTTTGGCGGGGTAACCTCTGCGGGCGAGAATCCCTCGGATGCGTGCGGGCTGCAATATGAGGGCGCGCATAGTGGCGGCATCTTTCCCGCCAGTTTCCGTGCGGCGGGTGGTTTGCCGGTGATCAATGTGGCGGGGTGTCCGACCCATCCCGATTGGGTCAGCGAGACCCTGATGCTGCTGGCGGAAGACCGGCTGGGTGCCCAGGATCTGGATGCGCTGGCGCGACCGCTTTTCTATACCCGCCATCTTGTGCATCACGGCTGTCCGAAAAACGAGTTCTACGAATACAAGGCATCGGCTGTGAAACTGTCCGATATCGGCTGCATGATGGAAAATCTGGGCTGTATCGGGACGCAGGCGATGGGGGATTGCAATATCCGCCCGTGGAACGGGTCGGGGTCGTGCACGCGCGGCAATTACCCCTGTATCAACTGCACCGCTCCCGAATTCGAGGAACCGCGTCACAGTTTTACCGAGACCCCGAAAATCGCGGGCATTCCGGTGGGGCTGCCCACCGATATGCCGAAAGCATGGTTCATGGCGCTGGCATCGCTGTCCAAGGCGGCCACCCCCGAGCGTCTGGCCCGGAATGCCGTGGCCGACCGTGTGGATGTGCCGCCAAGCCTGCGGGGCAAAACCGCGGGTGCGGCGCAGACGAAGGGGCGCAAATGACAAAGCTGGTGGTCGGGCCATTCAATCGGGTCGAAGGGGATCTGGAGGTGCGGCTGGAGATTGCAGGGGGCGCAGTCGCGCAGGCCCATGTGAATGCGCCGCTTTATCGGGGGTTCGAACGCATGCTGGTGGGCAAGGATCCGCGCGATGCGCTGACCATCACGCCGCGTATCTGCGGGATCTGTTCGATCAGCCAGTCGGCGGCTGCAGCGCGGGCCTTGGGGGCGGCAATGGGGCTTTCCCCCACGCCGCAAGGTGCGATGATGGCCGCGTTGATCCATGCGGTCGAGAATGTGTCCGACCATCTGACGCATTTCAATCTGTTCTTCATGCCCGATTTCACACGACCGGTCTATGCGGGACGGTCGTGGCATGGCCGCGCGCTACAGCGGTTTACCCCGATGGAGGGCTCGGCGCAGCGTGCCTGCGTCGCAGCCCGCGCGGAATTGATGCATATTCTGGGCCTGATGGCGGGGAAATGGCCGCATACTCTGGCACTCCAGCCGGGGGGAGTGACGCGGGCACCGGGGCCAAGCGAGCGGCTGCGGATACGTTCGGTTCTGCGCGGGTTCAGGCGCTATCTGGAAGAAGTGGTCTTTGGGGCACCGCTGGAAGAGTTTGTCGCGCTGGCGGGCCTTGGGGATCTTCTGGCGTGGCGCAGTGGCGATGCCGGACTGTTTTTCGAGATCGCCGAGACGCTCGGTCTGGCCCAGCTGGGGCAGGGGGGGGACCGGTATCTGAGCTTCGGTGCCTATCCGCTGCGTTCTGATGGGGGCGCGCCTGCTTATGGCTTTGCCGCCGGCATCTGGGAAGGGGAGGCGCGGCCGCTGGATTTGCGGGGGCTGGTGGAAGATCCGTCGCATGCGTGGATGCTGGGCGAGGCCAGGCATCCCGCATATGGCGAGACCCGTCCCGACGAGATGATGCGCGAGAGCGCCTATAGCTGGTGCAAGGCCCCGCGTCTGGACGGGCGCGTGTTTGAAACCGGCGCTTTGGCGCGGCAGGTCCTGGATGGCCATCCGCTGGCCCATGCGATGCGTGGGGCCGGTGTTCTGGGCCGGATCGGCGGGCGGTTGCTGGAGCTTGCACGGACCCAGATGCTGATGGAGCGCTGGGCCGAGGCGATTGATCCTGCAGCGCAGTTCATGCAGCAGGGCAAGATGCCGAAAGAGGGCGTGGGCGTCGGTCTGGTCGAGGCGGCGCGTGGGGCGCTCGGGCATTGGCTGCGCATCGAACGTGGTGTCATTGCCAGCTATCAGATCATTGCGCCGACGACATGGAATTTCAGCCCGCGCGATGCGCAGGGGGTGCCCGGTGCGCTGGAGGCAGCGCTGGTCGGGGCACCGGTGCAGGAGGGCGAGGAGGTGCCGGTTTCGGTGCAGCATATCGTGCGCAGTTTCGACCCCTGTATGGCCTGCACCGTGCATTGAGCATCGCAAGGGGCTCTGCCCCTCTTGGGGCCTTGGCGGCCCCAATTCACCCCGGGATATTTAGGGCAGCTGGAACATGGAAACAGTCGAGATTCGCGTGCGGGGGCAGGTTCAGGGTGTCGGGTTCCGGCCCTTTGTCTGGCGTCTTGCACAAGAGCTGGGGCTGTCGGGGCATGTTCTGAATGATGCGGGCGGGGTGGTGATCCGTGTGCGTGGTGCGGCGGTGGAGGCTCTGGTTGCGCGGTTGCGGGGTGAGGCTCCTGTGCTGGCGCGGGTCGATCAGGTGGAGGTTTCGCGCTGGCTGGGTGCGTTGGCCGAGGGGTTCGTTATTCTGGCTTCGGAGGCGGGGGCTGTGCGGACGCGGGTGACCCCCGATGCGGCCAGCTGTCCGGACTGTCTGGCGGAGGTGGCCGGAACGGGGCGTCGGGCGGGCTATGCTTTTACCAATTGCACCCATTGTGGCCCGCGATTCTCGATTGTGACGGGGCTGCCCTATGATCGGGCGCAGACGACCATGGCAGCTTTCGCGCTTTGTGCCGATTGCGCGGAGGAATATCGCGACCCTGCCGACCGGCGCTTCCATGCGCAGCCGATCGCCTGCCCTATCTGCGGCCCCAAGGTCTGGTGTGTGCCCGAAGCCGGAGACTGGCTGGCGGCGGCGGCGGCGCGGTTGCGCGCGGGCGAGATTCTGGCGATCAAGGGGTTGGGCGGGTTCCATATTGCGTGTGATGCGGGCAATCCGCAGGCGATTGCACGGTTGCGGGCCCGCAAGCACCGGCCTGCCAAGCCTCTGGCCGTGATGGGGGATCCGGCCATGATCGAGGCGGCCTGTCATGTGAGTGACCCCGAGCGTGCCTTGTTGCGCGATCCTGCCGCGCCGATTGTGGTGTTGTCCCTGCGGGCCAGGGCTATGGGTGTGGCGGCCCGCGAACTGGCGCCGGGGCAGGGCTGTCTGGGCTGGATGTTGCCTTATACGCCGCTTCATCATCTGCTGGTGGCGGCAACCGGTCGTCCTTTGGTGATGACCTCGGGCAATCCTTCGGGAGAGCCGCAGGTGATTGGCAATGAGGAGGCTTTGGCCAAACTGGGCGGGATTGTGGATGGTTTTGTGCTGCATGACCGTGCCATTGCGCGCCGTCTGGATGATTCTGTCGAGCGGATGACCCCGCAGGGGCCGATGGTGCTGCGTCGGGCGCGCGGGCGGGTGCCAGATGTGCTGGATCTGCCCGAAGGGTTCCGGGAGGGGCCGCAGGTGATTGCCTATGGCGGGCAGATGAAAGGCGCGATCTGTCTGGTGCGCGAGGGGCAGGCGCTTTTGGGGCACCATCTGGGAGATCTGGACAATGCCCTCAATATCGCGGCGTTCGAAGCGGCGGATCGGGATTATCGCGCCTTGTTCGAGCATTCCCCCGATCTGGTGGCGGTCGATCTGCATCCGGAGTTTCGTGCGACACGGTATGGCGAGGCGCGGGCGCAGGCGGAGGGGGTGGGGCTGGTCCGCGTGCAGCATCATCATGCGCATCTGGCGGCCTGTCTGGCGGAAAACGGCTGGGCGCGGCTGGCGGGGCCTGTGGCGGGGATCGTGCTTGACGGGTTGGGGCTGGGCGAGGATGGCCATATCTGGGGCGGCGAGCTTTTGCTGGGCGAGTATGCCACCTGTCAGCGGGTGGCACATCTGTCGCAGGTGCCGCTGCCCGGTGGGGATCGGGCCAGCCGCGACCCTTGGCGCAATCTTCTGGCCCAGCTGGACCATGCGGGGCTGGGCGCGCTGGCGGATCTGCTGCTGTCGGGGCAGCCTTTGGCCCTGTTGCGGCAGGCGATGGCGAAAGGGCTGAATGCGCCGTCCTGCTCGTCTGCCGGACGGCTGTTCGATGCGTTCGCGGCCGCTTTGGGATTTGCGGGCTCGCAGAGCTTTGAAGGCGAGGCCGCGATGGGGCTGGAGGCTTTGGCGCGCAAGGCGCTGCAGGACGGAGGGGTCTGCGACGGCTATCCGTTCGGGGCGGGTGAAGAGATAGATACGCGCCCTCTCTGGCAGGCATGGGCCCAAGACCGCGCCCGTGCCGTGCCGCCCGAGATCATGGCGCTCCGGTTCCATCGCGGATTGGCGCAGGCCTTCGCGCAGCGGGCCGGCGATCTGGTGCGCGCGGGACGGGCGCAGGCGGTCGCGCTGTCGGGGGGCTGTTTGCAAAACACCGTGTTGCAGGACGAGCTTGTGGCCGCCTTGGCGGGCGTGCCGGTTTTGCTGCATCATAAGGTTCCGGCCAATGACGGCGGATTGGCCTTGGGGCAGGCGGTGATTGGCATGGCGCGGGCAATGGGTGAAAGCCAAGCTGCCAGATAGGCGGAGAGTTGGTAGCCAAGTGACCGATCAATCCTGCGTCCTATATGGATATTTTTGACCAACTGTATGAAAATAAATCATAAAACGGACCTGTGACATTTTGTCATTTTCCGCGGGCCTTGGCCCGTCCGCCTGTGGCATCCAATGGCATACCACGCGCGGTGCGGGCTTTGGCCCCATCCCGCAGCCAGGCACCAGGGAGGGAAGGTCTTGTCCTCGATCGAGACATTCTACGACGTTATGCGCCGTCAGGGGATCACCCGGCGCAGTTTCATGAAATACTGCTCGCTCACCGCAGCGGCTTTGGGGCTGGGGCCGTCTTTCGTGCCCAAGATCGCCCATGCGATGGAAACCAAACCGCGGACGCCGGTGATCTGGGTGCACGGGCTGGAATGCACCTGCTGTTCGGAAAGTTTCATCCGCTCGGCGCACCCGCTGGCCAAGGATGTCGTGCTGTCGATGATCTCGCTCGATTATGACGACACGCTGATGGCGGCCGCAGGTCATGCCGCCGAAGCCGCCCTGCAGGACACGATCGAGAAATACAAAGGCAACTACATCCTCGCGGTCGAGGGGAACCCGCCGCTGAATGAAGACGGGATGTATTGCATCATCGGCGGCAAGCCCTTCACCGAGCAGCTCAAACATGCCGCCCAGCATGCCAAGGCGATCATCAGCTGGGGGGCCTGTGCCTCCTATGGCTGTGTGCAGGCCGCCGCCCCCAACCCGACCCGTGCGACCCCCGTGCACAAGGTCATCACCGACAAGCCGATTATCAAGGTTCCGGGCTGCCCGCCCATCGCCGAGGTCATGACCGGTGTTATCACCTATATGCTTACTTTCGACCGGCTCCCCGAGCTGGATCGTCAGGGGCGGCCGGCGATGTTTTATTCGCAGCGTATCCATGACAAGTGCTATCGCCGGCCGCATTTTGACGCTGGGCAGTTCGTCGAACATTGGGACGACGAGAACGCCCGCAAAGGCTATTGCCTCTACAAGATGGGCTGTAAGGGCCCGACGACCTATAACGCCTGTTCCACCGTGCGCTGGAATGATGGCGTGAGCTTCCCGATCCAGTCGGGCCACGGCTGTATCGGCTGTTCGGAAGACGGGTTCTGGGATCAGGGGTCTTTCTATGACCGGCTGACCAATATCAAGCAATTCGGGATCGAGGCCAATGCCGATAAGGTCGGTGGTGTGGCCGCAGGCGTTGTCGGTGCCAGCGTGGCCGTGCATGCCGCCGTCTCCGCGCTCAAGCGCGCCCAGAAGAAAAACGAGGAAGTCTGAGCATGAGCGTTCTCAATACTCCCAACGGCTATGCCATGGACAATTCGGGCAAGCGGATTGTTGTGGACCCCGTCACCCGTATCGAAGGCCATATGCGCTGCGAAGTGAACGTGGACGAGAATGGCGTCATCCGGAACGCTGTCTCGACCGGCACCATGTGGCGCGGTCTGGAAGTGATCCTGAAGGGGCGTGACCCGCGGGATGCATGGGCCTTCACCGAGCGCATCTGTGGTGTCTGCACCGGCACCCATGCGCTGACCTCCTGCCGCGCGGTGGAAGATGCGCTGGGGATCCAGATCCCCGATAACGCCAACTCCATCCGCAACCTGATGCAGCTGGCATTGCAGATCCACGACCATATCGTGCATTTCTATCACCTGCATGCGCTGGATTGGGTCAACCCCGTCAATGCGCTCAAGGCCGATCCGAAGGCGACGTCGGAGCTGCAGCAGATGGTGTCTCCCAGCCATCCGCTGTCATCTCCCGGCTATTTCCGCGACGTTCAGAACCGGCTGAAGAAATTTGTCGAAAGCGGACAGCTTGGGCTGTTCAAGAACGGCTATTGGGACAATCCCGCCTATAAACTGCCGCCCGAGGCGGATCTGATGGCGACCACCCACTATCTGGAGGCGCTGGATCTTCAGAAAGAGGTGGTGAAGCTGCACACCATCTTCGGTGGCAAGAACCCGCATCCCAACTGGCTGGTGGGCGGCGTGCCGTGCCCGATCAATATCGATGGCGTGGGCTCGGTGGGGGCGATCAACATGGAACGCCTCAACCTTGTGAAATCGATCATCGACAAGGGGCTGGAATTCAACCGCAATGTCTACATCCCCGATGTGATCGCGATTGGCGGCTTCTACAAGAACTGGCTCTACGGGGGCGGCCTGTCGTCGCAATCCTGTCTGGCCTATGGCGATATTCCCGAGCATCCGAATGATTTCTCGCCCGAGCAGCTGCATCTACCGCGCGGCGCGATCATCAATGGCAATCTGAACGAAGTGCTGGATGTCGATCCGCGCGATCCCGAACAGGTGCAGGAATTCGTTGACCACTCGTGGTATGAATATGGCGAGCCGGGCAAGGGTCTGCATCCTTGGGATGGCGAGACCAATCCGAAATTCGAACTCGGTCCCAATGCCAAAGGCACCAAGACCAATATCGAAGAGCTGGATGAGGGCGCCAAATACAGCTGGATCAAGGCTCCGCGCTGGAAGGGCCATGCGATGGAGGTGGGGCCGCTTGCGCGCTACATCATCGGTTATGCCAAAGGGCATGAGGACATCAAGGGGCAGGTCGATGGCCTGCTGTCCAAGATGGATCTGCCGTTTGATGCGGTCTTCTCGACGCTGGGCCGGACTGCGGCACGGGCGCTGGAATCCGAATACTGCTCGCGTTTGCAGCTGCATTTCTATGACAAGCTGATCAACCGCATCAAATCGGGCGACCAGTCGACCGCCAATATCGAGAAATGGGACCCGAGCACCTGGCCGAAAGAGGCCAAGGGTGTGGGCATGACCGAGGCCCCGCGCGGCGCGCTTGGCCACTGGATCAAGATCAAGGATGGCCGCATCGAGAACTATCAATGCGTGGTGCCCACCACCTGGAACGGTTCGCCCCGTGACAGCAAGGGGAATATCGGCGCGTTCGAGGCCTCGCTGATGAACACCCCGATGGAACGCCCCGAGGAGCCGGTCGAATTGCTGCGCACGCTGCATTCCTTCGACCCCTGCCTCGCCTGTTCGACCCATGTGATGTCGAATGACGGGCAAGAGCTGACCACGGTCAAAGTGCGCTAAGGGAGGGATCATTATGAAACGTCTGGCAATTCTGGCTGCATTCGCAGCGACCGCGACACCGGCACTGGCCCATCCGGGCCACCCGACGGCCCCCGGCCCCTTCGGGCATGAAATCGCGCATCTTCTGATGGCGGCGGTTGCTGTAGGGGCGGTCTATCTGGTGCTGGAAGCTGTGCGGAAGGTCTTTGGCAAGTCCAAGGAGGACTGAGTCATGGCCGACAAGCATATCCACCAGCCTGCGGTCGATGCGTCGGAGATCATGCCCGGCGCACGGCTGACCGGTGATGCGACGGCGGCGGATCTTGAATCGATCCGTCGGCAGAATTCGGTCTATGTCTACGAGGCGCCGGTGCGCCTGTGGCACTGGACCAATGCGGCCTGCATCATCGTTCTCTGCGTCACGGGCTATTTCATCGGCGCACCGCTGCCTTCGATGCAGATCGACGAGGCCTATAACCAGTTCGTCATGGGCTATATCCGTTTCGCGCATTTCGCGGCGGCCATGATCGTGACGGTCGGCTTTTTCGGGCGGCTCTACTGGGCAATGGTGGGCAATCACCATGCCAGGCAGATGTTCTATGTCCCGATCCTCAACATGCATTTCTGGAAAGAGGTCATGTTCGAGATCCGCTGGTATCTGTTCCTTGAAAACAAGCCGAAGAAATATGTGGGCCATAACCCCTTGGCGCAGCTTGCGATGTTTTTCTTCATCACCATCGGGCTGACCTTCATGCTGGTCACCGGCTGGGCGCTTTATGCCGAAGGCGCTGGTCAGGGATCGCTGCCTGACACGCTGATGGGCTGGGTGCTTGGCCTTGTGCAGAACAGCCAGCGTCTGCACACGCTGCATCACCTTGGCATGTGGGCGATCATCATTTTCATGATCATCCATATCTATGTCGCGATCCGCGAAGACATCATGTCGCGCCAGTCTATGGTCTCGACCATGATTTCGGGGCACCGGACCTTCAAGGATGACGAGGTAGAGTAATTTAAATAAATAATTTCATTATGTTGAAAGGCGTTGGAGGTGGTGCTCCGGCGCCTTTCATTGTTGTGAGGGCCGCTGCGGGAACGTGGGCGGCCGCTTCGCGTTGAGGGAGAAACGTATTTCAGGAGGAGCATCATGGAAGACCAACCCGATTTCAAGGCAGGCATCCGTTTTGACACGCTTGAAGAGAACCAGCCGCTTACGGGGAGTTTCGGTAATCAGGAGGTGACGGTGGTGCGTCAGGGGCAGCAGGCCTATGCCGTCTCCGCCCGTTGCACCCATCTTGGGGCCGATCTGGGCACGGGGCTTGTTGCCGAGGGCGAAATCCGTTGTCCGTTCCACCATGCCCGTTTCGATCTTCGGACCGGCGAGGCGACAGGTGCTCCGGCGATCACGCCGCTTGGCTGCTTTCAGGTCGAAATTACCGATGGCCTCCTGCGGGTGACAGGAAAGCGTGCGCCCGCCGCAGAGCCACAGGGCGCGGCCCCGAAGGAGAAGATCGTCATTATCGGGGCGGGCGCCGCAGGGCATGCTCTGGCCGACCGCTTCGTGACGGCGGGGCAGGGGGCGAAGGTGACACTGATCTCCGAGGATGCCGAGGCCCCTTATGATCGCACCTTCGTGTCCAAGCAGGTTCTGTCAGGAATGAAGGCACCCGAGGCGGCGGCGCTGCCTTTTGCCCATCCGCACAATCCGCAACCCGTGCTGCTCCGGGGGATCAGCGCCCGCAAGATCGACAGGCAGGCCAGACAGGTGCATCTGTCCGATGGTCAGATCCTTGAATATGACAGTCTCGTGCTGGCCACGGGGGCGGTGCCTGTCCGTCCGGATTTCGAGGGGGCGGATCATGCCGCGGTCTTCACGCTGCGCACCCTGTCGGATGCCCGCGCGATCATGGCGCGGGCGGAGACGGCGCGCTCGATCGTGGTGCTTGGCTCGTCTTTCATCGGGTTGGAGGCGGCAGGGGCGCTGGCCGCAGAGGGGCGTAAAATCCATGTGGTGACCCGGGATCAGGTGCCTATGGAAAAAACGCTGGGGCGCGAAATCGGACACTTCGTGCAGCGCCAGCATGAGAGTGACGGGGTCGCGTTTCATCTGGGCACCACGCTGACCGGTTTCGACGGGGCGCAGGTGACGCTGGAAAACGGCCATCGGCTCGAGGCCGATCTGGTGATTTTGGGCATCGGCGTTGCTCCCGATCTGACGCTTGCCAAAGAAGCAGGGCTGGATCTGGCCGAGAAGGAGAACGGCGTTCTGGTGGATGCGCAGTTCCGCAGCTCCGATCCGGCCATTTTCGCAATCGGTGACATCGCGAATTATCCGGCATGTGATGGGTCGGGGCGGTTGCGGATCGAGCATTGGGCCCATGCGGCGGATCAGGGCGCGCATCTTGCCGCCTATCTCATGGGCCAGACCGATCAGCCTTTCGACCGTATCCCGTTTTTCTGGACCAAGCAGGGCGATGCGCAGTTGCGCTATGTCGGGCATGGGGTTCCGTCGCAGGGCGTGCGGGTGGATGGCGATCTGGCCGAGAAAGATTTCGCAGCCCATATTCGCGGCAGTTTCCTGCATGGCGCGCTTTTGACCTGCAACCGTGATATGGAGGCCCTGCAAACGGAACGCGACTGGGAGGCGTGACTCTTTTCGGGTGAATTGGCCTCTTATGCTATGGAAGTCACCTGTCCTTACTGTCGCTTAAAGTGGATAGGTGGCTTCCATTATTCATGCATCCTTTTTGTATTATATTCTATATTATCTATTAAATTCAGTCATATGCTATAAGAATACTTTTTTTCATGAAGTGCTCTGTTTTTGATCATCGCTTGTCTATGGTCATTCTATGACCGGAGGCGAAAGGCCTCTTGCCAGCAGGCGAAAGGAGCACGCCATGCAAGCCGATAAAACCAAGGTCCCGCAGAATATTCTGGTATTGGGCATCGGGAATGTGCTCTGGGCGGATGAAGGATTTGGCGTGCGCTGCGTCGAAACCATGGCCCAGACCTATTCCGTTCCGGCGAATGTCCGTTTGATGGATGGCGGAACGCAGGGGCTGTATCTGCTGCCGTTCCTTGAGGAATGTGATGCGCTGATCGTGTTTGATGCCGTTGATTTCGGGCTGGAACCCGGCATGATGGTGACCCTGCGCGACAAGGACGTGCCCGCCTTTATGGGGGCGAAAAAGATGAGTCTGCACCAGACCGGTTTTCAGGATGTGCTGGCGACCGCCGAGCTGATGGGCTACGCGCCCGCATATCTGACCCTGATCGGCTGTCAGCCCGAAGAGATCGAGGATTACGGCGGCGGTCTGCGGCAGGTGGTGTCCGACCAGATCCAGCCCGCTATCGCTGAATGCATTCGCGAATTGCAACGCTGGGATGTTGCGGTCGTGCCCGGCCGGACCGATAGCGAGGATCTGGCCGATGTCTCGATCCAGCGCGGTGCCTATGAGAACGGACGTCCCGATGAGGACGAGGCCTGCCGTATCGGCGATCACCGCTTCTTTCCCTCGGCGGCCAAGGTGCGCGCCTGATGTGCGTCGGTATTCCGCTGCAGTTGATCGCGCGCGAAGGCATCCGCGGTGATGTGATCGAGGAAGGGCAGCCGCAGGTGATCGACCTGTCGCTGACCCCCGAAGCACAGCCCGGTGACTGGCTGCTGGTGTTTCTGGGGGCCGCGCGCGAGGTGATCTCTGCCGATGAGGCCGCCAAGATCGCCGCGGCGCTCGAGGGGTTGCGCGCCTTGATGGCGGGCGGCGATCTGGGCGCGGCTTTTGCCGATCTCGAAGCCCGCAGCCCCGAACTTCCCCCGCATCTGGCTGCCGCTGCCGCGCAGGGCCGCAAAACCGCCTGAAGGACCGATAATGCACGATTTTGTAATGCCTAGTGACGCGAAGCCCTCGGGGGAAATCCATCCTCTGGTGCAGCGTTTGAGTAACGAGTTCTCTTATCCCCGTCTGGCCACTCTGGAAGCGGTGGCCGATTTTACCGCGCAGGAGGGGGTGCATTGCCTCTTTGTGCCGGGGGATTCCAAGCGCAATCTGGAAACGCCAGATGCGGCGGTTGTGCTGCCCGAATTGCGTATGGCGTTCCAGAACCTGTTCGACTGTGCGGTGATCGATGATGCCATCGAGGCCGAGCTGCGCCAACAGACCCGCGCGCTGAAGACGCCGGGCTTTTTGTTCTATCGCGATGGTGTCTATCTGGGGGCTATCGAGAAAATCCGCGACTGGGATGACTATATTGCCCGCACCTCGCATATCCTTGATCTGAAAGGCTGATCTCATGGTGAACAATTTCCATCTGCCGCCGATGGGCTTCGGTCCCGGGTCACAGGAAACCGGCGAGGAGCTGGAATATATGGAGCTGCCCTCGGGCATGCGCACCTATTCCGCGCATATGCCCGAGGTCGATGATCCTTCCGCGATGAGCCCTGCCTTGAAGACGCTGGCCGATATTGCCACAGCCGTCGAGGCCTGCGCCAAGGGGGGGATGGCCAGCTTTGACCTGTCGGGACTGGATGCGGCCAACCGTGCGCTGATCGCCGAGACGATGGGGCAGGGGGAAGTGGCCATGAAAATCCGTGGCATCCCCGCCCTGATGGTGCAGGAAAGTGTCTTTGCGGGGGTCTGGTCCGTGGCCGGATCGGGTGTGGACCGGATCGAGATCGGGCCGGTGCCGTCGGTGTCGATGACCCGTGCGTTCGAGCCGTTCCGCGAAGGGCAGGGGCCGCAGGCACAGCGCCCGAATGGTGTGGTCAACGCGCCCGCTCTGGTGGCCGAGCTTTACGACAAATCCGAAAGCTATAAGGGCGGTATGCCGCATGTCGTCAATCTGACGCTGCTGCCGCATACCGAAGAGGATCTGCTCTGGCTGGATCGGGTGCTGGGCGAAGGGGCGGTTACCATTCTGTCGCGGGGCTACGGAAATTGCCGGATTACCGCCACAGCCTTGCGCCATGTCTGGCGTGTGCAGTTTTTCAACTCGATGGACACGCTTATTCTGGACACGTTCGAGGTGACCGATATGCCCGAAGTGGCTCTTGCCGCACCGGAAGATCTGGAAGACAGCGCCGACCGTATCCGCGAAGTGCTGGAGGCGATCAGATGAGCGCGGATGTTGCACAAGTGACAGGGTTTGAAGGCAGCTATATGGGCGCGCATGACCGGATTTCCGATCAGGCGTTGATGGAATGCAAGATCTGCTGGTCAACCTATGATCCGGCAATCGGCGATGATTTCCGGCAGGTCTTGCCCGGAACGCCGTTCAATGCGCTGCCAGAAGACTGGAAATGTCCGAATTGCGATGCGCCCAAAGCCCAGTTCATGGTCCGCGAGGACCCCGGCGCGCCGCTGATGATCGAGCAGCGCCGGATCGACGAGCATGTTCGAAATCTGACAGCCGATTTTCGCGAGATCTGGAATTCGACCATGCGCGACGTGCCGCTGTCGAATAAGGCGCTTTCGGTCGAGGCCGTGGGGTTCCGCCCCTATGAAGGACGCGCTTTGGGGGTGCTGTTCAGCCCGTGGTTCATGAACCTGATCCTTCTGCCGGGCGCAGGCGAGGATTGGTCCGATCTGGTTCCCGGGGCCAAAGAAATGGTGGAATTTCCGTCCGGCTGCTATGAGTTCATCCATAACAAGCGGGACCTGACGGGGGGCTATAAAGCCTGTTCGCTGTTCTCTCCGATGGAGGAATTCCAGACCCAGATGCAGGCGCGCGAGGTGGCACAGGCCATCATGGCGGAATTGTTCAAGGAAGAGAACCGCGCGGAGACGGACCGCAAGTCAGAGATCCGCGCGACCCGCGAGGCCGAGCTGGCAGAGAAAGAGGCAGAAGCCGAGACCGGCGGCGCGGAATTCGCGCAGCTCTCCGAAGACGGCGTCGCCGAACTGGCCACACCATCGCGGCGTCAGTTGATCTCGGGGGGGCTTGCATCGGAGCCCGCGAAGGAGACGGAATGAAACAGGTTTTGGGCATAGGTCTGGAGCGACGTGGCGAGATGATTGCCCCGCGTTTGCGTCTGCCTGCGCCCATCTCTGTGGGGGCCATGATGCGGGGGCGCGACCCCGAGGCCGCAGCCCAGATGATGGGGCGGCTGTTCAATCTGTGCGGGGCGGCGCAGTCGCAGGCGGTGCGGCTGTCTTTGGGGCTGCCGGCCGATATGTCAGACACCCGACACGAGATCCTGCGCGACCACCTTGCAAAGCTTTTTCTGTTCTGGCCCAAGGCATTGGGGCACGCGCCGCAAGCCCTGCCCGATGGGTGGGCACAGGGCGGGCCTGCATTGCTGCACCATCTGTGGGGCCGTGGCGAAATTACCGATCTGGCGGCTTGGCTTGTCTCGGGGCAGGGGGTGTCGCCCCTGATGGCGGGGATCGATGCGGCATTTGCCCCGCATGAGGCCGAGGCGCGGGTGGCCGATCTGTTCGACCCGATGCTGAAGATGGCGCAGGAAAATTCGCCCGCCGGTCGTGTGGCGTTCCATCCGCTAATGAAACAGGCCGAAGAGACGCGGGGGCGCGGTCCTTTGTGGCGGGCGCTGGGGCGGCTGGTGGATCTGACGCGGGTCGTGACCCGCCCTGCGGCACCGGTGCTGCGCCCCGATAATACCGCGCTGGTCGAGGCCGCGCGCGGGGTTTATGCGCTGCGCGGACAGCTTACGGGCGGCGTGGTGAGCGCGGTAGAGCGTGTGACGCCCACCGATCACCTGCTCGCTCCGGGCGGTGCGCTCGAGCTGTCGCTGGCCACATTGCCTTGGCGGAAAGCTGGGCTTGCCGCTTTGGTTGTGGATATTCTGGACCCTTGCGTGGCGGTCGAGATCGAGGGGGTGTCGCATGCATGAGATGTCGATTGCCGAAGGAATCCGCTCCGTGGTGGAAGACGCCGCCCGTGCCAATGGGGTGACACAGATCACCAAGCTACGCCTTGAGATCGGGCGCTTTGCCGGTGTGGAAAAGCACGCACTGGAATTTGCGTTCGACGTGGTTATGCGTGGCAGCCCTGCCGAGGGTGCGGTACTTGAAATCATTGATCTTCCCGGTCGGGCGATGTGCTACGATTGTATGGAAGAGGTGGAGATTATGGATCGTCTGGACCCATGCCCGCGCTGCGGGGGCGGCAAGTTGATGCCGCAGGGGGGCGACGAGATGCGGATTAAAGATATGGAGGTGGCGTGATGTGCACGGTGTGCGGTTGTAGCGGCCATTCGGTCGAGGATGAATTCAAGGCGCATCTGGCAAAGCAGGGCCAGCAACTGGCCAGGGGGCAACTGCCTTTCGATCTGCCGAAAGGGGTGCCCACCAGACCTATGGCGCAGCCGCAAGCTGCGCGTCAGGTGGTCAGCGACGGCCTTGATATCCATTGCGGACATGGTGCCGCGGGCGTTGAGGTGCCGGGCTTCTCGCAGGCGCGCCTGATTGAAATCGAGACGGACATATTGTCCAAAAACAATGATTTTGCCGCGAAAAACCGTGCATATCTGGCGCAGAATGGCATTTTTGCGACAAATCTGGTTTCGTCGCCCGGTTCGGGGAAAACCACGCTTTTGTGTCGCACGATCGAGATGTTGGGCGACCAGCCTCTGGCGGTGATCGAAGGCGACCAGCAGACCACCAATGATGCCGACCGTATCCGCGCCACCGGCGCGCAGGCGATTCAGGTCAATACCGGCAAAGGCTGCCATCTGGATGGTAAGATGGTCGACACCGCGCTGGGGCGGCTTGCGCTTGCCGAAAACGCGCTTCTGTTTATCGAGAATGTCGGCAATCTGGTCTGTCCTGCGGCTTTTGATCTGGGCGAGGATGCCAAAGTGGCCATTCTTTCGGTCACCGAGGGTGAGGACAAGCCTCTGAAATACCCCGATATGTTCACAGCTGCCAAGATCGCGCTTCTGAATAAGGTGGATCTGGCCCCCCATTGTGATGTCGATCTGGATCTCTACGAGGCCAATCTGCGCCGTGTGAACCCCGATCTGATCATTCTGCGCGTTTCGGCCCGCACGGGCGAGGGAATGGCGGCATGGCTGGACTGGCTGAAGGCGGGATTGGCCCGCAAGGCGCGCTGATGGCGCGCGCCCCTTTGCCCTCCATTCTGCTGGTCGATGACGAGCCGCATTCGCTGACGGCGATGAAACTTGCGCTTGAGGACGAGTTCGAGATTTTCACCGCTCCGGATGCGTCGGTCGCGCTGGACGTGCTGGAAAACGAATGGATTCAGGCGATTTTATGTGACCAGCGCATGCCGGGGCGGACGGGGGTGGATTTTCTGACCGAGGTGCGCGAGCGTTGGCCCGAAACCGTGCGGATGATGATCACCGGCTATACCGACAGCAATTCGATGGTGGCGGCGATCAATGATGCGGGCGTGCATCAATTCATTGCCAAACCGTGGCATCCCGAACAGCTTTTGATGGCGGTGCGCAATGCGGTGAAGCTGTTCCATCTTGCGCGTGACAACGAGCGGATGCAGCTCGAGATGCGCTTTCTGTCCAGCACATCCGAAAGCCGTCTGGAAAAGCGTCGCCGTGCCCTGCGCGAAGGGATGGGCTTTGAAACCATCCTGCGCAGCCCCAATTCCGCGATGAATGATGCGGTGGCGATTGCGCGCCAATATGCCAGTTTCGACATTCCGGTTTTGCTGACGGGCGAGGCGGGCACTGGCAAGGCGCAACTGGCCCGCGCGATGCATTATGGCAGTCTGCGGTCGGAAAAGCCGTTTTATGAATTCAATCTGGCGGGCCTGCCGGAAGATCTGGCCATGGTGGAACTTTTCGGGGCCAAGCGCGGTATCTTGCCGGGCGGGGTGAACCGCATCGGGCTCATGCAGAAAGCGGATCGCGGCACGCTCTACCTTTCGGGGATCGAGGAAGCCTCGCCTGCGATGCAACTGGCCTTGCTGCGTGTGCTGTCCGAAGGGTCCATCACACCGGTCGGCGGGCAGGAAACGGTGGGCACCAATCTGCGGCTGATCTGTGGCGCGGGTGTGGATCTGCGTTCGCGTGTGGCCGAGGGCGGGTTCCGCACCGATCTTTACTATGCGCTGTCAGTAGGCGAGATCGGGCTTTTGCCGTTGCGGGCGCGACGTGGCGATGTGGCTATGCTGGCGCAGCATCTTCTGGCCGAGGCGGCCTCGACCCATTCCAAGCCCGTCATGGGCTTTGACGCGGCGGCGCTGGAATTTCTGGAAAACTACGACTGGCCGGGGAATCTGCGCGAACTGACCAACGAGGTCACGCGTATGCTGATCTTTGCGCAGGAAAACGTGCTGGGGGCCGAGCTGATCTCGCGCCATATCCTGCAGGCTGTGCCTTCGGATGAGGGAGCGGATCGTGCGGCGGAAGAAGACGCGCTACAGGCCAGCGGGCAGTTGAAAGACCGGATCGAATTGATGGAAATGCGGATCCTGCGCGAGACGCTGACTCGCCATCGCTGGAACAAAAGCCGTGCGGCCTCCGAGCTGGGCCTGAGCCGTGTGGGTCTGCGGGCCAAGCTCGACCGTTACGGAATAATGGGGCCGTCAGCCCGTATGGATGAGGAGGAAGACTGATGTGTCTGGGTATTCCGGGACAGATCGTCGAGATCACCGATGAGGCGCGTATGATGGCGCTGGCCGAGGTGTCGGGGGTGCGGCGCGCGGTCAATGTGGCCTGTATTGCCGATGGGCCTTTGCAGGGGCTGATCGGGGAATGGGCACTGATCCATGTGGGCTTCGCTATGGCGAAGATCGACGAGGACGAGGCCGCGCAGACTTTGGCCGCCCTGCATGAGCTGGGCGAGACACAGGAGGCGCTGGAACAGATGGCCGCAGGCGATGCGGCGCTGGAAGGGCGGGTGTAAGATGGCGCTGAAATTTGCCTCCGAATTCCGCGACCCGAAACTGGCGCGCGCATTGCTTTCGGCGATTGCCGAGAAGGCCGATGCGATAGGTGCCACCCGCGAAAAGCCCGTGCATATCATGGAAATCTGCGGCGGGCATACGCATTCGATCTTTCGCTACGGGCTGGATAAGCTGATCCATGAGGGCATCGAGTTCATTCACGGTCCGGGCTGTCCGGTCTGCGTGTTGCCGCGTGCGCGGGTCGATGAATGTATCGAACTGGCCGAGCGCCCCGAGGTGATCTTCACCACCTTCGGCGATGCGATGCGGGTGCCCGGGTCGAAGAAGTCGCTCATTCAGGCCAAGGCCGATGGGGCCGATATCCGCATGGTCTATAGCCCCCTTGATGCGCTGGAACTGGCGCGGCGCAATCCCGACCGCGAGGTGGTGTTTTTCGGGCTGGGGTTCGAGACAACCACGCCGTCCACCGCGCTGGCGATCCAGCAGGCGGCGCGTGAGGGGCTTAAAAACTTCACCGTCTTCTGCAACCATATCACCGTGCCCGAACCCATCAAGGCGCTGCTCGATGACCCCTATATGATGCTTGACGGCTTTATCGGGCCGGGCCATGTGTCGATGGTGATCGGCATCCACCCCTATGATTTTATTGCGCAAGATTATGGCAAACCGATCGTGGTGGCAGGGTTCGAGCCCACCGATCTTCTGCAATCGGTGCTGATGGTGCTGACCCAGATCGAACAAGGCCAACCGCGCGTAGAAAACCAATATGGTCGCGTGGTGCCCGAAAATGGCAATCCGGTCTCGTTGGCTGCCATCGAGGATGTTTATGAAAAACGTCCGTCCTTCGAATGGCGGGGTTTGGGCGAAATCGACGCCTCGGGCCTGCGGATTCGCCCTGCCTATCGCGCCTATGACGCCGAAGAGAAATTCGGCATCGGCTATGCGGTGGGTCGCCGAGAGGTGCCGGAGGTCGAGGGCTGCGCCTGTGGTCAGGTCATGACGGGCCGGATCAAACCGACCCAATGCCCGCAATTCGGCAAGGGCTGCACACCGGAAACCGCCCTCGGCGCGCTGATGGTCAGCTCGGAAGGCGCCTGCGCGGCCTATTGGCAATATGGCGGCGCCCGTTCGGCGGCAGAATAACCGAAATCATAGGCGGCATCGGAGGCAATGCCTCCGGCGGCGCAAGCGGGGCTCGATGCCCCGTTGGGCCGCAGCCCCCCTCAAAGGACAAGACTTATGGCACTACGAGGCGAACGCGTCACCTTGGCGCATGGCGGCGGTGGCCGTGCAATGCGCGACCTGATCGAGGAAATCTTCACCTCCGCCTTCGCACCCCCCGGCATGGAGGATCAGGCCCGCCTGATGACCGACGCCCTGCGCGAACCGGGCGCGCGCCTTGCCTTCACCACCGACGGCTTCGTCGTCACCCCCATGGAGTTTCCGGGCGGTGATATCGGCAAGCTCGCCATTTGCGGCACGGTCAATGACCTCGCCGTGGGCGGGGCAAAACCGCTCTGGCTTTCGGCCGCCTTCGTCATCGAGGAAGGCACCGAATTCGCCCTTCTGCGCCGCATCGTGGCGACCATGGCGCACGAGGCCGAGGCTGCAGGCGTGCGCATCGTGACAGGCGATACCAAGGTCGTCGAACGCGGCGCCTGCGATGGCGTTTTCATCACCACCTCCGGCATCGGCGTGATCCCCGCTTCCCGCGATATGGCGGCCTCCCATGTTCGCGCGGGCGATGTGGCTATCGTCAACGGGGTGCTGGGCGACCACGGCGCAACCATCCTCGCGGCCCGTGGCGATCTGGCGCTGTCTTCGGCGATCGAGAGCGATTGCGCCGCCCTTGGTCACCTGATGGAGGCCGCTCTTACCGCAGCACCTCAGGCTCGAGCCGCCCGCGATCTGACCCGAGGCGGGCTGGCCTCCGCCCTGAATGAAATCGCCGAAGAGGCGGGTTGTGGCATCGTCATCGAGGAAGACGCCCTTCCGCTCCGCGCCGAGGTCGTCGGCATGTGCGAGATCTTGGGGCTCGACCCCCTCTACCTCGCCAATGAGGGGCGTCTGGTGCTCTTTGCGCCCGAAGAACAAGCCGAGGCCGCGCTTGCCGCCATGCAGGCCCTGCCCGAAGGCAAGGGTGCCGCGATCATCGGGCGGGCCGTGGCAGACCATGCGGGCCAAGTGCGGATGCGCACCGCATTCGGCGGCACCCGCATCGTGGATATGCTGGTGGGCGAGCAGCTGCCCCGTATTTGCTAAGCGCGTCTTTCTCAGTCGCGGATCGTCACGAACCATGCAAAGCGGGCAGTCTCGCCCGCGCCTAGGCTTAGCGTATAGGGGCGGTCCTCGATTTTTGCCCCCGCCCCATGCCATGCCGCCATTCCGTGCCAGGGCTCGATGCACAGGAACGGCGCGCCGGGCGGCTGCCAGAGCGCGAGGTTCGGCAGATTGGCAAAGCGGAAATCGAGGCTCGGGCCGGTTTCACCCTGATAGCGCAGCGCCTCGCCCGTGCCTTCGGGGAAGATCGCGGCATTCTTGGCGAATAGATCATGGCTCAGCGTCAGGCTCCCCTGATGGAAGGGCGAGGCCTCGGTTTCGCGCGAGATCAACCCATCGACCACGCGGTTCATCGCGGGCTCGGCCCCATTGGCCAGCTCGACCTTATGCGCGCCGGTGGCATTGGGCAGCGGCCAGCGGAAGGCCGGATGGAAGCCCAGTCCGAAGGGCATCGGCACGCTGTCCTCATTGGTGACGGTGGCCGCCACCTCAAGCGTCGGGCCGGTCACGCGATGGGTCAGTTGCAGACGGAATTTATAGGGGTAGCTTGCGGTGGCCTCCGAGGGCACCAGCTCATGTGTCACATGCGCCTCGTCCTGCGCCACCACCGTAAAGGGCAGGCGGCGGGCAAGCCCGTGCTGGGGCATATCGAAGCTCTCGCCACGGATTTCGATTTTATCGTCGGGCGCACGGCCCACGATGGGAAACAGAACCGGCGAGCGCCCCGTCCACCATTCGGCATCGCCATTCCAGAGGAATTCCTGCCCACGGAAGGTAAGCGACTGCATCTCGGCCCCCATATCGGAGACGGTCACAGTGAGGTCGGGGGAGGTGATGGTGGTCATAGGTTCAGTCCTTAGGCGGCACACATTTTATTTCCGTGATGCTCCCTTTGGACCACCGGAATGTCTGCTGCCGCTTTTTGTTGCGATTACTCATCGAAGTGATCGTTATATCTGTTTGCGCTTCTTTGGTGCTTTCGACGATCAACATATAGTCTAAGACCTCGTAACGCCTTAACAAGTTGAACTTTTTCTCAGTGCTCACCGCCGTTTTCGAAGAGATGGTCAATTCTCCAGCGGTGCAATCGGCTGCTATATTTTGGAATTCGAGGTTCTGATGTAATTTTCCGTCCACGACTCTTGAGTGGGCCTTACGCGCAGTGAGAAGAGGATACGTTTCTACGATGATTTGTTTTCGTTCTTCAGCAAGCTGCAGTCTTGTGTTGCGTGCCTGTTCTTCCATCGTTTTGGCTTGCGTTCCGAGATGTTCCGCGGATAGGCGTTGCTGTTCTACAGAGTTTCGCAGTTCTTCTGTTTGTAGGTTGAGCGCTTCAACACTGTTTTTAAGTTCAGCCTGCTGGATTTCCAGCGCTTTGTTTTGTTGCAAGTAGCCGTAAACAATCCAGATTAGCGCAACTGTTCCGGCAGTCCCCGCGAGAAAGTCGCCGATCTCGTTGAGTGGCATAACGATGAAACGATCCCAATCTCTGATAACAAGCCCGACCATTACGCCAATGGTCAGGCAGGTCACGATAATAAGGATGATGGTTGCCCAGCCAGCCTTGGGACGCATCACACATCCAGTTCCTCGACGAACTGGGCGTTCTCGGTGATATACTGGAAGCGGAGCTCGGGTTTCTTGCCCATCAGGCGCTCCACGAGGTCGGCCGTTTCGCCGCCCAGATCGTCGTCGATGGTGACGCGGATCAGTTTGCGGGTGGCGGGGTCCATTGTGGTTTCTTTCAGGTCCTTGGCATCCATCTCGCCCAGACCCTTGAAGCGCTGCACGTCGATTTTACCCTTGCCGCCCAAGCCCTTGGCTAGCCATTCCTCTTTCTCGGCGTCGGAGGCCACATACATGCGCTTGGCGCCTTGGGTCAGGCGGTAGAGCGGCGGGCAGGCAAGGTAGAGGTGGCCTTGGTCGATCAGCGGGCGCATCTGGGTGAAAAAGAAGGTCATCAAGAGCGACGCGATATGCGCACCGTCGACATCAGCATCGGTCATGATGATGATCTTGTCGTAACGCAGGTCCTCGACGTTGAACTTGGTGCCAAGGCCCACACCCAACGCCTCGCAGATATCGCTGATCTCGGCATTGGTGCCCAGTTTCGAAGAGGCCGCGCCGAGGACGTTCAGGATTTTACCCTTCAGCGGCAGCAGAGCCTGCGTTTCGCGTTTGCGCGCGCCTTTGGCCGAGCCACCTGCCGAGTCGCCCTCGACGATGAACAGCTCGGTATTGGCGCGGTTTTTCGCGGTGCAATCGGTCAGCTTGCCCGGTAGGCGCAGCTTTTTGGTGGCCGATTTACGGGCGGTTTCCTTTTCCTGACGGCGGCGCAGACGCTCTTCGGCGCGCAGCACAAGGAAATCGAGGATTGCGCCGGCGGATTTCGTATCCGAGGCCAGCCAGTTGTCGAAATGGTCGCGGACGGCGCCCTCGACCAGACGATGCGCCTCGACGGTGGCCAGACGGTCCTTGGTCTGGCCGACGAATTCGGGCTCGCGGATAAAGCAGGACACCAGCGCGCAGCCGCCCGTGATCAGGTCGTCGCGGGTGATGTTCGACGCCTTCTTGTTGTTGATTAGCTCGCCATAGGCGCGGATGCCCTTGAGGATCGCCGACCAGAAGCCCGCCTCATGGGTGCCGCCCTCGGGGGTGGGGACGGTGTTACAATAGGACTGGATGTAGCCATCACGCGAGGGGGTCCAGTTGATCGCCCATTCGACCGAACCGGGGACGTTGAATTTCTCGCGGAACTCGACCTTGCCCGAGAAGGGGCGGTCGGCATAGGTCATCGCCTTGCCCAGCGTTTCCATCAGGTAGTCGGCCAGACCGCCGGGGAAGTGGAAGGTGGCCTCGGTGGGCGTCTCGCCATCGTCGATCGCGGATTTCCAGCGGATTTCAACGCCCGAGAACAGATAGGCCTTCGAGCGCACCATCTTGATCAGCCGCGCGGGTTTGAAGCGGTGATGGCCGAAGATCTGCTCGTCGGCATGGAAGGTGACCATGGTGCCGCGACGGTTGGGGGCGGCGCCGATTTCCGCGACCGGCCCCTGCGGGATGCCGCGCGAGAAGCGCTGTTCGTAGAGCTTCTTGTTCTTGGCAACCTGCACCACCATCAGATCCGACAGCGCATTCACCACCGACGCGCCCACCCCGTGAAGGCCGCCCGAGGTTGCATAGGCATCGCCCGAGAATTTGCCGCCCGCATGCAGCGTGCACAGGATCACCTCCAGCGCCGATTTACCCGGAAATTTCGGGTGCGGGTCGATCGGGATGCCGCGGCCATTGTCGCGCACGGTGATCGAGTAATCCGCGTTCAGCTCGACCTCGATGCGGCTGGCATGGCCTGCCACGGCTTCGTCCATCGAGTTGTCGAGGATCTCGGCCAGCATATGGTGCAGCGCGCGCTCATCGGTGCCGCCGATATACATACCGGGGCGTTTGCGAACAGGTTCCAGCCCTTCCAGCACCTCGATAGAGGAGGCGTCATATTCGGACTCGGACTGGGTGGAGAGAAGATCGTCGGACATCTGCTCGCTTTCTTTGGTGGGGTTGGCCTTGAGCCATACATCATTTGGGGCAAAATCGGCAAGCGCCCTGCCGAAACCGTCCACAGGAAGTTTCACGTCCGGTTGGCCGGATCGGGGCCGCCGGTTTGCCGCCTGCCTGTTTTACGGGCGTCATGGGTGGAAAACGGCCCATTGGCAGGCTGGTTTGTGCCTGAGGGGTTTTCCCTTTGAGGGCAAGAGACTACGTCATCTTGTTACATAGGATGCGAATGCCATTTTGAGTCAAAAGATATAAAGGAGGAGGAGAATGTGGGATCAACGCTATGCCCATTCGGACTATGTTTTCGGAACCGCTCCGGCAGAGTTCGTGCGCCGTCAGGCAGGGCGGCTGACACCGGGTATGCGCGTGCTGTCGCTGGCCGAGGGCGAAGGGCGCAATGCCGTGTTTCTGGCCGAGCAGGGCCTGGAGGTGACGGGGGTCGAGCTTTCGGCTCCGGCGCGTGAGAAAGCCCAGCGGCTGGCGGCGTCGCGGGGGGTGACGATCACCATGCTATCGCAGGATCTGCGCGGCTGGGATTGGCCCGTGGCCGAATATGACGCGCTTTTGGCCTGTTTCATCCAGTTTGCCGATCCGGCCTTCCGCGAGGATATTTTCGACGGCATGCGGCGTGCGGTCGCGCCGGGAGGGGTGGTTATGATCCACGGCTTTGCCCGTCGTCAGCCGCGCTATGGCACAGGCGGGCCGAGCAATGTGGAACAGCTCTATGATCTGGATCTGCTGCGCGAGGCGTTTCCGCGCTGGAAAATCCTGCATCAGGCCGATTACGATGCCGATCTGAGCGAGGGAGAGGGGCATTCGGGCCGTGCCGCGCTGATCGATTTCGTGATGCAGCGTCCATCCTGACCGCTGCCCCGTCCTGACCGATTTACTGCATGACATCAGAGCGACCTTGCGCGACACTCGGCGGGCAGGGTTTTGAAAAAGGATTTGTCATGACGCATCGATTTCAATCGGATCCCTCCGACACCGACAGCCGCTTCGAGACAGTGCCGGTCTGGGATCCTTTCGTGCGCGCGTTCCATTGGGCGCTGGTGGTGCTGGTCTGTGGTGCATGGGGGCTTGGAAAATGGGGGCCCGTTGACATGAGCCTGCATTTCTGGCTGGGCTACGGCATCGGCGCGCTGGTCGTGGCCCGCGTCTTCTGGGGGTTTTTCGGCCCGCAAACGGCGCGGTTTGCCAGCTTTGTAAAAGGGCCCGGCGCGATTGCGCGCTATGGTCGCACGCTGGTGTCGCGCAAGCCGTCCTACACGCGCGGGCATAATCCTGTGGGCGCGTTATCGGTTGTGCTGATCTTGGGGCTCTTGGCGGCGCAGGTCGGCACGGGTCTGGTGTCCGATCCGGATGATTATATCAATGTCGGCCCCTTTGCGGATTGGGTGGGGTACGAGAACGCCGTGCGGGCGGTTGATCTGCACGAGACCCTCGCCAATCTGCTGCTGGCGCTGGTCATCATACATGTGCTGGCGATTTTCTGGTATCGCTTCTGGAAGCGCGAGAACCTTGTGACGCCGATGATTACAGGCCGCGCCCGCCTTCCCCGGCGCGCCCCGATGACGCAAAAGTAACGCCGCGCGCAATCCTAGCGATGCTTACTAAGGCTTGACGGGTTCATGGGGGCGTGGCACGGGCTGATTATTGACCACTCGATCAGGAATGCGAAATGGCCAGCCCCGTGATGACCCAGACCGACAAACCCCTCGACACCTCGATGGGGGCGTTTGGCCATATGCGCGCCATTCTTACGCTGGGCTTGCCGCTGGTAGGGTCGAACCTTGCGGCAGCAGGGCTTGGTGTGACCGATACGATCATGATGGGCTGGTACGGGGTGCCGGAACTGGCCGCTGTGGTTCTGGGCACGAATTACCTGTTCTTCTTCTTTCTCTTCGGCACGGGCTTTGCCAATGCGATCATCGGGCGCGTCTCGATGGCGCTGGGGGCCAATGACGAAACGCAGGCACGGCGCGATACCCGTATGGCGCTGTGGCTGTCGGTGCTGACGGGGCTGGTCTCGATTCCCTGTATGTGGCATTCCGCTGCGGTGCTACAGGCATTGGGGCAGGCCCCCGAAACCGCGAGGCTGGCACAGGACTATCTGCGCATCGCGGGGCTTGGCATCGTGCCCATGCTGGTGGTGGCGGTGCTGCGCAGCTATCTTTCGGCGTTCGAGCGGACACAGATCGTGCTTTGGGTCACGCTTTCTGCGGTGGGGCTGAATATCGTCTGCAACTGGCTTCTGATCTTTGGCGAGATGGGCTTTCCCGAAATGGGCGTGCGCGGCGCGGCGCTTTCCTCGGTGCTGGTGCAGACGGTGTCGATGCTGGTGCTGATGGTCTATGCCCATCGTGCGCGCGGGCTGTCGCATGTGGCGCTGTGGCAGCGGTTCTGGCGCCCTGACTGGTCTGCGTTCGGGGCCGTGGCGCGGATGGGGATTCCGATCGGGCTGACCATTCTGGCCGAGGCGTCCATGTTCCAGATGGCCGCGCTGATGATGGGATGGCTTGGCACAATCGAGCTGGCGGCCAATGGCATTGTCATGGAAACCAGTGTTCTGGCCTTCATGCTGCATATGGGGCTGGCCAATGCCGCGACCGTGCGGGCAGGGCGCGCCTATGGGGCCGGTGCCCCCGAACATCTGCGGCGCGGGGCCATCACGGTGATCTGCATGTCACTGGTCATCGTGGCGGTCACGGTGACCGCATTTCTGGGCATTCCGGAAAAGATTGTCAGCCTATTCCTGAAGCCGGGCGGGGATTCCGCGCAGATCCTGCTGCTGGCAAGCGGCCTGCTGGCGCTGGCGGGCCTGTTCCAGCTGTTCGATGCCATGCAGGTGCTGGCAATGGGGTTGCTGCGCGGCCTGCAGGATACGCGCGTGCCGATGTGGATTGCGCTGGCCAGCTATTGGCTGGTCGGGATTCCCACGGGCTATGTGCTGGCCTTCCATGTAGGGCTGCAATCGCACGGGGTCTGGCTGGGGCTGGCCGCAGGGCTTGCCACGGCCTCGTCGCTGCTGATGTATCGCTTCTGGGTCGTGCGCGGCGGCGGGCGGCGCCCTATGGCCTAATCGTCGCGGGTCTCGGCCTGCTGTCCCATCAGCCGCTCGGCCTTCTTGCGCACAAGAACGCTGCGCAGATCATGCATGGCCAGCAACAGCGCGTCTGTGACATGCTCGAGCTGTGCATCGGTGGCTTTTGACTGCACCCATTGCGTGGTCAGGTTCAGGTAATCGACGGCGCGGTGGATGTCGTCGATGTCGCGCTGCGCCAGCAGGGCACTGCGATCGGCCATCCATTGGGTGATCTGGCGCATATCCGCATCGGTCAGCTCGCGCCCGCCCTGCGGTTTGATGTCTCCATTGCGGATATTGACCACGGCGATCTGATCCATCTCGATCCGGCGCTGGCGGTTCTGGGTGTCTACCCGAAATACGGCCGCGCCATTCTCGCGGATTCGGAAGTAATATTCGGGCAGATCGAGGCTCATGGGGCAGCTTCCAGACTGTTGATGCACCATCCTTAACGACAACTGCGGTGGGGGATCAACTGACCGCTTGCGCGAGGGGTCAATAAAATATGGCTCTTCCGGCTTGATAATGGCATATTATGCGATCTTCCGCCGATTGAAAAAAATCCTCATTGCAATTCTCGGGTGGAGAAACATGTTTACCTTACGTGACTCGACCTGTGGTGGGTGGGGCACGCTTTTGACAGCCTATAAGGATGTTTTTTTATGATTAAGAAAATCGCAACTGTTGCGACGATTTGCGTGTGGGGAAGCTCGGTATTCGCATCGACATACCAAGCGGACTCTAAGTCCATGGATAGCAAGGATTATGGCTATTCCAGCGACTTCAAATCCGAGGGGCATGGGGATTGGTTCGGGTCTGACAAGGACTGGAAAGACCAAGACGACCATAAGTGGGGGGATACCCCTGATTATGCCGAGGCGACCAAACCGCATTGTGGCTGCTCGGCCGATTTCGGTCATGACGGGCAGGGTGGTCATGGTGGCCACGGCGGTCACGGTGGTGGCGATGAGCAGGTCAGCCCCGTGCCGCTTCCGGCGGGTGGCATTTTGCTGCTTGGCGCGCTGGGTGGCTTTGCGGCGCTGCGTCGTCGTAAATCGGGCGTGAAAGCGGCCTGAGTCAAACGGGAAAAGCCGCTCGACCGAGCGGCTTTTCTTTTTGTTCCAGACGTGTCGTAATCGGCTGGCCGCAGGGTGGTGCGACCTTCGCGATGTGGCTTACCTGAGGCCTTCGCAGAAGCGTTTGATCCGGTTGCAAGCCTCCGTCAGCACCGTGTCCGAGGTGGCGTAGCTGATGCGGAAGTTGGGGCTGAGGCCGAAGGCTGCGCCGAACACCGTGGCCACGCCGGTTTCTTCCAGAAGCGCCGTGCAGAAGGTCTCGTCATCGGTGATCTTGGTGCCTTGGGCCGAAGTTTTGCCGATGCAGTCCTTGATGGACGGGTAGACATAGAAGGCCCCTTCGGGCGTGGGGCAGGTGATGCCGGGGCAGGCGTTGAGCCCCGCAACCACCAGATCGCGGCGGCGGTGGAAGGCCTCGCGGCTGTCGCGGATGTAATCCTGCGGCCCGTTCAGCGCCTCGACAGCGGCCCATTGGCTGATGGTGCAGGGGTTCGAGGTGGATTGCGACTGCATCTTGCGCATCGCGGTGATCAGCTCCACCGGACCACCGGCATAACCGATCCGCCAGCCGGTCATCGCATAGGCTTTGGACGCGCCGTTCACCGTCAGCGTGCGGTCATAAAGCGCGGGCTCCACCTCGGCGGGGGTGCAGAATTCGAAGCCGTCAAAGACGAGGTGTTCGTACATGTCGTCGGTCATCACCCAGACATGGGGGTGGCGTATCAGCACATCGGTCAGCGCCTTCAGCTCTGCCCGCGTATAGCCCGCCCCCGAGGGGTTGGAGGGCGAGTTGAAGAGGAACCATTTGGTTTGCGGCGTGATCGCGGCCTCCAAAGCCTCGGGCGTGATCTTATAGCCCATATCCGCCTGACCCTGCACGAAGACCGGCGTGCCGCCCCCGATCAGCACCATATCGGGGTAGCTGACCCAATAAGGCGTGGGGATGATGACCTCGTCGCCCGGGTTCAGGGTGGCCATGAAGGCGTTGAACAGCACCTGCTTGCCGCCCGAGGACACGCTGATCTGCGCTTGCGTATAGCTCAGCCCGTTCTCGCGGGCGAATTTATCGCAGATCGCCTGTTTCAGCTCGGCGATCCCGTCAACGGTGGTATATTTGGTGCGGCCCTCAGTAATGGCGCGGGCGCCTGCATCCTTGATGTTCTGCGGCGTGTCGAAATCGGGCTCGCCCGCCGAAAGGCTGATGATGTCGCGCCCTGCGGCCTTCAGCTCTGCCGCCTTGCCAGTCATGGCCACGGTGGGCGAGGGTTTTACGCGGGCGAGGCTGTCGGAGAGAAAGGCCATGAGGGGCTCCGTTCGGATGGGTTTGTAACTTGCGTGGCCATGTCTTACGCTCGGGTCAAATGGCGATCAAGAGGAGGCCCCATGGCGGATGACTGGTATGGCGAAGATGCCGCGACCTTTGGCGACAGGCTGGAGGGCGCGCGCGAGGCCGCAGGGCTGAGCCAGACCGAACTGGCCGCAAAGCTGGGCGTGCGGCTGGAGACGCTGCAGTCATGGGAAGAGGATATGGCCGACCCGCGTGCCAACAAGTTGCAGATGGTGGCGGGTATGTTGAATGTTTCGCTGATGTGGCTGCTCAATGGCGAGGGCGCTGGACTTGACGGGCCGCCGCAAGGGGTAGATGAGGCAGAACGAGAGCGGGAGATCTTGCGCGAGATACGCGAGGCCCGTGCGGTGATCAAAGACCTCGATGCGCGGCTGGAACGGCTGGAGCGCAGGGTCAAAGCGGGAGAGAGCCAATGACCGGACAGGTTCAGGAAACGCCGGAAGCACGGTTGAAGCGGATGGTGATGCGCAGCTGGCGGCGCGGGATGAAAGAGATGGACATGGTGCTTGGCCCCTTTGCCGATAGCGAGCTGGCAAAGATGGATCCGGCCACCTTGGACCTCTATGACGCGCTGTTGGAAGAATATGATCAGGATCTCTATCTGTGGGTGTCGGGGGCGAAACCCTGCCCGCCGGAGTATCTTCAACTGCTGCAAGTGATTGCGGCCTTTGCGAAAAAACGTCATTCGGTTGCATGATTCAATTATGGCGGAAGGGGCAAATTGCCTTGCTTCCGCCATGTTGTCTGAAAATTATTGTCAGATTTGCGATAGATTTAATTCGCTTAACCGAAATTTTGGCATTTTCCCGCATGGTGTCTTTCGGGGCATAGATGATGCGGAGAATGAGATGAGTATAGAACCCCCTATGGGCCAGATGGGCGGCGTGGTCGCGGACCGCGCCATGCAGCAGGGGCTCATGACCGGGTATCTGGACACGCTGGCCCTTGTGGAACGGCTGCACAGATTGCTGCTGGATGTGATCAAGGACGAATTCGAACGTCTGGCGATCATCGAGATCAATCCGGTTCAGGCCCTTTTGCTGTTCAATGTCGGCGATAACGAGGTCACGGCAGGCGAATTGAAGAGCCGTGGCTATTATCAGGGCTCGAATGTCAGCTATAACCTGAAAAAACTGGTGGAAAACGGCTATATGCACCACCAGCGCTGTGATGTGGACCGCCGCTCGGTGCGGGTCAAGCTGACGGATAAGGGGCGCAAGCTGCATGATGCGGTGCGCGAACTGTTCGAGCGCCATGCTGACGGGATGGGCACGCGTGGCGTGATCGATTTCGAACAGATGGACGAAATGAACCGGACCCTCAAACGTATGGAACGTTACTGGATGGACCAGATCCGGTATATCTACTGAGTTTCAGAAAAAGGGCAGCGTGGGGCGCTGCCCTTTTTGGGGAAAGGCCCCGCCGCCTGTCCGCCTAAGGGCACGCCTGTCTTGACGGATATCCCGTTCGGGGGCAGGCTTCGGTTGCCGGATTATCGTGATCCGGATGCCATGCGGGGGATAGGATGGATAAGGATCTGCCGGTCAATGTCTTGGGTGGCCCGTTGGAGCCTTGTTCGCTGGTGCCTCTGACCGGGTTCTTTCGCGATGGCCATTGTAATACCTGCGCCGAGGATCATGGCGCCCATACGGTTTGCGCGATCATGACCAAAGAGTTTCTCGCGTGGTCGGCCTATATCGGCAATGACCTCTCGACCCCGCGTCCCGAATACGGATTCGAGGGCCTCAAACCCGGAGATCGCTGGTGCCTGTGCGCGGGGCGGTTTCTGGAAGCGCATGACGAGGGCTGCGCGCCCGAGATCGTGCTGGAGGCGACCCATCAGCGCACGCTTGATGTGGTCCCGATCGAGGTCCTACGGCTGCATCGGCATTTGTCGCCTTTTCAATAGGGGGTTCGACCCTGTTTCTGATGAAGTTCTTCTTTCTATCCGCATCCTTCTGCCTTGCCGCTTCAGCCGCCCTGTCCCAGCCCATCGTCGAGGGGCCGGTCGTTGAGGAATATCACTTTGACGCGGATGGCGATGGGACAGAGGAGCTGATCACCGATCTCACGACGCGCGATCTTGATCGGGTGCTTGTTATCTCGAAGGACACAGCCGAGCCGCCAGTTGTGATTGGTCCTCTTTGGGCGAACCTCACTATGTTAGACTCGGTTACCTCAACAAAGCCGGGCCGTTTTACCATCGCGACGGGCTGCGATACCTGCGGGCGCAACGGGAGCAGTTTGCAATGGCATGTGGCCTTCCGCGAGGGGCGGTATATCGTGGCGGGGGTGACTATCGTGCAATCGGACAGATTAAGCGCTGAATCGGTGCTCTGCGATGTCAATCTTCTGACGGGCCAAGCCGATGTGTCCCGCGACCCGGATATGCCGGAAACGCGCATCACCACGGATGAGCGCGCCCCCGATCTGCTGGGGCTGCCCAGCGACTACAGCCCGAAGGTCTGCGATGATCTTATCGCGGGCTTCTGGGCTGTGCGATAGGGCTCCAGAGGATGTCGTCGATGCGGGGGGCACCTGTGGCCAGCATCACCAGACGGTCAAAGCCGAGCGCGATGCCGGAGGCCTCCGGCATCAGTTCCAGCGCGGCAAGGAAATCCTCGTCCAGCGGGTAGCGCTCGCCATAGATGCGCTCTTTCTCGTCCATCTCGGCCTCGAAACGGCGGCGTTGCTCGGCGGGGTCGGTGAGCTCTCCGAAGGCATTGGCCAGCTCCACCCCGCAGGCGTAAAGCTCGAAGCGTTCCGCCTCGCGCGGGTCATCGGCGCAGGGGCGGGCGAGGGCGGCCTCGGCGGTCGGATAGCGGTCGAGCACGGTGATCCGCCCGTGGCCCAGATGCGGTTCGACCCGATCCACCAGCACTTTTGACAGAATATCGGCCCAACCGTCATCCTCGGAAATGGCAAAACCCACCCGCGCGCATTCGGCGGCCAATGTTGCGCGGTCGGTTGACCCATCGGCGCGGCAGCTGGCCAGCAGGTCGATGCCCGCATAGCGCTGGAAGGCTTCGGCCACCGAAATCCGTTCCACCGGCGCGAAAGGGTCGCAGGTGATGCCGCGATAGTGCAGGTGATCCGCCCCGCAGGCGCGTGCGGCAAGGGCCAGCATCGCATGGGCATCCTCGATCAGCCGGTCATAGGGGGTATCGGCGCGATACCATTCCAGCATGGTGAATTCGGCACTATGGCGGTTGCCGTTTTCGCGGTTGCGCCAGACATGGGCGAAGGCGAAGATCCGGGGCTCGCCCGCCGCAAGGATCTTTTTCATCGTGAATTCGGGCGAGGTGTGCAGATACATCCGATGCGCCACCCCGTCATGGCCGATGAGATCGGTGGCGAAAGCATGCAGATGCGCCTCATTGCCGGGGCTGGTTTGCAGGCAGGCGGGGTCGGTTTCGAGGAAGTCCTGATCGGCAAACCACTGCCGGAGCGCGGCCTGAACTTTGTTGCGTGCCAGCAAAAGGGGGCGGCGGTCGGCGTGGCGATGGGGGTGCCACCAGGGTGTTTCGGTCATCTCTTGCGCTTTCGAACAGGCTTTGAACTGGAAATCCGTCTTCAGATGGTTTAGGCGACGGGGCATCCGGGCGCCAGTCTTCACGCCGTGCCTGAGCCTCATTTGCCCAAGCGGGCATCTCGTTCAAAGGAAATGCAATGGTTAAAGTCATCGCCTCGCAGCTGCGCAAGGGCAATGTTGTCGAAATCGACAGCCACCTCTATGTCGTTCTGACGGCAGAAAGCTTCCACCCCGGCAAGGGCACTCCGGTGACCCAGGTCAATATGCGCCGCATCTCGGATGGCACCAAAGTCTCCGAACGCTGGAAAACCACCGAAGGTGTGGAGCGCGCGCATGTCGAAGAGCGTGAATTCGACTTCCTCTATGAAGATGGCGAAGGCTATCACTTCATGGAACCCACCACCTACGAACAGGTTGCCGTGTCCGAGGACGTGATCGGCGATGCGAAAGTGTTCCTGCGCGACGGGATCCGCTGCTGGCTGAAAACCTATAATGATGGCGTGATCGCGATCGAACTGCCGCAGAAGGTCACCGTGGAAGTCGAAGAGACCGAGCCGGTTGTCAAAGGCCAGACGGCGTCCTCGTCCTACAAGCCCTCGACCTGCACCGGTGGTATCCGTGTGATGGTGCCGCCGCATATCGGCGTGGGCACCCGCATCGTGATCAACACCGAGGATCTGGCCTATCAGGAGCGCGCCAAGGACTGAGGGTCCGGCGTTTCGGGTCCGAAAGGGCCACGGCTTCTTTGCAAAGGCGCTCTTCAGGGGGCGCCTTTCTTCATGCGGGCGTCATGGCAAAATGCGCCAGATCAAAGAGGCGGAACTGTAACGGATTTATGTCGTTGTCGAAGGGGATCTCACAGGGAGATGTTGCGCCATGACACTGACGGACACGTTGCATCATTTTACCAACCGGTTGACCGGCCATCCGCAGGGGCCGTTCCATCTGCATGACATCTACGGACCGCAATGGGCGGCGTTTTCTGTCGAGGACAAGCTGAGGCTGGGGCGCGATTTTCTGATCCATGTCCGGCAGGGGGCCATTCCGCAGGTCCATGACAGCGGGCAGAGCGATCTGCAGGGGCGGGTCTTCGTGAAAGGCTGAAGGGTGTGGCTACAGCTTGCGCAGCCGCACCACCACATCGACCGAGGCAATCTCGTATCCCTCTGGCGGGGTCGGGAGCTTGGTGATCTGCATGTCTTCTTTGGGCGCATCGGAAATGCGGGCCTCGTCCTCCCAGAAGAAATGCGGATGGTCATCCATGCGGGTGTCGAAATAGCTGCGCGTGCCATCTACCGTGACCTCATGCATGAGGCCCGCATCGCAGAACGCGCGCAGGGTATTGTAGACGGTGGCAAGCGAGACACGCTCGCCGGCATCCAGTGCCGAGGTATGCAGCAGCTCGGCGGTCACATGGCGGTCCTCGCCATCGCCCACAAGCAAGGACGCCAGCGAAAGGCGCTGGCGGGTGGGGCGCAATCCCCCTTTGGCAAGCCATTGCTGGCCACGGTCGCGTGCGTTGGGTGCCATTTAATCCGTTTCTCCTCACCCCAATATGCGCTTGGGGCGGGAAAGTTTCAATCTGGCTGCGTGCAAACTTCATAAAAATGTCGCATATGTCGCGCGGAATTGGCACCCCCAGTTGCATTTGACGCAGGTCGCAAAGCGTCAGCAGCCTTGCGTCTTTGCCTAGACGGGTGTTAGAGGGAACGAAACTGGACCCAAGGGGGGAAGAATATTCCATGGCAGGCTTTCCGACGAGCTTCGACCGGGACGAATTACTGAAATGCGCACGCGGCGAGCTGTTTGGCCCCGGCAATGCGCAATTGCCCGCACCGCCCATGCTGATGATGGACCGTATCACCGAGATTTCCGGTGATGGCGGCGAATTCGGCAAGGGTCATGTTGTGGCCGAGTTCGACATCAAGCCGGATCTTTGGTTCTTTGATTGCCACTTCCCCGGCAACCCGATCATGCCGGGCTGTCTGGGCCTTGACGGTCTGTGGCAGCTTACCGGCTTCAACCTTGGCTGGCGCGGCTGGCAAGGGCGCGGCTATGCGCTGGGTGTGGGCGAGGTCAAGCTGACCGGCATGGTGCGCCCCGAACGCAAGATGCTGACCTACAAGGTCGATTTCACCAAAGCCGTGCAAACACGCCGCCTGACCATGGGCGTGGCCAACGGGATCGTCGAAGCCGATGGCGAGGTGATCTATGTGGTCAAGGATATGAAGGTCGCTCTCTCCGAGAGCTGATCCGAGACAGATTACGAGGAGGCCAGCTATGCGCCGTGTCGTTATTACCGGTCTGGGCATCGTCAGCCCGATCGGCAACTCCGCCGAAGAAGTCACCGCCAGCCTGCGCGCGGGCAAATCGGGGATCACCTTCCAGCAAGACTATGCCGACCGTGGCTTCCGTAGCCAGGTCGCCGGTGTGCCGGAGGTCGATTTCGAGGCGCTGATCGACAAGCGCCAACTGCGCTTCATGGGGCCGACTGCGGCTTATGCCTATATCGCCATGCAGCAGGCGATCGCGGATTCGGGCCTGTCGGACGATCAGGTCTCGAACGAGCGCACGGGGCTTGTGGCAGGCTCGGGTGGTCCGTCGACCTCGAGCGTGTTCCAGGCGCATAGCATCACCGTTGAAAAGGGCAGCCCCAAGCGGATGGGCCCCTTCATGGTGACGAAGGCCATGTCCTCGACCGTCTCGGCCTGTCTCGCGACGCCCTTCAAGATCAAGGGTGTGAACTACTCGATCACCTCGGCCTGCTCGACCTCGGCACATTGCATCGGCAACGCGGCCGAGCTGATCCAGATGGGCAAGCAGGATGTCGTCTTTGCAGGCGGTGGCGAGGAAGTCGACTGGACGCTGTCGTGCCTGTTTGACGCGATGGGCGCGATGTCGTCGAAATATAACGATGCGCCGGAAACGGCTGCGCGTGCCTTTGATGCGACCCGCGACGGGTTTGTCATCGGTGGCGGCGGCGGTATTCTGGTTCTCGAAGAGCTGGAACATGCCAAGGCCCGTGGTGCCAAGATCTATGCCGAAGTCACCGGCTATGGCGCGACCTCGGATGGGTATGACATGGTGGCGCCTTCGGGTGAGGGCGGCGAGCGCGCGATGCGTCTGGCCACCGCAACCCTGCCGGAAGGCCGTAAGGTTACCTATATCAACGCGCATGGCACCTCGACCCCCGTGGGCGATGTGCGCGAGGTCGAAGCTGTCCGCCGCGTGCTGGGCGAAGACCATGCGCCGATCTCCTCGACCAAGTCGATGACCGGCCACGCGCTGGGGGCTGCGGGCGTCAACGAGGCGATCTATTCGCTGCTGATGCTGCAGGGCGGCTTCATTGCGCCCTCGATCAACGTGACCGAGCTTGATCCGGCGCTGCGTCCCGAAGAGATCGCGACCCGGCTGATCGACAATGTCGAGCATGATTCCGTCCTGTCCAACAGCTTCGGCTTTGGCGGCACCAACGCATCGCTCGTCATGAGCAAGTACCAAGAGTAAGGGGTCGCCTGAATGGCCGAGTTGATGAAGGGCAAGCGCGGGCTTGTCATGGGGGTGGCCAATGACCGCTCCATCGCATGGGGGATCGCCAAGGCGCTGGCCGAGGAAGGCGCAGAACTGGCGTTTTCCTATCAGGGCGAGGCCTTCGGCAAGCGCGTGCAGCCGCTGGCAGAGTCGCTGGGCTCGTCCTTCCTTGTGGATGTGGATGTGACCGATGATGCCTCGATGGATGCGGCTTTTGCCCGTCTGAAAGACGAGTGGGGCAGCCTTGATTTCATCGTTCATGCGATTGCCTATTCCGACAAGAACGAGCTGGCGGGCCGTTTCATCAATACTACCCGCGAGAACTTCAAGAACTCGCTGTCGATCAGCTGCTTCAGCCTGATCGATATCGGTCGCCGTGCCGAAGAGCTGATGCCGAATGGCGGCTCGATTATCACGCTGACCTATGCCGGTTCCAACCGCGTGACGCCCTTCTATAACGTGATGGGCGTGGCCAAGGCGGCACTCGAATCCTCGGTGCGCTATCTGGCCAACGACCTTGGTCCGCAGGGCATCCGCGTGAACGCGATCTCGCCCGGTCCGATGAAAACGCTGGCGGGGGCCGCCATTGGTGGCGCGCGCAAGACCTTCCGCCACACGGAGGCCAATAGCCCGCTGCGGTCGAACGCGACGCTGGAATCGATCGGCGGCACGGCTGTCTGGCTGTCGTCGGATTACGGCGCCTGCACTACTGGCGAGACGATTATGGTCGATTGCGGCTATCACGTCTTGGGCATGCCCCAGACCGAGAACCTGTGATCGGGTTTACAGAATTGAAAAGGCCCCGAGGAAACTCGGGGCCTTTTTCATGAGGTGGCGGAAACCGCAGCAACCGTTGGGAGGTTGAATTTCCCGAGGACCTGAAAAATCAGGTGGGCGCCAGGTAACAAGGCCAAGACCCTGACAGAGCCAGCTCCCTCGGAATCGGTATAGGCCACTGGAAAGACGTTCCCGTTACGAGAAGAGCAGTAACCGCCGAATCCACAGATAGGAAAGCGTGCAGCTCTGCGCAAGCCCCTTGATGACATGCGGGGGTAACTTGTGAGGGGAAGGGGGCTGGACTTATGTTCTGGCTTCGTTCATTTTCGGGCTATGTCCGATAGCCGATCTCTTTCCGATATGCAGCCGGGTCAGGTGCTGGCCCGTGGTGTGGCGCGTGCGCTGGCCGATCTGGGGCTGGCCTCGGTGCTGGAGATGCCGCTCCGCCCGCGCCTACGTGCCGATGTGATGGGGCTGACCCGTAAGGGCGAGATCTGGATTGTCGAATGCAAATCGAGCCGTGCGGATTTTACATCCGACCGTAAATGGCAGGGCTATCTGGACTGGTGCGACCGCTATTTCTGGGCGGTGGATGCTACATTCCCTCTGGAGCTTCTGCCCGAGGATACGGGGCTGTTTATCGCCGATGGCTATGGGGCTGAAATGCTGCGCGACGCCCCCGAGGCGCGTCTGGCCCCCGCCCGTCGCAAGGCGCTGACGCTGGATTTCGCGCGGGTGGCAGCCGCGCGGCTTCAAGGCTTTCGTGACCCGTCCTTGCCGGTTCTGCCCGAAGCCGCCCGCTGAGATTATTTCTTTTTCTTGGGCGATTTGCCGCTGCCGGTTTCGGCTTGGATCTGGCGGGCCGCATCGGCTGCCGCGCGCAGTTCTTCGGCGATCTCTTCGGCCTCGTCAGGATCGAAATCCATCGGCAGATCGAGCCCGTCCCCTTCCAGATAGATTCGCACCATACCGCGATCGGTCGGACCGATTTGCAGGTTCGCGGCGGTTTCATGTTCGCTGTTGATGCTCATATCCTGTCTCCGATTGGGGTGTTGCGCGTTGCCTAGACGTGATTATGGGCTGAGGCAAGGAAAATGCCAAAAACCTGTCACACCCCCCTTGCAATCCTCCGCAGCAATCGGTAAATCCCGCCTCACGGTGCCGCTTTAGCTCAGTTGGTTAGAGCGCTGGATTGTGGATCCAGAGGTCCCCTGTTCAAGCCAGGGAAGCGGTACCATTTTTCAATGACTTAGCTGAAACGCCGTTCCGAGTTGTAACGAGTTGTATCCAACCGTTGTAACGTTGTAATCGGGCCTGATTCACGTGGAACGGCGCAGTTTTACGACCTCGGCCACCGAGTCATTCTTCTCCCGGATATAGCGGTCGGTCGTGCGCATATTGGTGTGGTTCGCCTGGTGCTGCAGCTGGATCGGCGTGGCGCCGTGGCGCTTGGCATCGTTGATCGCACCGGCGCGCGCATCCATCATCTTCAGCTCTTTCGGCAGGCCTGCCGCCCGTGCCGCCAGCCGGAACATCCGCGCCCAGTGGTGGCGATCGTAAGGCATGCCGTTCTTGTCGATGATCACCGGCCCCACGCGATCATTGACCGGCGTCTCGTCCAGGCGCGCGCGCAGCTCCGGCACGGCGGTCAGGTCGAAGATCATGGCTTCGCTATCGCTGCGCTCGGTTTTCGAGGGCGTCTTGCGGATCTGCGTGAGGTCCGCATCGATCATGTCCCATGTCAGCCCGTCCTGCCAGCGCCGCCCGCCGCGCATGATCCCCGTCCGGTCGTCATCGGTCGGGCGCAGATACTGGCCGCGCACATCAACGGCGCGCAGGGCGAACCACCACTGCATCATGTAGCCGGTGGCAAAGGCGCGATAGCCCAGCTCGTCCGCCTTCTCGATCACGGCGGCGATCTGTTCCGCCGTGGGGGCGATGGTGCGGGGCTTGGGCGATTTGAAGCGCGTCTTCGAGAGAATCAGGGACAGCTTGGCCGCGCCCTCGAACTCGATCTGCACCCCGTAATTGACGAAGATCCGCAGGTGCCGGAAGGAGGTGGCGATAAAATGGGTGCTGCGCCCGTTGTCCTTCATCGCCTTTTCCCAGCGCCTGATCGCGGCGTAATCGGCATCCGTTACCAGCATGTCGCCGATCGCGCCGCGCCAGTAGTTGCCATAGTGGCGATATTGCTCGCGGGTGTTCTGCTTGACGTCCTGCACGGGCGAGATCTCGTCGTTCAGATAGCGGGCGATCAGGTGGTGGAAGGTGC